>CANRKN010000131.1 GCA_947631215.1 uncultured Oscillospiraceae bacterium | reverse complement strand
GGGTCGATTGGGATGAGATCACGGCCAACCTGGAGCGCACGCCGTTCTATGCCCGCGAGCTGGGGAGAAAAACGAAAGTACCAAAGGTAGAACCGGCGGACAGCGCGGAGCTTTTCAGCTTTGCCAAAGATTTGGGCTGGAAAGAAAGACTCGACCCACACGCCCTGGAACGTATGCGTTCGATCATCGCAGACTACGAAAAGGCCAAACAGCGCTGTGAGGCATACCGGCACATAACGTCCTCCGGCAACTACCGGAAGGACATACAGCGTATCCTTTTTTCCCAGGACCGGGAGAATGAGATATCCGTGGACGCACTGTATGACACTTTCTCCTATATGTCCCCCTATGACGTGCATACGACGCTGTCCAACCTGCGGGAATCCAGCTGGCAGTTTACCCCCAAAGAGGATCGGCTTTTGATGCTCTACACGGTCTTCACCGGTCGGCTGCCGTCCTGCCGGAACATCCTCTGTGACTTCCGCTGCGGCGGCTACCGGATGCTGGGGGACATTCTGATGGACCTGGATGACCAGCACCGGGACATGGAGGTAAAGAGGCACAAGGCCGTCCGGCAGACCGACACGGAGCAGATGAAGAGGATGATGCGCGGTGCTGCGGACAGCCAGGACTACCGCCAGAGGCTGATCCATAACTGTCTGGACGTGATCCGCCCCAATGTCCGGCCTGGACCGGGGAAGGTGTTGGAGCGGCTGGACTGGGACGAGGCCGTGATGTGTGCGGAGGCCCTGGGCAAGCGGGCGTTCATTCTGGAGGTGCTGCCGGCAGCGGCGCTGGAGCTGGCCGTTGACCGGAGCGCGTCTCGGAGGAGGGGCTGGATAAGGAGGCTGAGAAAACATGCTGAATGAATGGGAGGAGTTTTCGGCCTACACAGAGTTTCCCGAATACAAGGCGGAGGGCAAGGGCGGCACCGCCTACATGGGGCGCTTCACCTTTCCCATGCTGATGGACTTCAAGGGTTTTCGCCATGTTCTGACGATCCTGGCCCGCGGCTATCTCTTCCGGGAGGACGGCAGCGGTTATGATAGGATCGACTGTGCCCGCCGGGCGCTGCTGGCCTGGTGCAGCCTTTCCGGGGAGAAAACAAAAAAGGCCCCGGATCTGGACGATCCGAGGCGCAGGGTGAATTATGGGGAATATGCGCAGGAATTTCCGGAGCTGGTGACCCCTGATGGGGAGGGCTGGCTGATCCGGCATGTGGAGAATATCATCGCCTTTGTGGAAACGAATCCCAGTGCCGTTCGCAAGGGTGTTTTGGATAAGGTCCTGGCACTCAAAAAAGGCTTTCGCGGCCAATGGGCGAATAAGCTCCGGCAGATGCTCGTTCCGGCCTTTGCCTCCAATACAAAAGGCGCGTGGGTGCTTCGTTTTGACGATATCCTCGCCGACGCGCTTGAACTGGGGCCGCTACGGGATAAGGATTTTGAACTGCCGGAAAGGGTCGTCCAACGCCTAGCCGAGCTGACGCCGGGCAGCGTCCCCGTGGAGGCGAGCATTTTGCTGTGCAAATACTATATCGCCAACAAGGAGGAAGGCCGCGAGTACGTTCTGCTCCCGCAGCAGAACTTCAACGCATATTTCGGCAATACGAATTTCAGCCAAAAATGGACGGCGGCTTTGACCAAAACGCTGATCGAGAAAAAAGTGCTTGACGGTGTGTGCAAGTATAAGCTCCGGGACGGCGTCGGCGATCTTGCCAAATGCGTGTTTTGAGGTTATAGTACTCTCAGTCGTAGACCAGTTCCTGAAGGACGATCTCTTCCGCGCGATTCTTGATGCTGTTCATTCTGCGGACCCATTCCATTTGGTCGGTTGCTTTGAGCTGCTCTGTGACGCCCTCCTGCTTGGCCATGGCGGGGATCAGGACCTCCAGCCGTTCGCGGCAGGCGGCGTCGATGTCCGCAACGTGCTTGGCGAGGGTCTCGTTCGTGAGCATGATGTTAAACAGCACTCTGCGGTGTTCCTTTAGGTAGCGGTGGCGCATGCGTCCATACTTGCCTACATGATAGTCAGTGGTGTCTGACAGCACCAAGTCTGGGATGAGGAAGTCACCCTCCCAATGGTATGTACCGCCCATTTGCTCAAATAATGATTCCATTGATGGCTCCTTTCTGTGTGTCGATTTGGCTTGCAGTTTGAGGACTGCTCCTTTTGCTCCTTTCCTCACAACTGCTTTTCAAATCGTCACAAATGAGCCGCAGTCATGATGTAATTTTCGAGGGTGAAACCCTCCTCTATAAATTACATCATGATTCGATATGGAGTTGCTCTCGCCAGCCAGGGAATCCTCTTGACTTAAACGACAATATAATGCAGTGATCTTGTCAGTTGCCCGTGACATATTTGATACCTCCTTCTTGGGGGCAACTGCCTTATCAGAATTGGCTTGATCAATAGCAGCAGATTTCTTTTCCTCGCTCATTCTTCTGCCTCCGCGTCGGCCATGTTCTGCTCCATGACGCGCTCCAGCTTCCTGTCAAGAAGCTCGATCCCGTCATAGCTTCCCGTGACCGTGTAAACTGTCCCGCTGATTTCTTTGGTCAGCGTGATCTCTGGCAGATCATTCGCAGAAAAGTTCTGGACATGAAGTGTGCCGGATTCGTCTATCTGTTTTTCATGGTCAATGTGGTCAGCCGGAAGCGGCTCCCGCTCAAAGTACGGGTCTGGATTGGAGAAGTAGTAAGTAGGTATTTCCTCTCCGGGCTTCTCGCTCCGCATCATCTCAAAAAGGTCAAAGGCTTTGTCTGAGGGGTGCAGTTCCAGCAGGCGTTCCAGAATGATCCGCTCACCGGGCGTGAGCATAGCCAGGGCTTCCTGGTCTTTCTCCGAGAGGCCGGATTCGGTTTTGCTCACTTCTTCGCTCATGGCGGCCCTCCTGGATAGAATGAACAGGTCAAGAATTTACTTTAAAGCATGATAACAGAATGCGAGCGATTTTACAAGGCCGCAGTTATATCTGATGCTCAAAACAGATGTCCAATAAAGCGGTCCTCCGAGGGCTCAAACAAACTGGCAAGCAGGGCATGAGGCAAGCCACATGCAAAAAATTTCGTTTCCCTGCCCGCCAGTTATTTTGCTTCCGCACAATCCTGGCAAGCAGGGCATGTGGGCGCCCATACCGCGAAAACTTCGTTTTCTCTGCTTGCCCGTCTTTCGCCTTCGCGCAATCCTGGCAAGCAATGCATGTGGGGCCCCACTTTGCAAAAATTGCCTGCCAGTCATTTTGCCTCGCACATAACTGGCAAGCAATGCGTGTGGGCGCCCATACCGCGAAAACTTCGTTTTCTCTGCTTACCCGTCTTTCGCTTTCGCGCAATCCTGGCAAGCAGTGTATGTGGAGCACCACATGCGAAAAATGGTCATTTCGGCTTCCCGCTGAAATGACCATTTTTGCTTGTTAGGGAAGCATCCCTAAAACCCTTTGATCGCACGATAAATCGTGCGGCTGCGCGTCCCGCCGGGACGCTTTTGTTTGTATGTCCTCGGTATCGGTTTGGTGCTTTTTTGCACCTGCGAGCATGGTTATGACGGTGTAATATACGGGCGTGACAGGACATGAGAGAACCGGCTTTTGTATCATGTCGGGAACATGAAATCATCTTCCTTACGCGCCCTGTTTCTTATAAAGGTTTTCACGTCAGACAGCCAGCGGGGGATAGCCTCATGGGGTCCCCGCAAAACATGGCTGTCAGACCATGTATTTGCGCCATTAGGAAAAAAGCGTTTCGCACCAAACGCGCAGCCAGCTCCGGCACGGAGCTGTTCAAAGGGGTTCGGGGATGCTGCCCTGACAAGCAAATGGGTCATTCCGGCGCGAAGCCAGAATGACCCATTTTCGCAGAGTGTGTACCACTCTGCATTGCTTGCCACTTATGTGAGGCCACGAAAACAATCGTGCCGTTTCCGTGTGTCTAACATTTTTATAGAAACAGATTTTTTAATATTTCTCAAACAAAACTTGAACCTTTCCCAAACATCTGCGGCCTATGATACAGCCATCGGAGCGATCCGGACAAAACTCATAGAAAGCAGGTATTCAAAATGACTGACAATAAAACGACCTATCTGGTGACCAGCGCGGCGGGATTCATGGGCGGTATCGTGTGCCGCAAGCTGCTGGAACGGGGCGAGACCGTCCGGGCCTTTGTTCTGAAAGGCGATCCCGCCATCAAGTACGTCCCCCGCGGGGCTGAGATTGTGGAGGGCGATGTGCGGGATAAGGAATCCCTGGAGCGGTTTTTCACCGTCCCCAAAGGCCGGGAGACCGTCATGCTCCATATCGCCAGCATCGTGTCCATGGACCCGGACTACAACCAAATGGTGATGGACGTGAATGTGGGCGGCGCGCAGAACGTGATCGACCTGTGCCTTTCTCACCCGGAGTGCAGGAAGCTGGTGTATGTGAGCAGCACCGGCGCGATCCCGGAACTGCCCAAAGGTCAGCCCATCCGGGAGGTAGACCACTTCGACCCCGACAAGGTGCTGGGCTGTTACAGCCGCTCCAAGGCCATGGCGACCCAGGCGGTGCTGGACGCTGTACGGGAGCATGGTCTGAACGCCTGTGTGGTGCATCCCAGCGGCATCCTGGGCCCCGGCGACAACGCCATTGGCGAGACGACCGGCACGGTCATTAAGATCCTCAACGGTGAAATGCCCATGGGTATCAACGGCTCGTTCAATCTCTGCGATGCCCGTGATCTGGCCGAGGGCATCATCCTGGCTGCCGACAAAGGCCGTAAGGGCGAGTGCTATATCTTTGGCAACGAGGAGGTCTCCTTCAAGGACTTCGCCGCGATCCTGGCAAAAGAGGCGGGCATCAAGCCCATGAGGATATTCCTCCCCATCAGCATCGCCAACGCCCTGGCAAAGCTGCTGGAGAAGCAAGCCGCCAAGACCGGCAAGAAGCCCCTGCTGACCACCTTTTCTATTTACAATCTGGCCCGGAACAACAGCTTTGACTCCACCAAGGCAAAGACGGAGCTGGGGTATTCCACCCGCAGCTTTGAGGAGACGGTCCGGGATGAGGTGGCATGGCTGCGGGCTTCCGGGAAGCTCGTTGCCCAGAAAAAATCTGCCGCCATAACCAAAATGCCTGACACCCCCAAGACTCCGCACAAGGCTGCATAAACATCATCTATCCTTTTTGACAAAAATAAACGGAGGTATTGCCACATGAAGAAGAAAGATTTTGTCACCCTGCTGCTCAGCGTCGTGGGCGGGCTGCTGTTCGCCATCGGGATGTGCATGGCCCTGATCCCGGAGTGGAACGCCATGAAGCCCGGCATCGTCGT
>CANRKN010000130.1 GCA_947631215.1 uncultured Oscillospiraceae bacterium | reverse complement strand
TCAGCAGAGAGATGAATTTCTTCATGGCGTTTCTCCTTCTTTTCAGAAAATCGTTGTATTGACGGCGATTTACACCGTCAAATTTGTATAAAGTGTAGCACGCAACGAAAAACATGTCAACAAAAAATTGAAGAAATGCACATGTTGTTTTCGTTATATATTCCATAACATATATAAGAAATATAGAAAAGAGTTATTTGTACTGTCTACCTTTATACGGTAAAATGTATAAATAAGCCGTGGGAGAGGCCGCCAAAACTGGTGAAAACCGTCAGCGGGCCTCTGGCACGGGACGAATGTACAGTAAGAAAACCACCTTTCAATAAAGCAAAAGAAGGAGATGCATCACCATGGAAATGACATTGCGCTGGTACGGCTCGAAGTTCGACACCGTCACCCTCCAGCAGATCCGCCAGATCCCCGGCGTCACCGGGGTCATCACCACCCTCTACGACACCCAGCCCGGTGAGCTCTGGTCCCAGGAGCGCATCAAGGCGCTGAAGGACGAGGTGGCCGCCGCGGGCATGCACATCGCCGGCATCGAGTCCGTCAACATCCACGACGACATCAAGATCGGCGCGGGCCGCCGGGACGAGTACATCGACAACTACATCAAGACCCTGGAGAACCTGGGCAAGGAAGACATCCACATGGTGTGCTACAACTTCATGCCCGTGTTCGACTGGACCCGCACGGAGCTGGCCCGCGTCCGTCCCGACGGCTCCACGGTGCTGGCCTACACCCAGGAGGCCGTGGACGCCCTGGTGCCGGAGAAGATGTTCGAGTCCATCGCCGGCGACATGAACGGCACGGTCATGCCCGGCTGGGAGCCGGAGCGCATGGCCCGGGTGAAGGAGCTGTTCGCCATGTACAAGGACGTGGACGACGAAAAGCTCTTTGCGAACCTCAAGTACTTCCTGGAAGCCATCATGCCCGTGTGCAACAAGTACGACATCAAGATGGCCATCCATCCCGACGACCCGGCCTGGAGCGTGTTCGGCCTGCCCCGCATCATCATCAACGAGGAGAACATCCAGCGGATGATGAAGATGGTGGACGACCCCCACAACGGCGTCACCTTCTGCGCCGGCTCCTACGGCACCAACCTGAAGAACGACCTGCCCCACATGATCCGCTCTCTCAAGGGCCGCATCCACTTCGCCCATGTGCGGAACTTGAAGTTCCACTCCCCCACCAACTTCGAGGAGGCCGCCCACCTGTCCAGCGACGGCACCTTCGACATGTACGAGATCGTGAAGGCCCTGTATGAGATCGGCTTCGACGGCCCCATCCGTCCCGACCACGGCCGCATGATCTGGGGCGAGGTGGCCATGCCGGGCTACGGCCTGTATGACCGCGCCTTGGGTGCCTGCTACATCCAGGGTCTGTGGGAAGCCATCGAAAAGGGGGCCACAAGGAAATGAGACTGACTGCCGAGAGCCTGAAAAACGAGCGGGCCGCGTGGGAGGCCAAGGGCTTCCACATCCCCGCCTTCGACCGCGCCGACATCGCCCCCAAGACCCTGGAGCATCCCTACTGGATCCAGTTCGGCGGCGGCAACCTCTTCAAGGCCTTCCAGGCCCGTCTGGCCCAGGAGATGATCGAGAAGGGCGTCATGGACCGGGGCGTCATCGCCGTCAACCGGGAGGGCGAGGGCATGCACCAGCCCAACGACAACTACTCCATCCTGGCCACCCTGAAGTCCGACGGCTCCGTGGACAAGACGGTCATCTGCTCCATCGTGGCGGACTATCTGCTCACCGCCCCCGGCACGGAGGACTTTGAGGCCCTGAAGGGCCACTTCTGCGCCGACAGCCTGCAGATGGTGACCTTCACCATCACCGAAAAGGGCTACAGCTTGGTGGACGGCGCCGGCAATACCCACGCCGACATCGCCGCGGACTTTGAAGCCGGCCCTGAAAAGGCCACCAGCTTCCTGGGCCGGGTATGCGCCCTCCTCTACGCCCGCTACCAGCACGGCGGCGCGCCGCTGGCCTTGGTGAGCACCGACAACTGCTCCCACAACGGCGACAAGATCCGCGCCTTTGTCACCGCCTTCGCCGAGAATTGGGCGAAAAACGGCAAGGTGGACGCCGGGTTCGTGCAGTACGCGGCGGAGAAGCTCTCCTGCCCCTGGACCATGATCGACAAGATCACTCCCCGGCCCGACCCCAGCATCCAGAAGATGCTGGAGGACGACGGCGTGGAGGGCCTGGACATGACCATCACCCCCACCGGCACCTACATCGCCCCCTACGTCAACTCCGAGGAGACGGAGTATCTGGTCATCGAGAACCTCTTCCCCAACGGCCGTCCCCCTCTGGACACCGTGGGCGTCATCTTCACGGACCGGGAGACGGTGGACAAGGTGGAGAAGATGAAGGTCTGCACCTGCCTCAACCCCCTGCACACATGCCTCGCCATCTACGGGTGCCTCTTGGGCTATCAGCGTATCTGTGACGAGATGGAGGACGAGGACCTGGTGGCCCTCATCAAGACCGTGGGCTACACCGAGGGCCTGCCCGTGGTGGTGGACCCGGGCATTCTGAACCCCAAGGAGTTTATCGACACGGTCATCAACGTCCGCCTGCCCAACCCCTTCATGCCGGACACCCCCCAGCGCATCGCTCTGGACACCAGCCAAAAAATACCCATCCGCTTCGGCAACACCATCAAGGCCTATATGGACGCCCCGGACAAGGACGTGCACGACCTGAAGCTGATCCCCCTGGTGCTGGCCGGCTGGCTGCGGTACCTGATGGCCCTGGACGACGAGGGCAAGCCCTTCGAGCGCAGCGACGACCCCATGCTGGCCGAGGTCACCCCCTACGTGGCGGGCCTGAAGCTGGAGCCCGGCCAGGACGTGGAGGCCGCCGTGGCCCCCATCCTGCACGACAAGGTCATCTTCAACGTGGACCTCTATGAGGCGGGCCTCGCCGATGCCGTTGTTAGCTACCTGAAGGAGCTCACCGCCGGCCCCGGCGCCATCCGCGCCACCCTCAAGAAATACGTACACTAACTCTCCAACACATAGCATGAGCCCCGGCCATTGGCCGGGGCTCTCATTCTGTTTATGTACTTTCAGTTCCGGACTTCCAGGCCCAGAGAGGCGATGAATTCCCGCACCGCTTTGCCGTACTTCTCCGGGTCCAGGATATAGGCGATGGCGTGGGCCGCCTCGGGGACGGTGACGCGCATCTTGGGACTGGTGCAAGCGTCATAGGCCTCTTTACTCATGTCGCAGGGGACGAACCGGTCGTCCTCCCCGTGGATGAAGAGGATGGGCACCTTGGCATGGCTCACCGCCTTCACGGGGCTCGCCGCGGTGAGGCTGAACCCGCCGTACAGCCGGGCGCCCAGGAGGATGAAGGGATAGAGCAATATGGACGCCGGGCCCATGCTCTCGCGGCCCACCTTCTTGATGATGGCGCCGGGGTCGGAATAGGGGCAGTCCGCCATGATGCCCTTCACCTCTTCCGGCAGGTCCAGGTCCGAGGCCATCAGCACCGTGGCCGCGCCCATGGACACCCCCGCCAGGAGGATGGGCCGGCCCGGCCAGCGCTTGGCGGCGTACTGGGCCCAGGCCAGGCAGTCGAAGCGTTCCTTCACGCCGAAGGAGATGGTCCTGCCCTCGCTTTTCCCATGGGAGCGCTGGTCTATCAGCAGGACGTTCATCCCCATCTGCCGGGCCAGCTTCCCCGCCCCGCACATGTCCCGCAGGGCAGTGCTCTTGAAGCCGTGGAAGCCTATCAGCAGGGGCTTATCCTCGTCCATAGGGTAATACCGCCCATAGAGCTTCGCCCCGTCATAGGAGGATATCCGGACCTCCTCGAAGGGGATGGCGTCCATCTGGGAGATGAGCGCCGTCATGGTCTCCCGGTGGGGGTCATACTGCTCCTCCGGGGGCAGGTCATAGGGGCTCTCGGTGTGGTTCGGATGATAAAACGGGATGCGGTAGGCGGCATAGCTCACCGCCAATATCACCGCAATGAGAACAAGGATGACGATGGCCACGGTCATTTCGCCGCCTCCCCCGTCTTCCCGGCGCGCAGGGTGTCGGCGATCTCCTGCACCCGCTCGTCGGTGAGGGTGAACTTCTTCACGAAGAAGATGAACGCCACCGTGAGCCCCAGGATGGGCAGGATGGTCATTAGCAGCCGCAGGCCCATGATGGTAGACGCGCTCTGAGCCGCCGCCGCGCCGGTCTCGGATGTATCCCCCACAAGACCTATCAGGTCCAGGCCAATGCCGGTGATGAACACCGCCACGCCGGAGGCCGCCTTCACCACGAAGGTCTGCATGGAGAAGATGACGCTCTCCTCCCGCCGGCCGGTCTTCAGCTGGCCGTAGTCCACGGAGCTGGAGAGGAACACCGTGGTCAGCACCGTGAGGATGCCGTTGGCGGCGAACACCAGCGCCCCGCAGACGCAGAGAAGTATGATGCTGGAGCCCAGGCCCATAAAGCATATGGCGAGGATGAGAGCGTAGCCCGCCATGGCCATGGTGAGGGCCACTTTAAATAGACTGGTGTTGCCCAGCTTTTTGTGCAGCAGCGGGTACACCACCATCATGCCCAATATCTGGCAGGCGCCGCCCACGGTGGTGAAGAGGGTGTAGCTGCCCATCCAGCCGGCGCCGCCGAAGTCATATTTGAAGAAGTAGATCACCAGGTTGCTGGTGAGGTACAGCGCCCCGTTGATCATGAGGATGGCGAGGACCGTGATCATGGCCTGGTCGTTGCGGAACAGGGCCTTGAACATGTCTTTGACGGAGGAGGTCTCCATCTTCCCGATGTCGTGCTCCCGCACCTTGGCGCAGCAGAAGGCCTCCGCCGCGACGAATATCACCGCGATGATGAGGGCAATGCGGCCAAAGCCGGTGCGCTCATTGCCGCCGCCCAAGGCGGCCACGGCCAGGAGCGTGCCCACCTGGACCACCGCCGAGCCGATGCCGGCGCAGGTGCGCCCCACCACGGACAGGTTCTCCCTATCCTTGGGGGTATCGGTGACGGCGGGGATCATGGACCAGTAGGGGATGTCCATCATGGTGTATGTAACGCCCCAGAGGATGTAGATAACGCCGAAGTAGACCATCAGGCCCGTGCCATGAAGGTCCGGGGCAGCGAACAGGGCGTACAGCACAAAGGCGTTCAGCACCGTGCCGCTGATGAGCCAAGGCCGGAACCGGCCCCATCTGGTGCGGGTCTTGGCCACCAGGATGCCCATAAAGGGGTCGTTCAGCGCGTCGAACACCCGGGCGATCATCAGAATCAGCCCCACGAAGGTGGCCGACAGGCCCAGGATGTCCTGGTAGAAGTACATCACGTAGCTTGCGGACAGGGCGTACACCATGTCCTTTCCCACAGCGCCGATGCCGAAGGCGGCGGTCTGGGACCGGGTCAGTTTCATGTCTTGTTTCCTCCTCTTTCTTGTTCGCTCATT
>CANRKN010000129.1 GCA_947631215.1 uncultured Oscillospiraceae bacterium | reverse complement strand
TCGATGAGCTGATAGCCGCTGGTGAGGGCGCTCAGGGCCGCAGCCTCCGCGTCGTCCGGGCTCATCATAAAGGTGCCAATACCCACCAGGGGCATCTCCACGCCGTTGTTCAAGGTGATGGTTTTCTTCTCGCTCATTGTTCCGCGCTCCTTTGTCGTTATTTGATGGTCCCATTGTACCGGCAAGTCGCGGAAAACAGAAGTCTCGAAATGTTATAAGGTTTATACCTTCGGGTGTACAGTCAAGGTTTCAGTGGGCCATAGTAATAGCTTGCGGTCGCGCCGCCGTCGATGAGGATCGTAGAACCGGTGATAAAAGCTCCTGCCGGGCTCATAAGAAGCTCCGCCACGTTTGCAACCTCGTCTGCCGTACCGGGCCGACCAGCAGGGCAGTTGGCGAACATATTTTTGTAAAAGTCCCCGCGAGGACCGTTGAACTCGTCGATGGCCAGAGGCGTCACGATGATGCCGGGAGCGATGTCGTTGATCCTTGCGCCTCGCTTGCCCCACTTTACCGCCTCGGCCATGGTGCGCTTCTCGTTGCACCGCTTGGCCATCTGGTAGGCATGAAGGGTGTCCCGGATATTCTCAGGCTGGAGCATCTCCAATGAGAGCAGTTCGTCCACCGGCGTGGTGGCCAGCAGTTCGTCCTGCTCCGGGGTAAGGGCGGGCATACGATGACCGCTCTGGCTGGAGATGGTGACGCCGCTGCCGCCTTCCGTGATGACCTTGCCCACTTCCTCCAGCAGCACTGCGGTGCCGTATAGGTCCACCTGCAGGATCGCTTCAATGGGGGCCTGGCTGGGGGACACACCCGCTCCATTCACAAGGCCGGTTATCTCGCCGTACTTCTGGGCCTCCTCCACCAGATGGAGGATGTCCTTTTTTTGCCCAGGTCCATTTTCACGGTAGTCACGTCGAAGCCTGCCTCGTTCATCAGCTTCGCCATGGCCTCACCCTTGTCCAGACTGCGGTTGCCCAGGATGATCTTTTTCTCAAAGCCGACCCGCCGGGCAATAGCCAAGCTGATCTGTCCCGCGCCAGCTACAATAAGGACTTCTTTCTTCATTATGCTCGTCTCCTTTCAGTGTACCGCTTTCTTTGCCCATGCCGCCACGATAGTCTCGGACCGGGCGGCGTCCGCGCCGTGAACGGCCAGACCCTTGCCAAAGGAAGCCCCGGCACAGGTCTTTTTCAGGTCTCGCTCACAGCTTCCCAGCCCGCTGCCCTCATGGGTCATAACGGCCATAACGTGCTTGCCCGTCCAATCCAGCCGCTCAAGCTGGGTGAACACCGCCATGGGGAAAGTGCCCCACCAGCAGGGGCCGCAGACAAACACGTTGTCATATCCGTCCAGGCTGTCCAGATACCGTTTCAGCTCCGGTCTGGCGTGGGCGCGCAGTTCGTCCTGGGCCTCGCGGGTACAGGTCATATAGTCGGCGCTGTATTCCCGCACGGTCTCGATCTCAAAGAGATCGCCGCCCACGGCCTTCTGGATGTATTCGGCCACGATCTCCGTGTTGCCCTTGGGGATGGAGCGGATGGACCCGTTGAAGTAGTTTTCTCCCTTGCGGGAATAATAGATGATCAAATTCTTACCCATACTCTCCCTCACTTTTCAAACTCCGCCGCCACGTCCTGCAGAAGCTCACGAATGGGCAAATGCTGGGGGCAGGCTTTCTCGCACTTCCCGCATTTGATGCAATCCGAGGCTTTGCCGTTGGCAGTGGTATAGACGTTGTTGTAGTAATAATCCGTGTTCCAGTTGTTGAACACCCGCTTGGCGTTCAGGCAGGCGAACAGGTCCGGGATGGAGATATGCTTGGGGCAGTCCGCGGTGCAGTACCGGCAGGCGGTGCACTCGATGAGGTGCTTGCTGCGGAAGATGTCCCGCACCTGCATCACCGCGGCCAGCTCCGTCTCGTCCAGGGGCTTAAAGTCCTTCATGGCGGCGATGTTGTCCCGGACCATGTCCATGTCGCCCATGCCGGAGAGCACCATCATCACATTGGGCTGGCTGGCGGCGAAGCGGATGGCGTAGCTGGCCGGGCTGCCGCCGTGAAGCGCGTCCAGCACGGCCCTGGCGTCGTCGGGAAGCTGGGCCAGGTTGCCGCCCTTCACCGGCTCCATGACGATCACGGGCTTGCCGTACTTTTCGCAGACCTCATAGCACTTGCGGCTCTGCACCGCCGGGTCCTCCCAGTCGGCGTAGTTCAGCTGCATCTGCACCACCTCGATCTGGGGGTACTCGGTCAATATCTGCTCCAGCACATCCGCCGTGTCGTGGAAAGAGATGCCGAAATGCCGGAATTTCCCCTCCTCCTTCAGCTCCAGCGCTGTCTCATAGGCCCGGCAGCTCTTGTAAAATGCGAAATTCGCCGCCCCCTGGGCGTGCATCAGGTAGAAGTCGAAATAGTCCACCCCGCAGGCGGCCAGCTGACTCTCAAACACGGGCCGGATGTCCTCCTGCTTTTTGAAAAAGATGTTAGTCAGCTTGTTGGTCAATATGTACCGGTCCCGGGAATAGCGGCTGGTGAGGCAGGTCCTCAGCGCCGGCTCGCTCTGCATGTCCATATAGCGGTGGGCCGTGTCGAAGTAGTTGAAGCCCGCGTCCAGAAAGGCGTCCACCATCTGGCTGAACAGCTCTGTGTCCACAACGCCGTCCTTCAGGGGCAGGCGCATACAGCCAAAGCCAAAGTTCTTTTTGATCTCAGGATAAAAGTGGTCCATCCGCAGGTCCTCCTTAATTCTATTGATGTAATTATAGCAAGTGTTTCTTATTTAAACAATTCCGCTTTCCGCAACCTTCAATAAGTATAACTGATATGAAACGCACCCCTGCCACACAACAAGGATGCGTTGTTATTCATTCCTGTTCAAATTGTTCCTTCAGAAGCGCAACAAACGGCTCTACGAAGAGATTGGAGTTTTGCTTTTTCCAGAAGGCGCAGGTGTTTACAAGAATTGGCTCGCCGTTCCGACACAGAGGCAGACTCACTATTAAATCGGCATATTCCTCCGGGCGCTGCCCGCCGTCAACGGGCAGAAACCCCTGGCCGCCGACGACCATGAGCCTAGCCTCCTCCAAGCCCTCCGCGAACAGCATCTCGCTCCGGATGCCATAGACCTCCCGATAGTGGACCTGCTCCGTCTGCCGCTGGGAACTGGACGCCACCAGGATGCAGGGCGTGTTGGCCAGCTCGTCCACATTGACCCGATCCAGCCTAGCGATGGGGCTGTGGGCCGGGACCTCGATCTGACACGCGGTCGTGGAGAGGATCACGTTGCCATACTCGTCGGAAAAAGCCCGCCGCTGGTCGTTCAGCGCAAGGTCGATTTCTCCGTCCCGAAGAAGCTCATAGAGTTCCTCGTGGTTGCCGGTTCGCACTTCCACGGATACAGTTGGGTATCCTGTTGTGAACGCCGCCACCGAGCGTTGGAACTCCGCGCCTCCATAGCTCCGCAGCCGTCCTACCCGCAGTACGGCATCCTGTCCCCTGGCCAGGCGCACCGTATCCCGGCACAGTCGGTCATAGTCCGCCGTCAGAAGGAGGCTCTTCTTGTAAAAATACTCTCCGGCAGGCGTAAGAGAAAACCGGCGGTTCTCCCGGCGCAGAAGTTCCACGCCCAACTCTCGCTCCAGCGCCTGGATCTGCTGAGAGATGGCGGATTGGGAGATGTAGCACTCCTCTGCCGCCTTGCTGAAGCTGCCCAGCCGCACCACAGCCTGAAAATACCGTATCTGTTTGAGCATAACACCACCTCCCACAACGCCATTATATCTGAACACAGTAGATGATGCAATCTTCCTGTTTTTACAGGCACTCCTTCAAGAGCTGGAATATCTCCTCCCGGTCGAACTTCTTGCAGCAGCCCGCCGTGAGGCTGCAGGTGTCCGCCGTGGCCCGGAGGACGCTCTCGTCCGTGATGCCCATCTCCGTGAAGGTGGCGGGCAGGCCGATCTCCCGAATAAACGCCGCCAGCGCGTCGATGCCAGCCAGGGCCGTCTCCTCCTCCGTCCTGCCGGCCGGGTCCACGCCCCATACCGCCTGGGCGAACCGGGCAAAGCGGGCCGGGGCCTCCTTAACCATATGCCGGTACAGCGCCGGGTGGATCACCGCCAGGCCGCACCCGTGGTTGCAGTCGGTGTAGGCCCCAAGCTGGTGCTCGATCTGGTGGCCCTGGAAGTCCGTGACCTTGCCGATCTTCAAAATGCCGTTCTCCGCCATGGCCGAGGCCCACTCCAGCTCGCTCCGGGCGGTCAGGTTGAGGTTGTCCTGCAAGAGCACCCGGATGTTTTTGATGACACTGACCATAACGGCCTCGTTCATCCTGTCGGAGAGGTTGTCCGCGCCGGGCATGCCGAAATAGGTCTCCATGCAGTGGCTCAGGGTGTCGAAGGCCCCGGAGATCACCTGCTTCATGGGCAGGCTCAGGGTGTATGCCGGGTCCAGGATGGCAAAGGAGGCCGACGCGCCCCAGACCGCGCCCTTGATCTTCTTTTCCTCGTTGGTGATGACCGCGCCGTTGTTCATCTCCGCGCCGGTGCCGGAGGCCGTCACCACCGCGCCCATGGGCAGAAAGGCGGTGGGCGTGCCGTGGTCGGTATACTCCAGCTCCCAGATGTCCTTGTCGGTCATGGCCTGGGCGGCGATGACCTTGCAGCAGTCAAAGACAGACCCGCCGCCCACCGCCAGGATGAAGTCCACGCCCCGCTCCCGGCAGATGGCCGCGCCCTCCTGGACCTTGGCGTAGGTAGGGTTGGGCATGACGCCAGGAAAGTCCACCACGGTCTTGCCGGCAGCTTCCAGGATGCCGTGGATCTCGTCATAGACGCCGTTTCGCTTCACGGACCCGCCGCCGTAGGCCAGCAGGACGGTCCTGCCCACCTTTGCCAGCTCCCCGGGCAAGTGCTTCGCCGCCGCGCCGACGCCAAAGTAGACCTTGGTGGGATAGGAATACACAAAATCGTTCATGGTTTTTCTTATCTCTCACAGCCCCAGAGACTGTGCCCAGGAAGCTATCTCTGCGGCGGAGGCGTTCACCTTGCCCTTGATGATCTGGCAGGAGGCGTCCACGCTGCCGGTGAGGCCCTGCGTTGTCTGCCCGAAACCGCTGCCGCCGGAGGTGGCGAACAGCACCACCTTCTTGCCGGAGAAGTCGTAGCTCTCCAGGAACGTGTTGGTGATCATGCTCCTGTCGTGGGCGGACAGTTCATCCTCCCGCGCCCAGACCTCGCCGAACAGCACATCGTCGTTGTAGTGGGCGAACTGGGGCGCAAACTCCCCCAGCCGGTCATGTCCCGCCGTCTGCTTCTTTGCCATCGTTAAATCCTCCTTATTTCCTGCCGTGCAGCGCACGGACAAAATTCGGGTCGAAGTGGTCCACGATCTCGCTGTGACCCATGTCCAGGGGCGCGATGGAGGCCATCTCCTGGTCGGTCAGGGTGAAGTCCCAGATGTCCAGGTTCTGCGCCATCCGCTCCCGGTGGGTGGACTTGGGGATCACCACCACGCCCCGCTGGGTGTTCCACCGCAGGGCCACCTGCGCGGCGCTCTTGCCGTACTTTTTGCCGATCTCCGCCAGCACCGGGTTCGTGAACAGGCCGTGCTTGCCCTCCGCGAAGGGGGCCCACGCCTCCGGCTGGACCTC
>CANRKN010000128.1 GCA_947631215.1 uncultured Oscillospiraceae bacterium | reverse complement strand
TGGCTCATCCGGGTGACGGTGAACGAGTGCAAAAAGGTCCTGCGCTCCCCCTGGCGGAAGCGGGAGGACCTGACGGCCTACGAGAACGCACTGGAATTTCAGGACGAGTGGGACCGGGCGCTCTCTGACGCCATCATGGCCCTGGATGCCAAATACCGGACCGTCATCGTCCTTTACTACTACGAGGGCTATTCCATTGCCGAGACGGCAAAGCTGTTGGGCATTCCCGCCCCCACGGCGGGGACCAGGCTGGCCCGGGCCAGGGGGAAACTGAAAGACATGCTGACGGAGGCGGAAAGCGATGAATGAACGTACATCCATAAAAAGGGCTCTGGAGCCCCTGCACGCCTCCCCGGATACCCTGGAGGAGGTATTGGATATGATCGACAAGGAAAAAGCGGTAAAGCACATGAAGAAAACGGGCCGCAGCGCCCTGCGGGGCGCCCTCATCGCGGCGGTGTTGGTGATCGCGCTGTCCGTCACGGCCTACGCCGTGGGGGAGTACACGGGATTTTTCGACACGGTGTTCGGCGACGAGAGCATTGCCAGCCGGGACGTGAAGCACAAGGTCCTCACCGACGACGAAGGCAACGTCTGGAAGGAGTATGATGTCCCCGGCGAGGAGAGGGTGTCCGTAGACCCGGAGATGGCGGAGGAGCTGGTGGGCGATGAGACCGTGAACGTGGGCCAGAGCGTGACGGTCCAGGATGTGACCTTCACCGTGGAGGATTTCGTCATGGACGCCAACGGCATGGGCGTGCTCACCTATACCATGGAGGACCCCAACGGTTTCCCCGGCACGGAGTTCACCGAGGAGGGCGGCATGCTGTATCAGGACACGAATATGGTGGGCTCGCTACGGGACGCGACGCTGTACTTCGCGGACGAAAACGGCGGGAAGATACACTTCGTGGACAGCTGCGACTTCGTGGCGGCGGGGGGCACCGACACCCAAAAGACCGTCGTTAAGTACTTCGCGCCCTTTGAGGGCCTGGAGCAGGCGGAGAACCTGACGCTGACCTTCCACGTGGTCAAGGAGCACGACCCGGACGCCATGCTGGCTGCCGACGTGGTGGACGAGGGCAGTGTGATATTCCCTCTGTCCCAGGCGGTGCCCGTCACGCCCCTGACCGGGCCCGACGGCTGGAGCGCCGGCGTCTCTCCGGTGGGGCTGCAGATCGTGCCCCCGGAGGGCAACCCCTACAGGCAGAACTACTATTTCAGCGACGTGGTCATCCATATGACCGACGGCAGTGAGTATGTGCTGGAGGGGGGCGAGCCCTATATGATCAACATCACCGTGGGCTGCTACGGCGAGGGATTTGTCATGAATGACACCTTCAACCGCATCATCGACCCGTCCCAGGTGGAGAGCATCACCGCCGTGGGCGACGGCAGCGGCTATCAGGACGAAAACGGCCGGCCCGTGCCCTATGAGGAGGCCTGGGTCGACGGCAACACCCTGCAGGACGGCCTGACCCCGATGCGGGTGGACCTGGACCTGACGTTCACGAAATAAACAAAACCTATAATGGGGACAGCGGCGGCCTTTGGCCGCCGCTGCTCTTGCGTTTATTGCCATTTGCGGTTATAATAGCAAGGATATTATGTCACTTTGAGAGAGGGGGCGGGCCCGTGGAGGCCAGAACGGTATATGACCTGGTCCTGGCGGCGATCATATTGCTCATCGCCTTTCGGGGCTGGCGGCAGGGCCTGCTGTCGGAGATCCTGCGTCTGGCGGGCTGGGTGGCGGCGGCGGTGCTGGTGACCCGGTACGCGGGCGTCTGGGCCGAGCAGATATACCACACGGTCCTGGAGCCCCGGACAGTGGCGAAGGTGGCGGCGGCCATCCCCGCGGGAGCGGGGGCGGCCATGGGGAACGTGGCCGCGGCCATGCAGACCATCCAGAACGTCCTCAACTCCATGGGCGGCGTCCTGGGCGGGCAGATCATCACCCCCGAGACCGCCGGCGCCATATTGAACATGGCGGGGCAGGACGCGGCGGGCCTTGCCCGGGCCATATGCGCCACGGTGCTCCAGCCGGTGCTGGTGAGCCTGGTGCAGATGGTGCTGAGCGCGCTCATATTGATAGGCTGCCTCATCGTGGCCCGTTTCTTCGCCCGGCTCTTTGCCTCCGGGAAGAGGCGGGACTCCATCCTCTCCATGACCAACCGGCTTCTGGGTCTGGCCCTGGGCTTCGGGGAGGGCCTGGTGACGGGGTGGGCCTTCGTATTTCTGCTGGACGTGGTGACGCTGTTCGTCAACACCTCCTGGCTCAATCAGGAGCTTTTGCACAGCACATATCTCGTGAGACTGTTTTTGTGAGGGATAAGATATGGTAACGAATGTACTGGACTATCTGGACGCCTCCGCGGCGCGGCTGCCGGACAAGATCGCCTTCGGCGGGGACAAGAGCGCGCTGACCTTCGCCCAGCTTCAGGACATGGCCCGCCGGGGCGGGACGTATCTCGCCGGGCGCATCGGCCCGCGCCAGCCTGTGGCGGTGTTCATGGAGAAGACGCCGGAGTGCCTCGCCGCCTTTTTCGCGGCGGTGAGCGCCGGGTGCTTCTATGTGCCTCTGGACACCAAGATGCCCGCCGAGCGGATCAAGCTCATCTTCGACACCCTCCACCCGGCATTTGTATTCTATGATGAGAAAAACGCCGACGCGGCCCGGGCCGTGGCCGGGGACGCGGGCTGCGCCCTCTTCAGCGAGGCCATCAAGACCGAGCCGGATGAGGCAAAGCTGGCCGCCATCCGGAAAGCCCATGTGGACACGGACTTATTGTATGTCCTCTTCACCAGCGGCTCCACCGGGGTGCCCAAGGGGGTCACCATCAGCCACCGGTCCATGGTGGACTACGCCGACTGGCTCCACGACGCGCTGGATATGAACGAGAGCTGCGTCATCGGCAACCAGGCGCCCTTCGTGTTCGACAACTCCACCCTGGACATCTACTCCACCCTCAAAAATGGCTGCACCACCTGGATCATCCCCAAGAAGTGCTTCACCTTCCCCAAGACCATGATGCAGTTTCTCCGGGAGCATGAGATAGACACCATCTTCTTCGTGCCCTCGGCCCTCATATCCATCGCCAACTCGGGGATATTGGAGATAGACCCACCCACCCAATTGAAGCGCGTCTACTTCTGCGGCGAGGTCATGCCCAACCGCCAGCTCAACATGTGGCGGCGGGCGGTGCCGGATGCCAAGTACTGCAACATGTACGGTCCCACGGAGATCACCGACGTGTGCGCCTATTACGTGGTGGACCGGGACTTTGACGACGACGACCCCCTGCCCATCGGCAAGGCCTGCGAAAACAGCCGCATCCTCCTTTTGAACGACGAAAATGAGCTGGCCGGCCCGGACGAGACCGGGGAGCTGTGCGTGCTGGGGACATGCCTGTCCCTGGGCTACTACAATAACCCCGTCCAGACGGAGAAGGCATTCGTCCAGAACCCCCTCAACCCCCTCTTCCACGAGCGGATGTACCGCACCGGAGACCTGGCCCGGTACAACGAGCGGGGGGAGATCATGTTCCAGGGCCGGAAGGATTTCCAGATCAAGCACCAGGGCTGCTACCGCATCGAGCTGGGGGAGATCGAGACGGCGCTGCTGGCCGACCCAGGGGTGTCCAACGGCTGCTGCCTCTTCGACGCGGACAGGGAT
Organism: uncultured Oscillospiraceae bacterium; assembly: GCA_947631215.1. Next base: position 2,174 of record CANRKN010000128.1, on the reverse strand, counting down.
GAGATCGTGTGCGTATACATGGGCCCGGCGGAGCCGGGGGAGCTGGCGACGGCCCTCGCGGTAAAGCTTCCCAGCTACATGATGCCCAACCGGTACGTGCACCTGGACAGGCTCCCCATGACCATCAACGACAAGATCGACCGGGTGACCCTCAAGAAGGAACACATCGGATGAGCCGGCCAAAGCTCCTGGCCGTGTTCGGCACCAGGCCCGAGGCGGTGAAGATGGGCCCCCTGCTGGCGGAGCTTTCCCGCCGGGGCACATTTGAGGTGCGGGTATGCGTCACCGGCCAGCATCGACAGATGCTGGACCCGGTGCTGGCCGCCTTCGGCATCCGGGCGGACTACGACCTGGACGTGATGCGCGCCGGACAGAGCCTTTTCGACGTGACCGAGGCGGTGCTCCGGGGCGCGGAGCGGGTGCTGGAGACGGAGAAGCCGGACATGGCTTTGGTCTACGGGGACACCGCCACCGCCTTCGCCGGGGCGCTGGCATGTTTTTATAAAAAGGTACCCGTGGCCCACATAGAGGCGGGGCTTCGGACCTACGATATGGCCCGGCCCTGGCCGGAGGAGATGTACCGCCGGGCGGTGAGTCTGATGGCGTGCCTCCACTTCGCCCCCACGGAGGAGGCAAAACAGAACCTCCTGCGGGAGGGCGTCGCGTCGGAGCGGGTATACGTCACCGGCAACACCGCCATCGACGCGCTGGGGACCACGGTGCGGAAAGATTATGTAAACCCAATCCTGGACTGGGCGGCGGGCAGCCGCCTGGTGCTGGTGACGGCTCACCGGCGGGAGAGCCTGGGCGCGCCCCTGGAGGGGATGCTCCGGGCGGTGCGCCGGGCGGTGGAGGAGCGGCCGGACGTGAAGGCCCTGTACCCGGTGCATCTGAACCCCGCCGTGGGTGCGGTGGCCCACGCGGTGCTGGACGGGTGCGGACGCATCCGCCTCACCGGACCCATGGACCCGGTGGACTTCCACAACGTCATGGCCCGGTGCTGGCTGGTGCTCACCGACTCCGGCGGCCTCCAGGAGGAGGCGCCGAGCCTGGATGTCCCCGTGCTGGTCATGCGGGATAAGACCGAGCGGCCCGAGGGCGTGGTTGCCGGGACCCTGCGCATGGCGGGCACGTCGGAGGAAAGCGTTTATACGGCCCTCGCGGGCCTTTTGGACGACCCCGCCGCCCACGACGCCATGGCCCGGGCGGTGAATCCCTACGGGGACGGGCACGCGAGCTTGAGGATCGCGGACGGATTAGAGGAATATTTCAAGACGAGGCGATAGAAATGGAGCTTTTCCACGGGTCCCCGGTGGACATGACGGGCCGGCTGGACAGGGAGGTGCGGGCCTACGCCCTGCTGGATCAAGTGGGCGTGGACTTTTACCGCACGGACCACCCGGACGCCCCCTCCACCACCATGGAGGTCTGCGCCCAGGTGGACGCGGTGCTGAACGTACATATCTGCAAGAACCTGTTTCTCTGCAACCGCCAGCAGACGGATTTCTATCTGCTCATCATGCCCGGGGACAAGCATTTCAAGACAAAGGAGCTTTCCCACCAGCTTGGCGTGAGCAGGCTCAGCTTCGCCGACGGAGAGCACATGGAGCGGTACCTGGGCGTGTCTCCGGGGAGCGTCACGGTGCTGGGGCTCATGAACGATACTGAGAACAAGGTGCGGCTCATCATCGACGAGGATGTACTCAAGGAGGAGTGGTTCGGCTGCCACCCCTGCATGAACACAAGCTCCGTGAAGTTCCGCACGGAGGATTTGACGGAAAAGCTGCTGCCCGCCATGGGCCACGCGCCCACGGTGGTGCGCCTCACGGGCGAGGACTGAAACTGGCAAATAATCCCTGGAAATCAGGGCCGGCATCTGCCGGCCCTGTCTTTTTATGTAAATAGAAAGTTGTATGTGACATTTATTGTGAAATACACAAAATCATCCTGTGCCACAATACAGATTATTGAAAAATGCACAAAGCCCGTACAACTTTTTGAAAAATCATCAAAAATTGATTGCAAGTTGTCTCCTGGAAATGGTATAGTGTGACCAAAGAAACCACAAGTAACTCACACCCCACCCAAAAATTTTGTAAAGGAGACACCAACATGAAGAAGAGTATCCGCCGTCTGTGCCTGGTCCTGGCGCTGGTCATGGTGATGAGCTTTGC
>CANRKN010000127.1 GCA_947631215.1 uncultured Oscillospiraceae bacterium | reverse complement strand
CAATATACAAGGCCGTCTTTTATATAGTCCGTTGAACGCATAGAAAATCGGCTCTGTGCTGCCGCTGCTATGGCGTTAACTATTTTGTACGTTTCCATCTTGTTCACCTCAAATAAAATCGAATCCTGGAGGCGCGTCATAATTCGGCTGTGCTGCCGTTTTCACACCATCTCTTTTCTCCCATGTCCGCACCGCCGCTTTCCAATCGGACATACGGTTTTTACCGACCATCCAATTTTTGGCCGTGTAGAAGTCTACAAATCGTTGGGCATCAACCTTGCTGTTTCTCTCCTGTATGTAAGCGGCCACTTGTTCCACCGTAGGAGGGATAAATTTATGTCGTTTTGGAGCGGGAGCGGGCGGCTTGTCCGCCATATTATTCTCCCTGTCCATCTCCTTCTCCCTCTCCCTCTCCTTCTCCTTCTCACGGTTTCCGCCGGGTTCCGTTTGGGTTTCGGTTAGGTTTCCATTGGGTTTTTTGGGCGGTCTACCGCCCTTTTTCCCGTTCCCGACTGACGCGGCATAATGCTTGATAGAACTATCAAGGTTAGGCCGTAGCAGCGCAAAATACCCATTCAATACGGGAGATAAACCCTCCGGCTCTGTCCCGCGAAAAGCATAGTCAAAAATCGCATCGTACATCTGCAAACGCATATCGTCCGGGAGAGGCCGCAATGCGTCATAGTATGACGGGAGCATCGTAAAACCGCCCACCTCCAATCACCATCCATCCATGATCTCTTGACCTTGCCGCTGGCGTAAAGCTCTCTCCATAGCGTCAGCGACCTCAAAATCCGACGTACCCATTCGCCGGAGGCGGTTGATCGTGTCCTGCACCTCTTGATCGTCACCAAAGTAATACCCGCGCCGCCCTGAGCAGATCAACTGGCCGTGTGCGACCCGCTCAAAGTTTACCAATCGCCTCACATCTCTAGGACTGTAACCATATTCCTTTTGAATCTGGCTTGCCGTAATCCCTTGACCGTGGCCCTGTGCCGTGGTAATATGAAGTCCAGAAGTCGCGCCTGTCCCGGTGTCGATTCTCTGATCTGACCGTTCCAGCGTTGCCGCGCTGGCGCGGTCTTTTTTGTTGTCTGTCATGCTGTCACTCCCTTTCCCGCCTCCCGTTCTAGTTGCCGGAGAAGCGCCGGAACGTTTATCATGTATGCCGTTCCACCGTCGCCAACGCGCAAAACCGGAATGTCACCTTTTCTGCACCTACTCCGAATATAGCACTGCGACAATCCCGTGATTCTGCTGGCCGCCGTGATACTTTGAAACGGCGCGTCCGGGTTAAACGTTGTTCGCCTTGACATCAACGCTCGCCTCCTTTGCTCTTTTTTCCCAATAGCGCCGGTTGATCTCCTTGACTTTGTCCCGATTATTCGCTCGCCATCGTCTGGCGTAATCGCGGCGCTCCTGCTTGGCTGCATCACTCAAAGTTTTTGTTTCTTCCACGGCTTTACCTCCTTGACAAGTCCGGTGTGTAGTGATAAGATAAAGATGAAACTTATCTTTATCTTTCACTGACAGAGATAATAGCATAGAAAAATCTTCCTGTGCGAATATTTCAACAAAAAGAACTATTGTGAAACATTATATTAAATTTCACCATTAGGAGGTGCCTCATGTCAAGAAAACGTATTGCTCATACAGTCGATGACGCCGTTATTGACGATGAAGCAAAGAACCCGGAAACAAAGATATTTGCAAAGACACTTAGCTCTCTATTGGAGGAAAAGGGAATACACCAACGCGATTTTGCTCAAGAAATAGGCGTGTCAACCGGTATAATTTCCTATTACAGACACGGGAAAAAAGAGCCGACCCTTTCCACCATTATTAAAATGGCTGATACATTAGGCGTGGACTGTCATTATTTAATGACTGGTATAGCATCAGAACATAGTGATATATATAAAGATTTGAAACTTTCTAACGGTTCTGTTACCCAACTAAAAGAAATAGCTGGAATGGGAGATAACTACGCTAGTGCTATGGACGAATTTATAAAGTCACCCTATTTTCTGCAAATCGTTAAGTGCATCATCGGTTATATTGAGAAAACAAAACAATTTGCTTCTTATGCAAGTAATCCGGCGTCAGAGACATCCGATCTCTTGCAAACAAGGGACAAATACAACCTAATTGAATATTACGCAATTAAAACTCTTAGCGCATTTTTCAGTGAGATAGAGAAAAGAGAGACAAGCAAAAGCATATAAAGACTAAATACCTTATATTGAATGGAGGCAAGATTCAAATGCCTAGCATTGACAAAGTAAGTACAGGTAACGGGCCAGAGATATACCGTATTCGTGTGCGTCGTGGCCGTGGCCTCCCGGCTCTCTCCATGCGCTGGACAGCGCCTGACGGATGGAGCAAGCGGGCCGTTGACAGGGAGCTTGCCAAAGTTGCAGCCGATTTTGAACGGCGTGTAAAGGCCGGTGAAGTCGTTACCCATAAGGAACAAAAGCAAAGGGATGAAGCCGCCAAAGCTGCCGCCGCTGCTATCCTCACATTTGAGGAATACGGCGAGCGGGTCTTTATGCCGTCAAAAACCGTCACCGTCGCAGAAGCAACACGGGATTCATACCAAAGGATTCTTAAACTGTGGTTTTACCCTCGTATCGGCGGCATGAAAATGACGGCTATAAAATCCGCTGATCTCTCCGCGCTGCTGCTGTCCATGCAAGCAGCTGGAAAATCTTACACGTCGGTTATCAAGGCCCATGCTATCCTGTCCGGGATTTTCAAAATGGCCTTTCTGGATGAAACGATTGAAAGCAATCCGATGGATCGCGTTCAACGTCCAAAGGCCCGCAAATCCGAAGTGAAGCAAGATACGATTGACGCTTGCAGCATAGAGGAAATACAATTCATCATGCAATGCCTTGACAATGAGCCGCTACAATGGCGCTGCTTTGTGCATTTGCTCATTGATACGGGCATCCGGCGCGGCGAGGCTTGCGGCCTTACCTGGCAAGCAGTAGACTTCAAGAATTGCCGTATTACCATTCGTGGCAATCTCTGCTATACCTCTAGCGCCGGGACGTATCTTGACACGCCAAAGGGCCACCGGGAAAGAACCGTCTCGATCTCTCCGGCAACTGCTGATCTACTGAAACAGCTGAAGCGGGAACAGGTGAACAAGCGCAAGAAAAGCAAGGCCATTCCATTAACACAGTATGTTTTTCTCAAAGAGGGAAGTTTGACCGAACCGATGTTTCCGACATCACCGACCCGGTATCTCAAAACATTCTCCGACCGCTACGGAATATCGCTACACCCTCACAAGCTCCGTCATTCGTTCGCCACGATCTCCCTAGCAGCTGGAGCGGATATAGGGAGCATCAGCCGGAATCTGGGACACGCCGACATCAGCACAACGCTCCGGGTCTATACCCATCCGGCACAAGAGGCAATGGACAAGGCCGCCGACATATACCGGGCCGCCCTCACAAAGAAAGCAGACGAAAAGCAAGAAAAGGCCGGACAGTCATAAGCTGCCCGGCCCATTTTTTGCGCCCCGTGTGTCTTTTGGTGTGTCTTTTTGAAAAAATCCGACAACTGGTAAAATATAGAAAAAGCCCGCAATCCGTTGGGATTACGGGACTTTTTCGTGGAGCTGCTGGGCGGATTCGGACCGCCGACCTCGTCATTACCAATGACGCGCTCTACCGACTGAGCTACAGCAGCTGGCGACCGAGAAGGGACTTGAACCCTCGACCTCCGGCGTGACAGGCCGGCGTTCTAACCGACTGAACTACCCGGCCGCGAAACATCGCTTGCTCGCGAGCTTTTTGATTATACAGATTTCTGCCCGCCCTGTCAAGACTATTTTCTCTCCAGACCCGTTTTTTCTTGCCAAATCGGCCCCGGAAGGGGTGAATGATTAACCAATTCTTAATATTCGTAATTTTTTGTTGCCTTTTCACGGGAAATCATATATAATGAGGAAAATCCTAATGATAAGGTAGTGATCATATGGCTGGAAGTCATCTGGCACCGAGTTCCTCGTCCAGATCCAACAAGAATACCTCCCGTTCCGCCGAGACCGAGCGCAAAGCCCGCAGCCGCGCCCCGGAGCGGGACTACGAGCCCGACCTGGCCGACGACTACGACGACCGGGACGAGACCTATACCCGCCGGGCGTCCCGCACCCCGGAGCGTAATACCGGCCGCGCCTCCCAGCGCGGCGGCTATGACTACGACGATTATGACCGCGGCGGCAATGGCGGCGGTGGCGGCGGCTGGAAGACCGCCGTGCTGGTCGTGCTGCTGATCGTGGTGCTGGCGGCCATCGGCTTCCTCGTCTGGAAGCTCTTCGGCGCGCAGATCATGGGCCTGTTCGGCGGCGGCAAGGAGACGCCTCCCGCCGCGGCCAGCATCGCCCCGGGCATCACCACCCAGGTCACCGCGGAATATGAAAACGGCAAGAGCGTCTCCGGCAGCATGGCCATCTCCCAGGGCACCCAGCGGCTGCCCGACGACCTGGCCGGCAGCACCACCGCTCAGGTATTGGATGTGACCTGGGCCGACGGCAAGGCGCCGGAAGAGCCGGTGTACGTCACCGTGTCCGACCCCAGCTTTCCCAATGACGAGGGCCTGGCGGTCTATAATTACGTGGAGGACGAGCTCATCCCCGGCGAGGGCCAGTGGAACCTGGTGGGTACATACGCCATCCGCAACAACTCCGTCACCTTCCTGGCCAGCGATCCCTCCGCCTTCGCCCTGGAGGTCATCAGCGCCAACCCCACCACGCCTACCCCGGAGCCCAGCGCGGAGCCCGTGCTGACCCCCACCCCCATGCCCTCTCCCTCCCCCACCCCTGCCCCCATCGCGGCGGTGGACTACGGCGCTTACGGCCAGGTCCAGTCCGGCGTATATGCCCAGGTGGATGAGATCGAGGATGACCAGGTCTATATCGTGGCCCTGGTGCGGGATATGCCCACCGACGCCGATGAACTGCCCGAGGACATCTCCGCCGACGAGGATACCGAGGATGAGGCAGACGCCGAGGACGGCGCCATGACCATCTCCTATGTGGACGCCGACACCGGCGCCGATGTGCCCGTGCCGGACACCTCCGCCCCCGCGGAGGCCTATACCGGCCCCACCGCCTCCGTGCTCATGAACCTGGACGGCACCAATATGCGCACGGTGGAGATGAACATGTTCCAGACCGAGGACGGCACATGGTGCCTGGACGGCGACATCACCGCCGGCATGCTGTGGACCGCCAACCGGGACTACTATAACGGCGGCTACCGCTACTCCCTGGGCAACAACGAGGTGTTCATCAACCTGGCGGACGACGGCACCAACATGATCCTCAACGACAACCACATAAAGACCCGCTTCCTCATCGAGAACGCGGAAAAGGCCGACGGCTCCACCGTCCAGACCCTGACCTATGCCGACAACGGCCGGCACTATATCAACAACATGCAGATGATCGCCGACGCGGTCACGCCCGATGACTTCCCCGCCACCGGCAGCGCCAGCGGCGACGACGTCCAGGGCCAGGTCATCCCCAGCGGCCACGTGCTGTACCTGGGCAGCGGCCTGATGCCCGAAAGCGACGCCGTGGCCCGGGAGGTGTTGCAGTTCACCGTCTCCGACCAGGAGGCCGACGCCCTGCAGGTGATGCTCTTCAAGCTGGACAGCTCCATCGCCGCCCCCGCGGCCAGCACCACTGCCGCCACCAGCCGCATCGTGGTCCCCGTCATCGACGAGAACACCAACCTGAGCTTCCTGGAGGTCCGGGACGGCGACAAGATATTGCAGAACGGCGTGGACTACACCGTCAACGCCCGCGTGTATAACGACACCGTGGTGGTGGTCGTCCGGTTCATGGGCGACTACACCGGCCAGGTGGTCCGGACCTATCCGGGCACGAAGGTGCTGTGCAACGACGTGTTC
>CANRKN010000126.1 GCA_947631215.1 uncultured Oscillospiraceae bacterium | reverse complement strand
TGGGTCGGCAACGTGGACGGCGCTTCCAAGTGGGCCGGCAACTGGTACTATGTGGGCGAGGACGGCAAGCTGGCCACCGGCATGCAGTACATCGACGACCTGCACGGCGGCATGGGCTGGTACTTCCTGCAGCCCACCAACGACAACGGCGAGATCGGCAAGATGCTGACCGGCTGGCAGTGGGTCGACGAGACCTATGGCACCTGCTGGTTCAGCACCAAGTCCGGTGAGTCCGGCAAGTGCACCTATTCCAGCGAGTTGGGCGACTGGAACGGCGCCGCCTGGACTCCCCAGAAGTGAGATAAGCATAGACCCCACAGGGGCAGGGAAGCACTCCCTGCCCCTATTTTTTTGACATATTATGCAAAAGTATGCAAACTGCGTACCAAATCCGGGCCGAAGTCATTTATAATGGCTTCAGTTTTGTTTTTTGGGGTGGGATCATAAGCATGGCCCTTTTGGCAGATAGGTATTGAAATCTTGACCGGAAAAGGGTTATAATGGTACATCCCGCGGTTTTTTAATTTTGTTCAATCATTTCAAAGGAGGAAAAACATGAGCAAACGCATTTTGAGCATGCTCCTGGCGCTGGTCATGGCGCTCAGCCTCGCGGTCCCCGCGTTCGCGGCGGACGAGTTCGAGGCCGAGGCCCCGGCCATCCAGGAGGAGGCACCCGCCGCTCCCGTGGCGGAGGAGCCCGAGGCCCCGGCTGAGGCGCCGGATATGCCCGCTGTGGCAGCGGTGGAGCCCGATGTGCCCGCCGTGGCCGCGGAGGAGCCCGACGACGCCGCGGATGACGCGCCGGGCGCAGGGGACACGGCGACCTATGACGGCAAGCTCGTCATTGAGGGCGACGAGACCCAGATCGTTAGGATCATACAGATCGACAGCGCTGATTGGACCTATTTGGGCGACCCCCGGGAAGTGGGCGTGGCCCCCGGCGCGCAGATCAATTTCGTCCTGGAGCCCGGCTATGCCATCGAAGAGTCTGAGGACGGCGGGTATGACTGGGATTGGGATGATGATGTTTATCCTGCCACGGACGATGACATCCTTCCGATTCGCGTGTGCGTGATGTATGTCCCCGAGGAGGGCGGCGATCTGACCGTCACCATCGTGGAAGAGGATCCTTCCGCCCGGCCGGAGATCGTTCCCGTCACCTACAGCGATGACGACGCCCGCTTTGGCTGCGCTTACGACGCGTACGTTGGCGAGGATTGCTACAACTACGTCTTTGTTAAGCCCGGCTATACCGTGACCGTCGACGGCGGCACGCTGTATGGGATATTCCCCAGCATAGATGGCACCTGCCTGATGGCGGAGTATACCGTCGATGAGGGTTCCGAGGGCGTGACCATTGATTTCGTCAAGAGCACCGGCACGTTCAAGATCGAGGCTCCGGAGGGCGCTGTCCTGTGGGCCGACATCTATGATGATCCCAATCCCGAGACATGGGGGGATACCGCGAGCTATATGGGCGACCTGCTGCTTGTCCCCGACATCTTCCCCGGCATGGGCATTGATCTCGTCCTGTCCGCGGAGTATGAGATAGAGGGTCTGGACGAGGCGCTCCTGATGAATACCGGCATCGGAACGTTTACGGATCCCAACGACGAAAAGTATGGCGATTCGTTCCGTTTTTACAACATAAAGACCCCCGAGACCGGCAATATCGAGCTGACGGTCAAGGAGGCCAAAAAGCTCACCGTCAACTATGTCGGCGATGTGGATGGCCTTGTGGAAGGTGAATATGACGAGACCACTTTCCCCGGCGCGGAGTTCTCCTTCACCCTGAAGAGGGGCTACTATGCATCCTTTGAGAACGCCGGGTTCAACTGGAACAGCGTCATCCCGGAGGAGGAGCTCTTTGTCAATCACTGCGGCGTGGACCCCGAGGCCGAGAGCGTGACTGTGACGGTCACCAAAGCTCCCGGCGTCCTGCGCTTCACAGAAGGCCGTGATGAGTTCATGTGGGGCATTGGCATGGACGGCGAAGATGGCGGGTACACCAGCCCCATCGGCGGCATGAAGCCTGGCGCCCATGTGTGGGTCGCCCTGGACGGTAACGCGATGCTGGAGTTCCCGGACGGCGAGGAGCCCGAGGGCCTGAATGATTATTATAGTGTTATCAGTGATCCCTGGAACGACCATGACGGCGAGATTCAGCACTGGTATGACTTCACCGCGCCCGACCACGATCTGGAGATCCACGCGGTGGAGGGCGGCGAGATACCCGACGCCATCACCGTCCAGTTCGAGGGTGAGCTGGACGCCATCCATTATGATACCGACCAGGTCTATCCGGGCAGCAGCCTGACCCTGCGCGTGCAGCCCGGTTACTATCTGGAGACGACGTTCAGCAATCCCGACTTCTGGGGCGAGGTCGACGAGAGAGGCTCCAATGTGTTCAATCTCAACGTCTGGCCCGAGGCTGAGGAAGTGACCGTCACGGTGGGCAAGGCCTCCGGCAAGCTGATCGTCGACGATCCCGACCACTTCGTCTGCTGGACGAACGCGAACGGTGACGAGACCACCAGCTTCTCCGATCCCACCCTTGGCATGAAGCCCGGTGCGCGCGTTGACGTCGCCCTGGCCGGCAACGCCACGCTGGAGTTCCAGGGTGGGGAGCCCGAGGACCTGGGTGAAAATTACGAGTACTGGGACTATGACCCCAACTCCGAATGGTACGGCCAGCTCATACACCATATCGGCTTCACCGCGCCCGAGGAGGGCGATGTGATCGCCAAGGCGGTGGAGGGCGGCGAGATGCCTGAGCCCATCACCGTCCAGTTCGAGGGCGAGGTGGACGCTGTCCATTATGACAGCGATCAGGTTTATCCGGACGGCAATCTGGTCATACACGTTAAGCCCGGCTACTATCTGGAGACGACGAACAGCGATCCCAACTTCGACGGCGAGTTTGACGAAGATGGCTGCAAGGTGATCCATCTGTATGCCTGGCCCGACGCCGAGAGCGTGACCGTCACGGTGGGCGAGGCCTCTGGATTCCTGAACATCGACGACCCCGATGGCCATGTCTGGTGGACGAATGCGAATGACGACGAGGACTGCCGTTTCACCGAGCCCACCCTTGGCATGAAGCCCGGCACGTATATCAACGTCGCCCTGGACGGCAGCGCCGCGCTGGAGTTCCTGGACGGCGAGGAGCCCGAGAACCTGGGTGAGCGCTATGAGGTCTGGCTCAATAATCCCGATGACGTAGAGCATTACGGCAAGACCGTGCACTATTATGACTTCATCGCGCCCGAGGAGGGCGACGTGAATGCCATGGTGGTGGAGGGCGAAGCCCCCACCGCCCTCACCGTCCAGTTCGAGGGCGAGGTGGACGCTGTCCATGCGGATGGCGACCAGGTCTATCCCGGCGGTCATCTGAGCCTGCACCTGCAGCCCGGCTACTATCTGCAGACCACGGACAGCGATACCGGGTTCGGCGGCTGGACCGACGACAAGGGCAACTATATGATCGACCTGAACGTCTGGCCCGACGCTGAGAACGTGACCGTCACGGTTGGCAAGACGACCGGCGAGCTGGTCATAGACGGCGGTCCCGTTGTCAACCTGTGGATGGACAGCAGCGATGGCAGCACCCGCATGAGCGATCCCGCCCTGGGCCTTGCGCCCAACGCGGAGGTGGGCGTCACCGTGCCCGAAGGCTATGCCGTGCAGTTCTGGGGCGTTTCGGACGTCAGCGGCCCCTACGAGTGGGTCAGCGACGACCCGAACAGCCCGTTCTACGGCGAGACGCTATATGATTATATCTGCCTCACGCCCCTGGAGGGCGACGTCACCGCCCAGATCCTTCCGGTCGTGAGCGAAGCGACCCTGACCATCGAGGACGAGGCGGACGCCGTCATCCCCAACGACGCCCAGGACGTGAAGGACGCTATCGGCATGGTGGACGACGCCGACCGGTACCTGCTGTCTGACGGCGATGTGCTGGAAGACGGCATGGGCTTCATCCTGGTGAAGGGGGGCTACGCGGTCAACGCCGTGTCCGGCGCGATAGTGATACCCGACTTCTCCTGGATCAGTGATTATGGCCCTATGGCGGTGTATAACGGGTTCTTTGTCACCGCCACGGATGAAAACCCCGTGGTCGCCGTGGAGAAGAGTGAAGACGTCGGCCGGGTCATCACCGCCAACGTGGTCAATGAGGACGAGGCGGACTTCCAGTTCGCGAATTGGTCCGAGGAGCAGGAAGACGGCACCTACAAGCTGGTCGCTTACGGCAGTGTGGGTATCATCGTGGAAGACGGCTATGAGCTGGATGTGGACGGCGCCGCGTACGCAGACACCGTCGTCGATGAAACGACCGGCGAGCTCATGCGGATCTTTGAACTGGACGTGGGTGCGGAGAGCATCACCGTCACCGTGACGCCCGTCGACAAGACCGAGCTGGAGCTCACTATCGCCATCGTCGAGGCCATGGCCGAATTCAAGGATGACTACACCGCCGAGTCCTGGGCCGCTGTGGAAGAGGCCCTTGAGACCGCCAAGGTCGTAGCCGCCAAGGCTTCCGCCACCCAGGCTGAGGTCGACGACGCTCTGGACGCTCTGGACGCCGCTGTGAACGCGCTGGTCGAGGCTATCCCGCCCGCGCCCGCTTCCGGCACCGGCTGGGCCTATGACGAGTCCACCGGCGACTACTACTTCTACAAGAACAACAAGCTTGTGGCCAACTACTGGGTCGGCAAGGTAGACGGCGCCAGCAAGTGGGACGGCAACTGGTACTATGTTGACGCCGACGGCAAGCTGCTCACCGGCATGTGGTACATCGACGACCTGCACGGCGGCGCTGGCTGGTACTTCCTGCAGCCCACGAACAATAACGGCGAGATCGGCAAGATGATGACCGGCTGGCAGTGGGTCGGCGAGCAGGGCGGCATCAACTACGGCACCTGCTACTTCAGCAGCAAGAACGGCGAGTCCGGCAAGTGCACCTACTCCACCGAGCTGGGCAACTGGAACGGCGCCACCTGGATGAAGTAAGACAAAACGCGATACCCTCAAGGGACAGAGCTTCGGCTCTGTCCCTTTTTTGTGCGTCCTAACGATTGCAATCGGGCGGGGAGCGTGATAAAATACGGTTTTGCGTGTAAGCATACTGTTATATAAGAGAGACGGAGCATTATGGAAGACTTGAGAAACATCGCCATCATCGCCCACGTGGACCACGGCAAGACCACCCTGGTGGACGCCATGCTCCGCCAGTCCGGCGCCTTCCGGGCCAATCAGCAGGTCCAGGAGCGGGTCATGGACTCCGGGGACCTGGAGCGGGAGCGGGGCATCACCATCCTGGCCAAGAACACCGCCATCCACTACAAGGACACGAAGATCAACATCGTGGACACCCCGGGCCACGCCGACTTCGGCGGCGAGGTGGAGCGGATATTGAAGATGGTGAACGGCGTGCTGCTGCTGGTGGACGCCGCCGAGGGGCCCATGCCCCAGACCCGGTTCGTGCTGGAGCGCGCCCTGCAGCTTGGCCACAAGGTCATCGTGGTGGTGAACAAGATAGACCGCCCCGACCAGCGGGTATACGAGGTGGTGGACGAGGTCCTGGAGCTTCTGATGGACCTGGGCTGCACCGACGAGCAGCTGGACAGCCCCATGCTCTTCGCCTCCGCCCGGATGGGCACCTGCTCCGTGAGCCCCGACCAGGCGGGCACGGACCTGACGCCCCTCTTTGAGGCCATCGTCAACTATATCCCCGCCCCCGAGCGGCGGGTGGATGAGCCCTTCCAGATGCTTGTCAGCTCCCTGGATTACAACGAGTACGTGGGCCGCATCGCCATCGGCCGCATCGAGCGTGGCCGGGTGACCCAGAACCAGGAGATCGTGGTCTGCGACTACCACAACGAGCGGCCCGTGCGCAAGGCCAAGGCCGTGAGCATGTATGAATATGA
>CANRKN010000125.1 GCA_947631215.1 uncultured Oscillospiraceae bacterium | reverse complement strand
ACAGCTATTGTATCACGGGCATCTCTAAGCCTGCTGATATCTGGATTATTAACTTTCAAACTTATTATACGAGGAGGTATGACATGAAACGGAGCGTGAAATACTTTCTGGCGCTGGCCCTGACGGCGGCGCTTGTACTGGGCGCGGTCATGCCGGCGCTGGCGGCGGAGCCGGAGGAAACGGCGGGACCCGAGGCGACTGCGGCGCCGGCAGAGACGACGAGCGAACCGGAGCAAACGGCGGAACCGGAGACAACGGACGAACCGGAGACAACGGCGGAGCCGGAGACAACGAGCGAACCGGAGACGACGAGCGAACCGGAGACGACGAGCGAACCAGAGCAAACGGCAGAGCCGGAGGCAACAACAGAACCGGAGGCCACAGACGCCCCCGCGGTCACGGATGAGCCCGAGACCACGGAAGAGCCTGTGGCCGAAGCCGCGTCTTTGGACGCCGGGGTGCGGATCACGGCGGGCGGCGAGAGCCGGGACTATGCCACTATTGACGAGGCATGGGCGGCGGCCACCCAGGCCGGCACGGCCACGGTGACCCTGCTGGCGGACGTGACGGCCCAGGATATACTTACCGTCCCGGCGGGCGCCTCCATCACCTTTGCCGGCGGGGAATACACGCTGACGACGGTCTGTATCCGTGTGGACGGCGGTGCGCTGACCGTGGCCAGCGGTACGGTCCAGGATGCGGGCGACGGCGCAAACGACAAAATGGGCGCGATCCGTATCACCGCCGGTCTTCTCACGGTGAACGGCGGCACGATGCGCGGGCTCAATAGCGGTATCTATTGCGATGGCGGCGATACGACCATCAACGGCGGCGTGATCTACGGTGAAAACGGCGGCCTCGCCGTCACGGACGCGGACAGCCTGACGGTGAACGGCGGCGACATCTCCGGCGGTTTAGCCGGCATCGCCTGTACGGGCGATAACAGACCTACTATCAACGGCGGCAGCATCAGCGGCAAGGGCGGGGGCGGCATGGACATAAGCATCGGGGTCATGGCCTATAGCGGCCTGGTGCTCACCGGCGGCGAGATCAGCGGCGGCGACGCCGGCGTCATGAGCATTGGCGATACGACGGTCACGGGCGGCAGCGTCACCGGTACGGAGGGCGTCGGCCTGCTGATAGGGGAGGATGGCTCCGCGTCTCTGTCCGGCGGCGCCTATGCCGGCGTGAGCGGCGCCGTGAGCTGCGGCGGCATCGACATTCTCGGCTACCCGATAGAGTCGGCCCTGACGGTGAATGACCTGCCGGCCTACGGTTATGGCTGGTACGGCGCCGACGGCGCGCTTCTGACGCCGGCGGCGGATGAGAAGTCCCTGACCGGTCCCGTGACGGTAGGCCCCCTGCCCGTGGCCCCGGCGACGCCGGTGCTGAAGGTGACGGGGGAGAACGTGCTTCTTGCCTCCGACCCCACGGATATCGACCAGGAATATGACGCGCCCCTTACAGACGGGGCGCTGATAGAGGGCGGCAGCGGCCGCATCGTGGTCCCGGCGGAGTACGTGGTCGAATTCCCCGACGCGGGCGTGGAGATCACCGAACAGCGCTATAAGTTCGACAACCGCTATGAGCCGGACACGCCCATCTATCACCGGTATGTCTTCAAGATCACCGACCCCACGCTGACGGAGCTTAATGTGACCGTGTCCCCCAACCCGGACACGCCCACGTGGACGAAGGTTATCTCTCATACATATGCCGACTTCACCTGGCGGCTGGCTGACTGCGCCCGCAACCGGCACATCTACAGCCATGCCGACGACGAGAATATATTCTACGCGGCGGAGGACGCTGGCGGCGTCACCCTGGACCTGAGCGAGGCGCCGGAGGGCGTGGAGCCCCTGATAAAGACCGGCACGGCCACGGACCTGGGCGGCGGCAAGTACACTCTTCACGGCGAGAACGGCGTCATCGAGTTCACCCTGGCGCCCGGCAGCATCAAGGTCAACGTCACCGGCGAGACGGACGCGCTCATCCGGGCCTCCGCGTACGTGATGAACAGATACGATGAAAACTACTTCCGCGTCTATGTAAAGCCCGGCTATACCGTGGTGCCTGTGGATGAAAACACTGAGGTGACCGCGGGCTATATCGACGAGAACGAGGACGGGTCGGATATGCTCCGCTACCACGTGAACGCAGACGCGGCGGCGGAAAAGGGCGTGGACAGCGTGACGGTGCGTATCGAAAAGATCACCTCGGTCACCCTCTCCGTTGATGACCCGGACGCCCTGCTGGCGGCGGACCCCTACGGCAGCGACAGGGGCCCCATCCTCACCGACGGGGACGTCATCCCGCCGGAGGGCGGGTGGCTCCTTTCCCGGTGCGATGTGTCGTTCTACAGCGACCCGGCCTATGACATGGTGTGGACTGATGCGTCCTACGGTGAGCACGGCAGCGAGATATATGACTGGTGGTACATCTATCCGCTTAAAAACGGCGAAGTGGGCCTCAAGACTGAGACCTATGACACGCCGGCCCATTGGGTGGAGGTGACCGTAAATAATCCCGGTTATCGGGATCTATCCATCGGCGGTTATGATGGCAATTGGAGAGAGCCTTTTAATTCCGATACCTATAATGCATGGAT
The DNA here is from genome assembly GCA_947631215.1 of uncultured Oscillospiraceae bacterium. The sequence continues at coordinate 3,606 of CANRKN010000125.1, read as the reverse complement.
GGTCGTGTCTGACTATTTATGCATCAGAAACACGGCGGGCTCGCTGCGCCTTGCCCGCGACATTACCGACATGGTGGGCATCGAGAGCGTGGAGGAACACTCCAACTATCTTGAGTTGATCCCGGACCCGGCGGCGGAGAAGGTATCCTTCACCGTGAAGGCCCCCGCGGGCGGTACGACGCCCACCCCCACTCCCGCGCCTACGGCGGCGCCCGAGCCCACGGCAGCCCCCACGCCCACGGCGGAGCCCACGGTGACGCCTGAGCCCACCACGACAGCGGCGCCCACAGCGGTCCCGACCGCGACGGCTGCCCCGGCAGCTGCGGCCACGGCGGCCCCCGGCGCGGCCAGCCCCAAGACCGGGGATGAGACGGCATTGGCGCCCTGGGCGCTGATGCTGCTGGGCTGCGGCGCGGCCCTCATAGCGGTGACCCTGCGGCGGCGGGCGAGAAGATGACGGAACGGATGAAATGGAAAGGAGAACAGACGATGAGCATCAAGAAGATATTGGCATTTATCCTGGCTGCGGCCATGGTGTTGAGCCTGGGTCCAGCGGCATTGGCGTCGGAGGACCCCGCCGGGCTTTATAAGCAAGGACGGAGCGCCTTTGACGCGGGCGACATGGAAAGCGCGTTTGAGCTCTTTCAGGCCGCGGCGGAGGCCGGCGACGTCAAGGCCGCCGGTATGCTGGCGTACATGTATCTCGACGGCGAGGGCACAGAGGCGGACCCGGAGCTGGCCTTCCAGTGGGCCATCCAGGGCGCGGAGCAGGGCGACGCCTACGCCCAGGGGCTGCTGGGGAATATGTATATCACCGGCGAGGGAACGGAGAAAAACCCGGAGCTTGCCCGGCAGTGGTTTGAAAAGGCCGTGGAGCAGGACGATATCACGTCCGTGCTGAATCTGGGCCAGATGTACGAGCTGGGCGAAGGCGTGGAGCAGGACAGCGCCAAGGCGGCGGAGCTCTATCAGAGAGGTGTTGACCTGGGGAACTATTACGGCCTTTACAGGCTCGCCGACATGTACCGGGAGGGCACCGGTGTGGAACAGGACTATGACGAGGCCGCGCGCCTTTACCAGCAAGTGGTGGACGAGTCGCCCCAGGATGAGTACCGGGCCTGGGCGGCTTTGGAGCTGGGCTATATGGTCGGAAACGGCGTGGGCGTGGAGAAAGATGTGGACAGGGCCGTGGAGCTCTATGAGATCGCGGCGGACCTGGGCGAAGCGATCGCCATCAATAACCTGGCCGTGATGTACTTCCGCGGCGAGGGCGTGGAGCGTGACTGGGCCAAAACGCTGGAGCTGAGCCGGCAGGCGGCAGAGGCCGGCGCCTCCGGCGGCATGGAGTTCGTAGGCGAATTCTACGCAGAGGGCTACGGCGTGGTGGATGTGGACTATGCCGAGGCGGCAAAATGGTATGAAAAGGCCGCGGACGAGGACAACGTTGAGGCCATGTACAGGCTGGGCGGCCTCTATGCGGATGGCCGGGGCGTGGAGAAGGACGAGGCAAAGGCAGAGGAGCTGTACGGTCAGGCCTTCGATATCCTCTCCGCCGACGACGAGCTTGGCGACGCCACGCTCCAGCGCCTTTTGGGCACGATGTATCTTCTGGGCCGGGGCACGGAGCCGGACTATAACAAGGCTCTGGAGCTTTTGACCCGGGCGTCCGACAACGGGGACATGCATGCGCCGAACAATCTGGGGTGTATGTATTATTCCGGCGAGGGCGTGGAGCAGGATTACGCCAAAGCGCTGGAGTGGTTCACTCTGGGGGCGGAGCGGCAGGATTCCTACGCGATGGTGAACCTGGGCAACATGTACTTTTTTGCCGACGGCGTGGAGCAGGATCAGGCCAAAGCGTTGGAGTGTTTCGAGGCCGCGGCGGCGCTGAGCAGCGCCCTCGCCGGGGAGTATCTCTGCGAGATGTATTATTACGGCAATGGCGTGGAACAGGACTACGCTAAAGCCTTCCAGTGGGCGGAGAAGGCCGCGGCGGGCGCGGGCGACAACGAGATACGGGGCGTGGCCGCCTATAACGTCGGCGTGTTCTATAAAAACGGCACCGGCACGGAGCAGGACTATGACAAGGCCGTGGAGTATTATACCCGTGCGATGGACCTGGGCAACGCCGACGCCGCGAACAACCTGGGCTGGATGTATGAGCATGGCAAGGGCGTAGAGCAGGACTACGACAAGGCCGTGGAGTATTACACCCAGGCGATAGACCTGGGCAGCGCTGACGCAATGGTGAGCCTGGGCTATATGTACAGCTATGGCGAGGGCGTGGAACAGGATGATGAGAAGGCCTTTGAACTCTACAGCCAGGCGGCGGAGCTGGGCAACAGCACGGCCGTCAACAACCTGGGCAATATGTACGAGCTCGGCCAGGGCGTGGAGCAGGACTATGACAAGGCTATTGAGCTCTATACCCAAGCCGCGGACGCGGGCAATAGCAGGGCCATGATAAACCTGGGCTATATGTACCGTGACGGCGAGGGTGTGGAGCAGGACTACGACAAGGCCATAGAGTATTACACCCAGGCAATGGACTTGGGCAACGCCAGCGCCATGGTGAGCCTGGGCTATATGTACAGCCATGGCGAGGGCGTGGAGAAGGATAAGGCCAGAGCCTTTGAGCTCTACAGCCAGGCGGCGGAACTGGGCAACGGGCTGGCGATGGCTAACCTGGCGGAGTTCTACCTTTACGGCAAGGGCGTGGAGCGGGACGCCGCCAAGGCCCTGGAGATGGCCCAAAAGGCCGCGGACGCGGGTGAATCCAACGGCATGTGGCTGGTGGGCAAGCTCTATGACCGCGGCTACGGCGCGGTGGATATCGACGACGCCCAGGCGGTGGAGTGGTACGAAAAGGCCCTGGAGGCGGACGATGAAAACACCGAGGCCATGGTATGGCTGGCCTCCATGTACGCCGATGGCCAGGGCGTGGAGCAGGACGAGGCGAAGGCCGGGGAGCTCTATGCCCAGGCCGCCGCTCTGCTGCAGGAGTGGGAAGAGGAGGACGACCTTTCCACCAGCGAGCAGTATGCGCTGGGCATGATGTATCTCTATGGCGACGGCGTGGAAAAGGATGAGGCCAAAGCCGTGGAGCTGCTTGCCGCCGCGGCGGAGGACGACGACCCGGACGCCCTGTTCGCTTTGGGCACCTGCTATTGCGCGGGACTTGGCGTGGAGAAGGACTATGACAAAGCTGTGGAATACCTGACCGCCGCGGCCGGATGGAGCGAGCCCCCTGCGCTCTTCGCGCTGGGGACCCTGTATTGGTATGGCGAGGGTGTGGAGCAGGACGAGGCGAAGGGCCGGGAGTTGCTTGAAAAGGCGGCTGCGCTGGGCGACGAGGATGCCGCCCAGGCGCTGGAGCAACTCAACGAAGAGTAAACAGGGGAGGTACATAAAATGAAGCTTCGGAAGGTATTGGCATTGCTCCTGGCGGCAGCCATGCTGCTCAGTCTGTGCGCGGGTTGCGGGCAAAAGCCCGAGGAGCTGTACGACGAGGCCATGGAGGCCATCGGGGGCGGCGACGCCGCCAAGGGCGAGGAGCTGCTGACCAAGGCGGCGGAGAAGGACTATGCCCCCGCCAGCGCGGCGCTG
>CANRKN010000124.1 GCA_947631215.1 uncultured Oscillospiraceae bacterium | reverse complement strand
GGGGCGCTGCCGTTTTTCTACTTCGCCCTGAACGCCCGCAGCATCATAGGTCTCGCCACCCGCGTCACCCGCGACCCCAAGATGGTGGTCATGGCCATTGTGTCCATCCTGGCGTTCATGGAGCTGTGCCGCCGGTGCGTGGGCATCCCCATCCTGTGCGTGGTGGGAGTGCTGGGCGTCTACACCTTCGCCAACGTCCGCTTCGGCAAGGTCATCTATGACCTCTTTTACACCACCACGGGCCTTATGAACACGCCCATCAACGTCTGCTCCAAGTACATCGTGGTGTTCATCATCTTCGGCGCATTCCTGGAGCGCACGGGCATATCCACCTTCTTCATAAACCTGGCCAACTGCGTGGCGGGCGCCTCCTCCGGCGGCCCTGCCAAGGTGGCGGTCATCTCCTCCGCCCTGTGCGGCATGGTGTCCGGCTCCTCCGTGGGCAACACCGTGACCACCGGCTCCGTCACCATCCCCATGATGAAAAAGACCGGGTACAAGGGCGAGTTTGCCGGCGCCGTGGAGGCGGCCGCCTCCACCGGCGGACAGATCATGCCCCCCATCATGGGCGCGGCGGCCTTCCTCATGAGCGAGTACATGGGCATCCCCTACGGCCAGGTGGCTTTGAAGGCCATCCTACCCGCGGTGCTCTACTTCACCGGCATCTACATCGTGGTGCACCTGGAGGCCAAAAAGCTGGGCCTGCGGGGCATCCCCCGGGCGGAGCTTCCCAGGTTCATGAAGCTGCTGCCGAAGATATACCTGCTGCTGCCCTTGATCATCCTTGTCTGGCTGGTGTCCACCAACACCCGCACCATGCAGTTTTCCGCCGCCATCGCCATCCTGGTGACCATCGCCATAGGCCTGGTGAACAACGTGGTGGCCAAGGTCACCAAGAGCGACGACAAGACCGACTGCCTCACCCTGGCGAAGTTCTTCGACGCCCTGGCGGCCGGCGCCAAGAGCACCATCACCGTGGCCGTGGCCTGCGCCATGGCCGGCCTGGTGGCCGGGTGCATCACCTCCACCGGCCTTGCCTCCAAGCTCATCACCGCCGTGGTGGCCATCTCCGGCGGCCGGGCCATCATCGCCCTGTTCCTGACGATGCTGTGCTGCATCGTGCTGGGCATGGGCGTGCCCACCACCGCCAACTACTGCATCATGGCCTCCACCTGCGCCCCCATCCTCATGAGCGACGCCATCGGCATCGCCCCCGTGGCGGCCCACTTCTTCGTGTTCTACTTCGGCATCGTGGCGGACATCACCCCGCCGGTGGCCCTGGCGGCCTACGCCGGCTCCGCCATCGCCAAGGCGCCGCCTATGAAAACGGCCCTGAACGCCACGAAGCTGGCCATCGCCGCTTTCGTGGTGCCCTATATCTTCGCTTTGAACCCAGCCATGCTCCTGGTGGACACCACCGCCTTGCAGGTGGTGCAGGTGGTCATCACCTCCATCCTGGGCATTCTGGCCCTGGGCGTGGGCCTGGAGGGGTATTTGAAGGGCAACGTGCCCTGGGTGCTGCGCATCGTGGCCCTGGCCGCGGGACTGTTCCTCATCTATCCGGGCACCGTCAGCGACCTGGTGGGCCTGGCCGTGGTCGTGGGCATCTTCCTGTTCCAGACTATGATGAGCAAGAAGGCCGCCTCTCCCGCCTGAAAATAAAGAAAACTTGGAAAGCCTCCCCAATTTTGGGGAGGCTTTTTCGCGGAGAAATTGCCATGCGGTTTTCCCGCGCGCGCGGATACCATAGCTATGATGCGAAACCGTATTTGAACTGGAAAATATCGCCTTTCGCCGGCGGACGCCAAGGGCGCGCGGCTTTCGGGCCCGGTGGAAGCGCTGAAATATTTTAGCGCGGTTTTCATGCCCGCTTTCTCGCATACTGATGAGGCCGACAGAAATGACGGGAGGATGAACTATGGGAAAGCGTTGGCTCAAGGGACTGCCTATAGCGGTCACGGCGTGGATACTGACGGCCGTCTGTACGGTGACGGCCTTTGCGGACGGGGCGCTCATCCCCGTGGGAGAGACAGTAGGCATACAAATTGAAATGGAGGGCGTGCTGGTGGCGGGCCTGTCCGACGTGGAGACGGCGGCGGGCTGCGTGAGCCCAGCCCGGGACGCCGGGCTTCGCACCGGCGACATGATCCTGGCTGTGGAGGGCAAGGCGGTGGAGACCGCCGCGGAGCTCATCCAGGCGGTGGAGGATAAGGACGGCGGGAGCGTCGAGGTGACGGTGCGGCGCAGCGGCGGCAATCGCACTTTATCCGTGACCCCTGCCCGGGAGACGGAGGGCGGCCTGCGGCTGGGGCTGTGGCTCCGGGATGGGGTGGCCGGTATCGGCACGGTGACCTATATCGACCCGGAGACCGGGGCCTTCGGCGCCCTGGGTCACGGGGTGAACGACGTGGACACCGGCGTGCTGCTGCCCGTGGCGGACGGGGACGTGTGCCGGGCCCAGATCGTGGACGTGAAGCGGGGCCAGAGCGGCACGCCCGGGGAGCTTGCGGGCAGCTTTGACCCGGGCGCCGTGATAGGGTGCATCAACACCAATACCCCCTGCGGCATCTTCGGAACCATCACCGGGGGCCTGGGCTCCCTGCGGCCGCCTATGCCCGTGGGCGGGGCGGAGGACGTGCAGAAGGGTCCGGCCACCATCCTGGCCTGCGTGGCGGGCAGCCAGATCAAGGAGTATGACGTGGAGATCGCCCGCACCGGCATGGCCGCCGGCAGCGGCCGGGACCTGGCCGTGCACGTGACGGACCCGGAGCTTCTGGCCCGGACCGGCGGCATCGTACAGGGCATGTCCGGCAGCCCTATATTGCAAAACGGCAAGCTCGTCGGCGCGGTGACACACGTGCTGGTGAACGACCCCACCCGGGGGTATGGGATATTTATCGATACGATGTTAGACGCAGCAGCCTGAAAAAATACCCGGTCCTCGGACCGGGTATTTTTGGTTTGAGAAAACGGCCGTGCGGCGCGTTTTATATGCAGAACGCGGCGTAGAGGGGAACGGTCTTCTTGCCGCCCTCAAAACCGAAGTTTTTGGCGGAGAGCTTGATGGCATATGCCGGCTTGTATGTTTCCATATAGACCTTCAGGCTCTTGGCCCGGGTGTTGTCGGCAGACTTGACTTCCACAGGGATCAGCTTGCCTTCCCGCTGGATGACAAAGTCTACTTCCGCGCCGCGCGCAGACTGCCAGTAATAGGTTTTATAGCCGTTGATCGTCAACTGGACGTTGACGTAGTTTTCCGCCATGCCGCCCTTGAAATCGTCCAGATCCTCCACCATATACAGCACATCGCCTGGGGCCAGATCCTTCTTGGCGCAGAGCAGTCCCAGATCAGACACATATATTTTGAAAGCAGCCGCGGATCTTCTTGACAAGATCACCCTCACCAAGCGCCAGCATGAACTCCTCCAGCTCCATGGGATAGAGGGGCTTCATATCCACCTTGCCCACGGGGAAGGAGAACCTGGCCCGGTTGACGGCCACGCCCAGCAGGCTCCCTGCTACGATGATGTGGTGATCTGGGGCGTCCTCACAGAAATACTTCAGACTTGTCAGTGCCCGTTCGCACAGCCGGATCTCATCGAAAACGATGAGGGCCTTTTCCCGGATGATGGTCTGCCCGGCCTGGGGACGATGGTGGCGGAGGCGCCCACATCGGCGGAGGCCCTGGAGCTTGCCGGCCTGGATTGGCCGGTGGTCCAGAAAGACCTGTTCACGGTGGACGGTTTTCCTGTGGAGGGCTTCAAGGCCAATGTGCGCCAGAGCGACGATCAGGTGCTGGGCGTGGTGACGAACCGCTACAAGGTGGTGCAGAACCGGGACGCCTTTGCCTTCACGGACGCTCTGCTGGGGGAGGGCGTTCGCTATGAGACGGCGGGCTCCTTACAGAACGGCCGGCGTATCTGGATCTTGGCGAAGCTCCCCCAGCGGTATATCATCAGCGGCGACGAGATCACGCCCTATCTGGTCTTCATGAACAGCCATGACGGCACGGGCGCCATCAAGGCGGCCATGACTCCCATTCGGGTGGTATGTCAGAACACGCTGAATCTGGCGCTGGCGACGGCCAGGAGGAGCTGGTCTGTAAACCATGTGGGCGACATCGAGGGCAAGCTGGAGGACGCCAAGGATACGCTGCTCTATGCCGGCCAGTATATGGCCGAACTGGGCAAAGAGATCGACGTGCTGAGCAAGAAGCGGCTGACGGACCGGCAGGTGTATGAGTACATCGACGCCCTGTTCCCCGCGGAGGATGGCGCGACGGCGGCACAGCGCAGGAATCTCATCCGTCTGAAGGACGAGGTCCGCGTGCGCTACTTCGACGCCCCCGATCTGCGGGATATGGGCAAGACGGCCTACCGCTTCGTCAACGCGGTCTCCGACTTTGCCACCCACGCCAAGCCCATCCGGGAGCGGAAGAACTATCGGGAGAGCCTGTTTGCCCGCACCGTGGACGGCAACGCCATGATCGACAAGGCCTATCAGATGATGCAGGCGGCGTGAGATGTTCACAAAGAGATCCATCGCCGGGCTGACACAAAAGGAATGGCTGCGGCTGCGGAAAACCGGCATCGGCGGCTCGGACGCCGGCGCGGTCTGCGGCCTCAACCCCTATGCCTCCCCTATGGCGGTGTTCCAGGACAAGACATCCGGCGCTGTGGAGGACCAGGACAACGAGGCCATGCGCCAGGGGCGTGATCTGGAGGAGTATGTGGCCAGGCGTTTTACTGAGGCCACGGGCTTGAAGGTCCACCGCTCCAACTGCATGTACCGCTCTGTGGAGCATCCCTGGATGATCGCCGATGTGGACAGGCTGGTCACAGGCGAGGACGCCGGGCTGGAATGCAAGACGGCCTCAGCCTACAGCGCGGATAAATGGAAGGATGGGGAGGATATGTATATCCTCCCCAGCTCTGTCCATGAGCTGCTGCTGGTGCCTGCCGATGGAAGGGTGCCCCTGTTGGAGCTGCAAAAGCTGGTGGAAAGAGTGAACCGGGAGAGCGTGGACACATCGGATCGGCTCAGCGACAGGGTATATCTGCTCCGGGCCAGCGATGCCGGCGTGACCATAGCTGCGGGGAGGTGAGTCTACAGATGGAACTGACGATACGCCCCATGCAGCCGGGGGAACGCCTTTACTGTTACAACCAAAGCAGCCAGATCATGGCGCAGACCGGCTGCATCGGGCACCTCCGCGCAGATATGGGAACGGACGGCAGGCACTTTTATTCCGAATGGGAAGATCACATGGGCGGCCTGAAGACCGACCAATTCAAGGCGGAGCTGGATGAAGTCATCAACGCGCTCCGCTTTATCACGCCGGGCTACCGGGAGCTTTTCCGCGTCCGGGACGGGGGCATGATCCGCTCGCGCCTGTGGGACGGCAGACACCTGGACGAGGTGTGCCGCTATATCGACGAGACCCATTTGGAGGTGGGGCGGTGCCTGTACCACATCTGCGAGTTCGCGGAGCTTATGGAAAGAGCGGGGATCACCGTATCGCCGCTGGAGGAACATGATTGAAGGAGGCAGCAAATGAAGGAAGTCATCATCAGCATCATTATTAAGATCCTCACCGGGCACAGAAGGGGATAATCTCAAAAACCATCGTTTTCGGGACAAATTCCCAAATTCCCACGATTTTGAGACGGTATAGGGTATCAAAACCCTTCCCAAAACCCGTCGCAAAATCAAATTCCCAAAACGCAGTCGTTTTTTGGAAAGGAGACAGACTATGACATATGGATATGCCCGCGTGTCTACGCTGGACCAGAACCTGGACCGCCAGGTCATTATGCTGAAGCAGTGCGGGATCAATGAGCTGTTCACCGAGAAGATGAGCGGCACCAAGAAAAACCGACCCGAACTGGATCGGCTGCTGGCGCAGCTGAAAGCGGGGGACACGGTGATCGTGGAGTCCCTCTCCCGGCTGGGGCGAAGCACCAAGAACCTGATAGAGCTGGTGGAGACATTTCAGGCCAAGGGCGTGCAGCTGGTCAGCCTCAAAGAATCCATCGACACCGGTACGCCGTCCGGCAAGCTGCTGTTCACCCTCATGAGCGCCATCGCCGAGTTTGAGAGGGATGTCATTGCCGAGCGGACGGCGGAGGGGCTGAGATCGGCCCGGGCCAAGGGCCATGTGGGCGGCAGGCCCAGGACGAAAAAGGAAAAGCTGGTCCAGGCCCTGCGGCTGTATTCCACGGGGGAGTATACCCTGAAAGAGATCGA
>CANRKN010000123.1 GCA_947631215.1 uncultured Oscillospiraceae bacterium | reverse complement strand
AAAAGCCCTCGGCCAGGACTTTGAGGGTGACGGTCTTGCCGGTGCCGGTGGCGCCGGCGATGAGGCCGTGGCGGTTGACCATGCCGGGCAGCAGATAGACGGGATTGTCCCCCTTGCCCACCAAGATTTTGCCGTCCTGGAGCATATATGTATCCTCCTCGGTATGATTTAGTTGGTTTTCTCTATGATACCACGGTTTTGCGAAAAAGGAAAGGGTCAGCGGAGAAGGCTCGTCCGTAGCTCTTGCGGCCCATGGATGAGGGATGGACATATGCCCGCCCTTGCAGTCTCATGGGAGCGGGGGTATAATCATGGCAGAAGAACGATAAATCGGGAGTTGAGGTGGAATAATGGCATCAAGTAAAGAATATTTGGATTTTATTTTAGGGCAATTATCCGAATTGGAGGAAATTACATATCGGGCAATGATGGGAGAATTTATCATCTATTACCGTAGCAAGATCGTAGGCGGTATCTATGATGACAGGCTGCTTGTAAAACCAATAAAAGCAGCGATCAGCTATATGCCAGCAACGACCTATGAATCACCCTATGAGGGAGCAAAAGAGATGTTGTTGGTAGACGAGGTTGACAACAGAGAGTTTTTGACAGGTTTATTCAACGCCATGTATGAGGAACTGCCGGCACCAAAACCGAAAAAGAAGAAATAGGCAGCTTCCCGTTTATCAAGCAAACAACAGGGCGGGGGCATCGGATGATGCTCCCGCCTTATCTTATCCGTCCAGCTCCCCGGCCACAGCCGCCCGGGTCCGGCGCCACAGGAGCAGCGCCAGGGGCATGGCGGCGGCCTCCGCCAGGGCGAAGGCCCACCATATCCAGGTCAGGTTCCCGAACACCCGCAGGATGAGCGCGAAGGCCACCGGCAGCACCGCCTGCCGGGCCGTGGTCAGGACCATGCTCTTCAGCCCCTGGCCCAGCCCCTGCAGCCCCGCGGCGCACACCATGCCCGGGATGGATAAAAACCACACCAGCGCGAAGATGCGCAGGGCGGGCTTACCCATGGCGGCCATGTTCTCCGAGGCGTTGAACAGCCGCAGCACCGTCCCTGGCAGCAGCTCCAGCGCCGCGAAAAAGACGAGGTACAAAAGCGCCGAATAGATGAGCGTCCAGCGGATGGCCTGGTCGATGCGCCCGGGCTTTCGGGCCCCGTAGTTGTAGGCCACGATGGGGATGAGGCCGTTGTCGATGCCGTGGACCCCCACGGTCACCACGCCCTGTATCTTGGCGCACACGCCGTAGATGGCCACCGCCGTGGAGGAGAAGGCGAAGAGGATGGAGTTCATCACCACGCTGACGAAGCTGGTCAGGACCTGTACCAGCGCGGAGGGGACGCCCACCCGCAGGATGTCCCGGATGCTCTTCCCGTCGGGCCGGGGCCGGAGGGAGAAGGGTATCTCCCTGTTCCACCGGCGGTTGATGAATATCCCCGCCAGCATGCCCACGATCTGGCCGATGACGGTGGCGATGGCGGCGCCCAGGGTCTCCAGGCGGGGCACGCCGAACAGGCCGAAGATGAAGATGGGGTCCAGGGCCAGGTTCGTCAGCGACGCGGCGGAGAGGGTGAAGAGGAAGAGGTGGCCTTTGCCGCTGGCCATGACGAACCGGTCGAATACCCACTGGCCCATCTGGCCGAAGGAGAAGAGCATGCACACGGCGAGATAGTCCCGGCCATAGGCGGCGATGACCTCATTGCCGCCGGACTGCCAGTCGAAATACCACCGCACGCCAACCAGGCACAGCACCGCGATCAGCACCCACGCGCAGAAGGCCAGGAAGATGGCGCTGTCCGCCGCCCGGCGCACCTTGCCCGGGTCCTTTTCCCCCAATGCCTTGGAGATGACGGCGTTCAGACCGATGGCGTTGCCGAAGCCCAGTGCCGAGGCCAGCGTCTGCACCGGCGCGGACAGGCTCAGCGCCGTCAGCGCCTCCTCCGACACCCGGGAGACGAACACGCTGTCCACAAAGTTATAGAGAGAGTTTATGAGCAGGCTCACCATCAGAGGCAGGCCCGTGGTGAGGATGAGCCGGCTCATCTTGGCCGTGCCCATGGCGTTTTCCTTTTGCAGCGTATTTTCGCTCATGCCATCACTCTCCGCCAGTTGTTGTAGAAGATGTCCTCCAAGAGGGGCCGGTCATAGCCCCTCTTCTCCAGCGCCTCCCACAAAGTGGGCAGGTCCTGCACCCCCTGCCAGCCGCAGGCCAGGGTGCAGCCGTCCCAGTCCCCGCCCAGGGACACGGTCTTTTCGCCGCCCAGTTCCATAAAGTGGTCGATATGTCGGATGAGGTCGTCCAGGGTCGCGGCCCCGCCCACGAACTCGCAGCAGAGGTTGATGCCCGCCACGCCGCCGCTGTCCCGTATAGCCTTGAACATGTCGTCGGTCAGATTCCGGGGATGGCCGCACAGGGCCCGGCTGTCAGAGTGGGTGGCCACCAGGGGCCCCAGGCCCATCTCCGCCAGGTCCCAGAACCCGGGGTCGGACAGGTGGGACACGTCGGGGAGGATGCCCAGGCGTACCGCCTCCCGGCAGAATTCCCGGCCCTGATCTGTGAGCCCCTCGTCTGTGGCGTCCACATTGGCGCCGGACAGGGCGTTTTTGTAGTTCCAGGTGATGGTGATGAGCCTCACGCCCCACCCGGCGACTGTTTCCAGCTTCTCCGGGTCGCAGTCTATGAGCTCCGCCCCCTCGATGGAGAGCACCGCCGCCACCTTGCCCGCCTCATGGGCGGCGTCCAGCTCCGCGCCCGTGCGGCAATGGGCCGCCACATCGGCGTTTTTGGCTATCTCCGAAAGGAACACGTCGTGCTCCTTCCGGCACACGGCCCACAGGGTCCCGGCGGGGTATTTTCCGGCGTTGGCAAAGAGGGCGAATACCTGAGCCGCCTTCTGGAATTGGCTCAGCCGGGCAAAGTCCAGGTGGCCGGGGGACTTGGCCAGGGACCAGCCCAGGTGGGTGCACTTGCTGATGGCGTCGGAGTGGCCGTCGAAATAGGGGATGGGCAGCATGGTCTGTCCGCCTTTCTGATAGAAATTTCCTTTCTTAAAGTATAAAACGGGGCCGCCCCGGCTGTCAATCCCGGGCAAGCATAGTGTATCTTGCCCTATTCCGACTGGAAAAGATTTGTAATTTTTACCCGGAAAGAATTTGACAAAACACTTCCATTTGAACTTCGCCTTTGTTATAATGTTTATAGGTATGTTACATGCAAGACACATTTACATATATAATCGAATATGCCCATACGGGCAGGGGGTAACTGAATGATCTCTCACGGCAAAGAAATCAAGGTCTTTACCGGAAACGCCAATCCTGAGCTGGCCAAGGGCATATGCGACAATCTGAATATCTCCCTTGGCGACGCCGTGTGCACCCACTTCGCCGACGGTGAGTGCTCCGTGTCCGTATATGAGCCGGTGCGCGGGGCGGACGTATTTTTGGTGCAGTCCACCTGCGGTCCCGTGAATGACAACCTGATGGAGCTTCTGGTCATGACCGACGCCATGCGCCGGGCCTCCGCCGGGCGCATCACTGCCGTGATGCCCTACTTCGGCTACGCCCGTCAGGACAGGAAGGCCAAGAGCCGCGACCCCATCTCCGCGAAGCTGGTCGCCAACCTCATCACCCAGGCCGGCGCCGACCGGGTGCTGACCATGGACCTGCACGCGCCGCAGATCCAGGGCTTTTTCGACATCGCCGTGGACAACCTGGCCGGCGGGCCCCTGTTCGCCAACCACTACAAAAAGCGCTTTGACCTCGCCAGCGGCGACTTCATGGTGGTCTCCCCGGACGTGGGCAGTGTGGCCCGGGCCCGCACCTTTGCCATGAAGCTGGGCTTGGATCTGGCCATCGTGGACAAGCGCCGGGAAAAGGCCAACCAGTCCGAAGTCATGAACCTCATCGGCAACGTGGAGGGCAAAAACGTCCTCCTGCTGGACGACATGGTGGACACCGCCGGCTCTCTCGTGGGCGCGGCCAAGGCCATCAAGCACATCGGCGGCGCCAATAAAATTTACGCCTGCGCCAGCCACGGGGTCCTGTCCGGCCCCGCCCTGGAGCGCATAGAGAACAGCGAATTGGAAGAACTGCTGCTCTTCGACACCATCCCCTATCCCAAGGACCAGCCCCGGGTGGAGAAGATCAAATACCTCTCCGCGGCGCCCATCTTCGCCGCATCCATCCACCGCATCTATGAGGACGAGTCTTTGGCGTCCCTGTTTGAGTGATGTTCGGGCGGAGTGCCGGCCCGGTGAACTGGCTGGCGGTATTTCTGGGCAATCCCGGCCCCCGGTATAACGGCACCCGCCACAACGCGGGCTTTCTGGCCGCGGAGGCGCTGGCAAAGGAGAGCGGCGTGGCGGCGACCCGCCTGCGCTTTCAGGCCCTCACGGGCCGGTGGGAGCTATCGGACGGCACCGGCGTGCTGGTCATGAAGCCCCAGACCTATATGAACGAGTCCGGCCGGGCCGTGGGCCAGGCCGCGAGGTTCTATAAGATACCCCCGGAGCATGTACTGGTGGTGTCGGACGACATCAACCTCCCCTGCGGGAGGCTGCGCATCCGCGAGCGGGGCTCCGCGGGGGGCCACAACGGCTTGAAAAGCATCATCGCCCACCTGGGCAGCGAGGATTTCCCCCGCATCCGCATCGGCGTGGGCGCCCCGCCCCACGGGGGCGAGGAGCAGATAGACTGGGTCCTGGGCGTGCCGCGAAACGCCGACTGGGACGCCTTTTCCGGGGCCTGCACCCGGGCGGCCAAGGCGGTGGAGGACTACATCCTCCTGGGCCCCGCCAAGGCCATGGAGCGGTACAACCGGCAGGAATGAACTTGTTTTCTCAACGCTTCGGCGGAGCGAAAAGATAAAACAGTATTGGAGGTTTGCCCGTGAAAAAGGAATGTATTGCCATGCTGCTGGCCGGCGGACAGGGTTCACGGCTGTACGCCCTGACGGCCGACGTGGCAAAGCCCAACCTTCCCTTTGGTGGGAAGTACCGCATCATCGACTTTCCCCTTTCCAACTGCGCCAACTCCGGCATCGACACCGTGGGCGTGCTGACCCAGTACCGGCCCATGAAGCTCAACGCCTACCTGGGCACCGGCCAGCCCTGGGACCTCAGCGCGGATGACGGCGGCGTGTTCATCCTGCCGCCCTATATGTCCGCGGGCGAGAAGGGCAACTGGTTCTCCGGCACGGCCAACGCCATCTACCAGAACCTGGACTTCATCGACGTGCGGGACCCGGAATATGTGCTGATCCTCTCCGGCGACCACATCTATAAGATGGACTACGCCGACATGCTCCGGGAGCACAAGGAAAAGGGCGCGGCCTGCACCATCGCCGTCATCCAGGTGAGCATGGACGAGGCCAAGCGCTTCGGCATCATGAACACCGGCGAGGACGGCTACATCACCGAGTTCGAGGAAAAGCCCGCCCATCCCAAGAGCGACCTGGCCTCCATGGGCATCTACATCTTCACCTGGAAGAAGCTGCGCCAGGCCCTGGTGGAGGACAACGCCGACCCCAACAGCCAGCAGGACTTCGGCAAGAACATCATCCCCCGGCTCCTGAACCAGGGGGAGAAGCTCTGGGCCTACCACTTCAAGGGCTATTGGCGTGACGTGGGCACCATCACCAGCCTGTGGGACGCCAACATGGATATGCTCAGCCAGGACCAGATCGACCTCTACGACCCCGACTGGCCCATCATGAGCCGCAGCCCCATCCGCCCGCCCCAGATCGCGGGGCCCGAGGCGGACATCCGCCACTCCATCGTGACGGAGGGCTGCATCGTGGACGGCAGCGTGTTCAACAGCGTACTGTCCAATCAGGTGACCATCGAAAAGGGCGCCAAGGTGGAGTACAGCGTGCTCATGCCCGGCGCCGTGGTGGAGGAGGGCGCGGAGGTGCGCTTCGCCATCCTGGGCGAGAACGTCCGGGTCTGCAAGGGCGCCCGCGTGGGCGCCGAGCCGGACGGAACGGATAGCTGGGGCGTAGCGACCTGCGGCCCGGATGTGACTGTTGGCCCCGGCGCCGTGGTGGCGCCCGGCGCCATGCTGTATAGCGGGGTGGCGACATGAGAAACGATCTGCATGGCATCATCTACACCTTGAGCTCCGAGCCCGCGCTGCGGGAGCTGGTGGAGCACAGAAACAGCGCCTCTATCCCCTTCGGCGGCCGGTACCGCCTTATAGACTTCGCCCTGTCCATGATGGTCAACGCGGGCATCCGCGACGTGGGCGTCATCATGGAGCGGGACTACCAGAGCCTT
>CANRKN010000122.1 GCA_947631215.1 uncultured Oscillospiraceae bacterium | reverse complement strand
TCATAGCTCTCCTATGGCGTTTCCTTCTGTTGTTTCCGTGATTCACCCTCTTGACTTAATACCATTGGACTTATTTGTATTGTATCCGGGGTTTGTGGACAATATGGAAAAAAGGAGGGAATACGAATGAAACTGGACTGGGAAGCGCTGGACATGTTCCGGCAGGAGATGGCCGAGCGGGAATACAGCCCCGCTACCATCGCCAAGTACAGCAGGATACTGGACGGCCTGCTCACTTTCGCCGGGGGCGAGGTCCGCGGCAAGGCCGAGCTGGTGGGCTATAAGGAGCGGCTCCTGCAAGACGGCAGGGCCGCCGGGACCGTGAACGGGGTCCTGACGGCGGTGAATAATTTTTTGGATTTCTGCGGATACCATGAATGGCGGCTGCGGTTTCTTCGCGTACAGCGCCGGAATTTCGCGGATTCGAGCCGGGAACTCAAGCGCTGGGAGTATGAAAAGCTCGTGCATAAGGCCGAGAGTGAGGGGGACGAGCGGCTGGCGCTTTTATTGCAGACGCTGGCGGCCACAGGGGTCCGCGTCAGCGAAGTTTCCGCCATCACAGCGGAAAGCCTGCGGGCCGGACAGGCTGAAATAATATGCAAAGGCAAGCGCCGGACCATCGTTTTGCCCGGAAAATTATGCAAAACACTCCTAAAATACTGCAAAAAGATGAATATCTCCTCGGGGCCGGTATTTTTGAGCAAAAAAGGCGGGCCCATGGACAGGAGCAACATCTGGAAGGCCATGAAGCGGCTGGCTGTCCGGGCGGGGGTGGCGCCGGGGAAGGTGTTCCCCCACAACCTGCGGCACCTGTTCGCGCGGACATATTATAAGGTATATAAGGATCTTTTGCGTCTCGCGGACATCCTGGGGCACAGCAGCATCGAGACAACGCGGGTCTACACCATCCGCAGCTTCACGGAACAAAGGGCCCAGATGGAGCGGCTGCCGCTTCTGCTATAAAAAAACACCACAGACTACACAGTCTGTGGTACGAACGCGGAAGAAACTTCCTTTGAGCCCAACTTTACGTTGACGATTATAAGCTCCCGGGGCGAAAAAAGCAAGAGGAAAATCAAAAAAACTTGATTTTTTTACATAACGAACCAGCCTGTGGCCTTGGGAAAAAGGCCGCAGGCAGCTTTGCCGTGCCCTGGGATCGTCGTTTAAAACCCCTCCACCGCACTTCGTGCGGTCCCCCTCCCCTGGATAGGGGAGGCTTTGGGGGGCGAGCGGCAACAGACTGTGTAGTCCGTGGTGCGATGGAGGGCTCGCAAATAACCAAGTATTTTATGTAGGAGGACAACAAAATGAAGAAACGCATGCTGAGCCTGCTTCTGGCGCTGGTCATGACGTTGTCTCTGTGCGTCCCGGCCCTCGCGGCTGACGAATTCGCGGCAGAGGCTGTGACCGAAGTCGAGGAGCAGGCACCCGTGGCCCCTGAGGCTCCCGCAGCCCCTGAGGCCGAGGAACCCGTGGAAGAGCCCGTCGTGGACGAGCCTGCCGCGGAGGAGCCCGTCGAGGAGCCCGTCGTGGAAGACGTGCCCGAGATGGCTTCCATTATGCCCGAGGAGCTTGAGGATGAGCCCCTGCTGGTGACGCTGGGTGTTGTCACCGGCACGGCCCACTACAAGCTGGAGAAGGCTATCGCCAAGGCTGACGAGCTCATGCCCAAGGTCGAGGCCGGCGAGCTCTATGTCAAGGCCAGCTATGACAATAAGCCTCTCGGCGACAAGGACTATGCTCCCGCCAAGGCCTTCCTGGACGCCTACGCGGTCGCCAAGAAGAACCTGGACGCCATCAACGGCGTGACGGTGGACATCAACGTCAATACCAAGACCGTTGAGGCTGCTACCGAAGAGCTGAAAAAGTACCTGCCCAAGGACGACGGCACTTACCAGCTGCTGACCGATGAGCTGATTGGCACTTCCGACAGCGAGTCCCACAAGACCAATGCCAATGCGCTCTTCGGCGCTCTGAAGGCCGGCAACAGCTATAACGCCGGTACTACTACCTATAACGCCGGCACGTCTATTTATCAGCCCAGCGGCAGTGGCGCTACGTATGCCGCCGGCATCGGCTCTGTCGATGACACCACCAAGTTCAACGAAGACAAGTGGACCCTGTCTTACAAGGCCGACTACCTGAAGGCCCTGAAGGATGCCCAGGACGCCATC
The DNA here is from genome assembly GCA_947631215.1 of uncultured Oscillospiraceae bacterium. Next base: position 4,137 of record CANRKN010000122.1, on the reverse strand, counting down.
GAAGTCTTCAGTGAGACCGACGGCGCCACCTTCAAGGACTTCTCCAAGGCCGCCGAGGCCGTTCTGGCCGCCGCGAAGCTGGAGGCTGACGCTGCCAAGGCCGGCGAGACCGAGGCCAACGCCCTGGCCGCCGTCATCAAGGCCGCCGAGGCGATCAAGACTGACTACGCTGCGACAAAAGATGGTGTCGCTCTCCACTCGGGCGAGTACGCCAATTATGACGCCGCTCTGTACACCAAAGTCGACTATGCCAAGAAGCTGCTGAGCGACACCCAGGGCCTGAACGGCTTGGCCGACAAGGTGAAGTACTATGACGTCCAGAAGGCCATCAAGGACATCACCGACGCCACCACTCCGGTGAAGCGCACCATTCAGATCGAGAAGATCGAAGCCACGGCGGATAATAAGGTCACGATCACGGTGTCCATTGCGAACGTGGCTGGTTTCGGCACGGTGCAGGGCGACGGCGTTATCTACGGCATCGGCGTCGAGTACGACGGTTATTGGTTCGGCCTGAATAATATTAGAAAAACTGATAAGACCTTTGATGCTACCAACCATATCCGTCAGTTTAATAAGAGTACTGGCTCGCAGCCCGTATGGAAAGCGGCTACCGACGACCAGGACCCCAACCGGCTGTATGCCACCTTCGGTATTTCGCCCTTTGACTCAAAGGGTGATGAGAAGACCAGCGGCTATAAGGCCGGCGACAAGGTGACCTTCCGCCTGATGGAGGAGCAGAGCAACGGCAGTGGCTGGCTGCTGATCAAGGATGAGACCTACGAATTCCCCGTCAAGTCCTATTACGGCCCCATGATCGAGTCTGCTGTGATCACCAACTACAATGAGGGCACCAAACTCGGCGATACTCGTGACTCCCTGGACGAGATAAAGACTCTTAATGCTGGTACCCTTACTGATCTTGCCGGCAGCATGCCCACCGTGAAGGTGACGCTGACCGAGGCTTTCGCCGACACCAATAACGTCCATAACATCTACGTGAAGAGCGGCGACACCAAGCTCAACAACGGTGTTACCACCAGCAACCCCACCACTAATATTTCCGGTACAATAAGCACTTACGTCACCGACAAGGAGAGCAAGTTCACCGTCAGCGGCCTGAAGGCCACCTTGGACGTGAACACTGACGACGCCCATAAGACCGACCTCACCTATGAGGTGCAGCAGGACTCCGTGGCTCTGTCCGTGAAGCCTCTGTCCGCCTGGGGCGACGTCAAGACTGTCAACAAGATCCTGGACGAGGCCGCCGCGCTGGTCGCCGGTGACTATGAGCTGGATCCCGCTAAACTCACCGATGGCAAGATCACGGATCGTACCGATCTCGACAGCGTCGACGACGTCATCAAGACCATCAACCAGGACGTCACGAAGGTCCGGAACACCATCAACAATGCCAGCTTGGCCAACACCAGTGTGAACCGCAAGACGGTCCTCACCGACCTGGAGGCGATAGCCCATGTTTACGCGTACCTGAAGGTCAAGGCCGCCGATACCAGGGCGCTGGTCGACCTGCAGCGCGAGATCCGCAGCCTGAAGGAAGACGATTACACCTATGATTCCTGGGGCAAGATGCAGGACGCCAATGAGGCTGCCACTAAGGTCCTCACGAACACTCCCATCCTGCAGTCCAAGGTCAACAAGGCCTACAACGACCTTAAGGCCGCTGTGGATGCCCTCGTGAATCCTGACGACGTCGACAAGACCGGCCTGGAGGCTTCCATCACCGCCGCTGAGGCCCTGAAGGAAGAGGACTACACCCCCGAGTCCTGGACCGCCGCCAAGGAGAACATCGCCTCCGCTCTCGCGACCGCGAAGAACGTGGCCGCCGATGAGAACGCCAGCCAGACCATGGTTGACAACGCGAAGAAGACCCTGGACGACGCCATGGCGAAGCTGGAGGAGCTCGTGCCCGTCGACAAGACCGCCCTTGAGGCTGCCATCGCCGCCGCCAAGGCTCTGAACGCTGAGGACTACACCGAGGAGTCCTGGGCTGAGGCCGACATCGCCGCCGCCATCGAGGCCGCGCAGGCTGTGGCTGACGACGAGGACGCCACCCAGGAAGAGGTCGACGCCGCTGTCGAGGCCCTGGCCGCCGCTGTCGAGAAGCTGGTCGAGGTCGAGGAGCCTCCCGTAGAGGTCGACAAGTCCGAGCTGGAGCTCTCCATCGAGTTCGCCGGCATGCTGGATGAGGCGGATTACACCGCTGAGTCCTGGGCCGCCATGCAGGAGGCCCTGGAGGCCGCGCAGGCTGTGTATGACGACGAAGAGGCCACGCAGGACGAGGTCGACGCCGCTGACGAAGCTCTGACCGACGCCATCAACGCTCTGGAAGAGGTCGAGCCCGAAGAGGTCGACAAGAGCGCTCTGATGGTGGGCATCGTCCTGGCGCAGGCCGTTGTGGATAACCCCGATGAGTTCACCGCTGAGTCCGTGGCCGCTCTGGCCGAGGCTCTTGAGGCCGCGCAGGCCGTGTTCCTGGACGAGGAAGCCACGCAGGAAGAGGTCGACGCCGCTGTTGAGGCTCTGGCCGACGCTCTGAACGCTCTGGAAGAGAAGCCCGAGGAGCCCGAGATCCCCGCTGCTCCTTCCTCCGGCACCGGCTGGGTGCAGGATGAGACCACCGGCGACATCTACTTCTACCAGAACAACCAGCTGAAGAAGAGCTTCTGGGTCGGCAAGGCTGACGGCGCTTCCAAGTGGGACGGCAACTGGTACTATGTGGGCGCTGACGGCAAGCTGGTCACCGGTATGGCCTACCTGGACGACCTGCACGGTGGCTACGGCTGGTACTTCCTGCAGCCCACCAATAAGAACGGCGAGATCGGCAAGATGCTGACTGGCTGGCAGTGGGTCGGCGGTGCGTACGGCACCTGCTACTTCAGCACCAAGTCCGGTTCCTCCGGCAAGTGCACTTACTCCACCGAGCTGGGCAACTGGAACGGCACCACCTGGGCGAAGTAAGATAAGCACCAAGCAAAACATATAGCAATACCCAACGGGGGGCAGGGGATATCCCCTGCCCCCTTTTTTCGTCGGAGCACGCTGAGCCAGGTCTCCCTTTGCCGCAAGCGGCAAAGCTCGAATGGCCCGCGGCTCCTCCTCTCCCCACGCGACCCGCTTCGCTGGGCTCGCGTGGGGGCCCCAAACCGAAAGGCGGTGAAAGCATGGATACGATAGGATTGAGACAGGCCCCAAGGCTCATAAAGAAAGAGCAGGGCGTTCCCGTGACCGGGGAGAGCATCCAGGGCTTTCTGACCTGGCTTGCCCTGAACGGCAGGACGCAGGAGACGGTGGAGCGCTACCGGCGGGAGCTGGAACGCCTGGCCCAGGCCCTGCCCGGGGACGGTATGATCCGGCGCGGGACGCTGGAGAAGTACCGCGAGGCCCTTCTCGCGGATGGCTGCGCCCCCCGGACGGCCAATATCCGTATCTCCGCCGCCAATTCGTATGTGGCCTATATGGGCCATCTGGAATACCAGCTCCGGGATACGCTGGACGCGGAGGCGTCCGTATCCCCTGAGCTCACCCGGAACGAGTATATCCACCTTTTGCAGACAGCGCAGCTGCTGAAGAGGGAGCGGGTTTATCTTCTCGTGAAGGTGTTCGCAAACGCGGACCTTCCTGTGCAGGAGCTGCCGAAAATCACCGTCGAGGCCGCCCAGGCCGGGCAGGCCGTGATAGGCGGGGGGAAGAGCCGGAAGATCATCCGCCTGCCCCGATGCCTGTGCAGAGAGCTCCTGGCATACGCCGGGCGCAATGGGATAAGGTCGGGGCCCCTGTTCCTGACCAGGGACAGAGCGCCCATGGACCGCACCTCCGTGACAAGCTCCATCCGGGAGCTGTGCGCCGTGGCCAAGGTGCCCGTGGAGAAGGGCAGCCCCCGCTGCCTGCGGAAGCTGTATCTGGCCGGGCGCAAGGCCATCGAGGACAACATCGCCATGCTCGTGGAGCAGGCCCTGGAGCGCCAGACGGAGGAGGAACAGCTCTCCGTGGCGTGGGAAGCATAAGACGCTGATAGTGACGAGCCGCCCGGCGGGACCTGATATGCTCCCTCAATGGAAGACAGTGAAAAAGACACTGCATCCATGGAGGGAGCATTATTATAGGGAAAAAGAT
>CANRKN010000121.1 GCA_947631215.1 uncultured Oscillospiraceae bacterium | reverse complement strand
TCCCCTTCAAGGCTGCCAAGGAGACCTCCAACGTGTTCGCCACCGCTGCCAAGGAGTACGCCGAGGCCGGCAACTACACCATGTTCTGGGCCTTCAACGACACCCCCAACGTGGACAGCTGGCGCGCCACTGTCGTCACCGCTCTGACCGCTTACTCCGCGGCTCCCTCCGATGAGCTGTGGGCCGACGTGGTCGCGGCGTTCGTGGACGGCTGGGCTTACGAGTACAGCGTCGTCAACGGCTGATGACCCCTTAGATACCCTGTTTTTCCCGGCAGGGGCGGGCATACGCCCGCCCCTGCTTCGGAATTTGCGCTTTCCTTGAATAACCCTATTTGAAAGCGAGGGATACCCTTGAAAAGGAAGAAACATCATGATACTTCCGTGCTGAGCAGCAACCTTATCCGCCGGCCCATCCGCCGGTGGTTCCCGGTGTTTCTGCTGCCCACGCTCATCTGCTTCTGCATAGGTTTTCTCTGGCCCTTCGCACAGGGCATATACCTCTCCTTCTGCAACTTCAACACCCCCAAGGACGCCACCTGGGTGGGCTGGGGCAACTACGTGAAGGCCTTTAAGGACGCGGGCTTCATCCACGCGTTCAAGAACACCGCCCTGTTCGCCATCGTGTCCATCGTGCTCATCAACGTGCTGGCGTTCACCATCGCCTACGCGCTGACCCAGAAGATGCGGGGCGCGAACCTGTTCCGCACCGTGTTCTTCATGCCCAACCTCATCGGCGGCGTGGTCCTGGGCTACATCTGGTCCATGATCTTCGACGCCATCTTAAAGCACTACAGCACCTATCTCACCGCCAACGCCACCTACGGCTTCTGGGGCCTGGTGATACTGGTGGCCTGGCAGCAGATAGGCTACATGATGATCATCTACATCGCGGGCCTGCAGGCCGTGCCGGAGGACATGCTGGAGGCCGCCAAGATCGACGGCGCCAACAAGCGCCAGACCCTCTTCCGGGTGGTCATCCCCAACGTGATGCCCTCCATCACCATCTGCATGTTCCTGACCCTGACCAATTCCTTCAAGCTCTTTGACCAGAACCTGGCCCTCACCGGCGGCGCCCCGTCTGTAATGATGAACGGCGGCAAGGTGAACATGACCGAGCTTCTGGCTTTGAATATCTACTCTACTTATAACATCAACAAGAACTGGCACGGCGCGGCCCAGGCCAAGGCCGTGGTGTTCTTCATCCTGGTGGCCAGCCTGGCGATCGCCCAGCTCTCCGCCACCCGGAAAAAGGAGGTGCAGGCGTAATGAAGACCCGCCGTTATTCCAAGGGGAGCAACATCCTCACCGCCTGTTTCATCGTGGTGGGCATACTCTGGATCATCCCCATCATCACGGTGGCCGTCAACGCCTTCAAGACCAACGCCGCCGTGAACCAAAACGCTTTCGCCCTGCCCAACTCCGAGTCCTTCGTGGGCTTTGACAACTTCGTCAAGGGCATGACCTTCGGCAACTATCCCTTCTGGAAGAGCGTGTTCTACAGCCTCTTCATCACCCTGGTGTCCACCGGCCTCATCCTCATCTGCACCTCCATGGCCGCCTGGTACATCTCCCGGGTGGGCAGCACCTTCACCAAGATCGTCTACTATCTCTGCCTGTTCTCCATGGTGGTGCCCTTCCAGATGGTGATGTTCACCCTGTCCACCACGGCGGACACCCTGAAGCTGAATACCCCCTGGACCATCCCCATCATCTACCTGGGCTTTGGGGCGGGCCTCGCGGTATTCATGTTCACGGGCTTCGTGCACAGTATCCCCCTGGAGATCGAGGAGGCCGCGGTCATCGACGGGTGCAGCCCCATCCGCACCTTCTTCTCCGTGGTGTTCCCCATGCTCAAGCCCACCATGATATCCGTGGGTGTGCTGGAGATCATGTGGGTGTGGAACGACTACCTGCTGCCCTACCTGGTGCTGGACCGGACCAAGTACATGACCATCCCCATCCACATCCAGTACCTGAAAGGCAGCTACGGCTCCGTGGACCTGGGCGCCACTATGGCGCTGATCCTTTTGAGCATCATCCCCGTGGTGGTGTTCTACCTCACCTGCCAGAAACATATCATCAAAGGCGTCGCCGCCGGCGCTGTGAAAGGATAATAAACACGTATGCCTATCGAACGCTCTGCAGCGATACTTCTCGCTGTCTCCTCCCTGCCCTCCCCCTACGGCATCGGCACTTTGGGCAAGGCTGCCTATGAGTTCATAGATTTCCTGGCCGCCGCCGGGCAGAAATACTGGCAGATGCTGCCCGTGGGGCCCATCAGCTACGGAGACAGCCCCTATCAATCCTTCTCCGCCTTCGCGGGCAATCCCTATTACATAGACCCGGACATGCTCATCGCCGCCGGCCTTCTCACGGCCGGCGAGGCCGCCGCCCCCTTCTGGGGCGGCGACCCGGGCCGGGTGGACTACGGCGCGGTGTATGAAAGCCGCTTCACCCTGCTGGAAAAGGCCTTCGACAGAGGCTGGGACCGGGACCGTGACGCTATGGCGGCCTTCGCCGAGAAAAACGCCGCCTGGCTCAATGACTACGCCCTGTTCATGGCCCTGAAGCGCCATTTCGGCATGGCCGCCTGGACCGGATGGCCCGCGGACATACGCATGCGCGAGCCTGACGCCGTGGCCCACTGGCGGCAGGAGCTTGACCGGGACGTGCGGTTTTTCATCTACCTGCAATATCTCTTCCAGAAACAGTGGGACGCCCTCAAGGCCTACGCCGTTCAAAAGGGCGTGGGGCTCATCGGCGACCTGCCCATCTACGTGGCCATGGACTCGGCGGACGTGTGGGCAAGCCCCCAGAACTTCCAGCTGGATGAGGACAACGTGCCCACCGCCGTGGCGGGCGTACCCCCCGACGCCTTCACCGCCGACGGCCAGCTCTGGGGCAACCCCCTCTACCACTGGGAACGGATGCAGGATGACGGCTTTTCCTGGTGGGAGAGGCGCATGCGCTCCACATTGGAGCGGTTCGACGTGGCCCGCATCGACCACTTCCGCGGCCTGGAGAGCTACTGGGCCGTGCCCTACGGGGACGCCACCGCCATCAACGGCAAATGGGTGCCCGGCCCTGGGGCCGCTTTCATCCATATGCTCCAGGACAAATTCCCCGGCTGCAATATCATCGCCGAGGACCTGGGCTTCACCACCCCGGAGGTACAGGCCCTGCTGGACCTGTCCGGCTTCCCGGGCATGAAGATCCTCCAGTTCGCCTTCGACCACCGGGAGACCAGCGACTACCTGCCCCACCGGTACGGGGAGAACTGCATCTGCTACACCGGCACCCACGACAACACCACCCTCCGGGGCTGGCTGGCGGAGGCCCATCCCGCCGACGTGGCCAAAGCAAAGGCCTATCTGGGCCTGAGCTCCGCCGAGGGCTATGACTGGGGCATCCTCCGGGGCGGCATGGGCTCCGTGGCCCGGCTGTTCGCGGCCCAGATGCAGGACTACCTGGAACTGGGGCCGGAGGCCCGGATGAACACCCCCGGCATCCCCGAGGGCAACTGGCAGTGGCGCATGCTGCCCGGCCAGGCCAGCCCCGCCCTCGCCCGGCGGATACGAAACCTCACCGTCCTCTTCGGGCGGTAAAAAGACAAACGAAAAGCGCCGCATCTGCGGCGCTTTTTTCATGCTGCTGCGGACCCACCCGACGCCCGTCGGGTTATTCCCCTTCTTTGAGCCGGCGGTAGGCCAATTCCAGCATGCCGATGTTCAGCGCGGCGAAGAGGGCAAGGTACAGGGGCATGATACCGATGCCCATCCCCTGCTGGATATGGCCGAACACCGTGGGCATGAAGGTGCTGCCCGTATAGGCCGAGGCCATTTGCAGGCCTATCACCGCCGCGCTGTACTTTTTCCCGAAGTTGGCGGGGGCCATGTGCTGGATGGCGGGATAGACCGGGCCCATGCCCGTGCCGGTGAGGACGAAGCCTACAGCGGCCATAGCGTAGCCCTTGAAGGGCAATGCCACCAGGGCCAGGCCCACAAATTCTACGGCGACGCCCAGGCGGATGAGCTTTCTATCCCCTAGCTTATTGGAGATGAAGCCGGAGATGAGCCGGCCCAGCATCAGCCCGCCGTAGACCAGCGAGCCGAAAGAGGCGATGAGCTCCCGGCTCATGTCCTGCTTCGTGCCGGCAAAGTAGCTGCTGGTCCAGAGAAAGGCAGTGGCCTCCCCGGCGCAATAGGCGAAAAAGCCGACGAGCGTCAGCACCACCCCAGGCCGTTTCAGCGTCTCCGTTATCCCGGCGGTCTCCTCCGCCTCCTGCTCCCCGGGCCCCTGGCCCCGCTTCCACAGGGGCAGGGACAGCACACATACCGCGAGGATGGCGAGCTGTAAATACGCCGTCCAGCGGTAGCCCTCGTTCCACCGGGCATACCGCAGGGCCAGGGCCATCAAATTGGGGCTGATGACCGCCCCCAGGCCATAGAAGCAGTGGAGGAAGTTCATCACCGAGGAGGAGTAGTGGTTCGCCACGTAGTGATTGAGGGACGCATCCACGCTCCCGGCCCCCAGGCCGTAGGGCACGGCGAAGAGGAAGAGCATCCAGTACTTCGTGCAGAAGGAAAAGCCCAGAAGCCCCGCCACGGTAAGGCCCGTGGACCCGATGACGATCCAGGGCGTGGGCAGCCTCCGGATGAGCCGGGGGCTGGCCAGGGCCGACAGGATGGTCATGAACGCGATGGCCATGGACACATACCCGGCATAGGAGGAGGGCACCTGAAAGGCGGTCTGCATGGTGGGCCAGGCGGAGCCCAGCAGGGAGTCAGGCAGCCCCAGGCTCACAAAGGCGAGATAGATGACGGCGACGAGCAGCGAACCCATTATGTACTCTCCTTATTCCAGGTAATATGTTTCCAGCTTTTCGATCTCGTCCGGCCCCACGTTCAGGGCCAGCTCCAGGTAGTGCCCGACGGAGCCGTACTCCATTTCAATGCAGTCGAAGTAAAAACGGATGTTCCGCTCACAGACGAAAAAGACCTCCCGCATGAGGGCTCTCTGCGCCTCCGGGGCCCCGGCCATGGCGTCCATCTGCTTTTGGGCGAACTGGTTGGTGAGCAGATACTCGGCGATGACCGCGTCCCGGTCGAAGCCCAGCGCGCTCATGAGCAGCGCCGCGCCCACGCCGGTGCGGTCCTTCCCCTGGGTGCAGTGCCAGAGCACCGGCTTGCCCTCCGCCGCCAGCAGCTCCCGGAAGAAGGCGCCGTAGGCGTCGATGGCGAGAGGATGGAGGCTCAGGAGCCTATAGAACTGGTGGAATACCTCCCGGACCTCCATGGGGTCTTGGCTCTTGATGGGGATGTACACCTCCAGGTCCGGCACCGGGGGGATGTGGATGTTCTTCGCCCCGGGCACGGGCCGGTCCGGGTGCCGCTCCCGCTCCCGGTTGTCCCGCATGTCTACCACGAGGCCCAGGCCCATGTCCGCGAGCCGCTGGATATCCCCGTCAGAGGCCCGGCCCAGGTGGCCGGTGCGCAGGAGCATGCCCTCCCGTATCCGGGCCCCGTCGGGCCTCGTGAGGCCGCTCAGGTCCCGGGCGTTGTCGATATTTTCAAAGTCGAAAAACATTATGTATCGTGCTCCTTCTCGTATGTCTGGCACCACTGCTTCACGCAGCACGCCTCGCACCTGGGCGCCCGGGCGGAGCACACCGCCCGGCCGTGGTACACGATGCGGTGGCAGAAGTCGGAGCACCCCTCCGGCGGCAAAATGGCCCGCAGGGCCGTCTCTATTTTGGGCGGGTCCTTTATGTCGTCCACCAGGCCCATGCGGTTGGAAAGCCTGATGCAGTGGGTGTCTACCACCACGCTGCCGGGCTTGTGGTACACGTCCCCCAAAATGAGGTTGGCGCTCTTCCGCCCCACGCCGGGGAGCTTTAAAAGGTCCTCCATGTTGTCCGGCACCACGCCGCCAAAGTCCTCCACCAGCATCCGGGCGGCGGCCACGATGTCCCGGGCCTTGCCCCGGAAAAAGCCGCAGGAGTGGATATAGGGCTCCACGTCCTCCGGCTCCGCCGCGGCCATAGTCTCCGGGTCCGGGAACCGGGCGAACAGCGCCGGGGATATCATGTTGACCCGCTCGTCGGTGCACTGGGCAGCAAGGCGCACCTGCACCAGAAGCTGCCACGCCTCCTTGTAGTCCAGCGTGCAGTCCGCGAGAGGGTACTCCTCCGCCAGGGCCTGCACGATATGCTTTACCTGTTCGGCCGTTCTCATAGGCTCTTCCCCGCTTTCTTTATCTCTTTGAGAAATCTTATCACGGCCTGTTGCAAATTCCAAGGGTAATCTTTATAATTTATGTATATCTTATTTTAAAGGACCTGACGCCATGTACCGTCCCCTTGCAGATGAATTCCG
>CANRKN010000120.1 GCA_947631215.1 uncultured Oscillospiraceae bacterium | reverse complement strand
CTGTCGGCGATGGCCATGGCGGGGATCTCGCCCCCCGTGAGCACGAAGTCGCCCACGCTCAGCTCCTCGTCGCAGCAGGCTTCGATGAACCGCTCGTCCACGCCCTCGTAGTGGCCGCAGACCAGCACCAGGTGGTCATACTCCGACACCAGCCGCCGGGCGTGGCCCTGGTCGAAGCGGGCCCCCTGGGGGGACATGTAGATGACCCGGCGTTTGCGCTCACCGGCCTGAGCCGTCACCCAGTCCAGGCAGGACTTCAAAGGCTGGGCCATCATCACGCAGCCCCAGCCGCCTCCGTAGGGGTAGTCGTCCACCTGCTGCTGCTTGTTTTCGGTGAAGTCCCGGATCTGTATGCAGTTGATCTCGATGAGCCCCTTCTTTGCGGCCCGGCCCAGGATGGAGGCGTCCATCATGGGCTGCACCGCCTCGGGGAACAGGGTGAGGATATCGATGCGCATAGGCGTGCTCCCGCGTTCCGTGTCTTTTGTATGAGTATAGCACAGCCCGGTGGTTTTTTCCACCGGGCTGTGTACGTTTATGGGTCTGTCAGTTCTTATTCTGCTTCCGGCGCACTGCCGGCAGGAGGCAGAGCCCCGCGGCGCAGACGCCAAATACAGCGAGCCACAGCATGGGGGCGTTCTCATCCCCCGTTTTGGGGGCGGTCCCGCCGGAGGGCGCCGCTGTGGCCGCGGTCCCGGCCGCCGGGGTGGCCGTGGCGGCCGGCGCGGCACTGGGCGTGGGGGTCACCGCGGGTGTCGCACTGGGCGTGGGAGTGGGCGCAGGCGTGGCCGTGGGCGCGGGGGTGGGGGTGACCACGGCGGACTCCACGCGGTAATAGGTGCCGCCCTGGCCGCCGGCGGTGAGATGGGCCAACAGCTCCGTACCGGTCCACGGCCCTTCGGTGCTGTTCAGCTTCTTCCAGGCGGCCTCTTCGGGAGAGGTGGTATATGTATCGGGCAGGGCCTCGGCGCCCAGGGTCTTGAAGCCGTCGCCTATCGTCAGCGCCGCCAGGGCGGTGCAGTCGGTGAACATCCCGGTCATATTCTCTGCGGCGGAGGTGTCCCAGCCGGAGATATCCAGCGCGGTCAGGGCGGCGCAGGCGTTGAACATGTTGCTCATGTCCGTCACGCTGGAGGTGTCCCATCCGGACAGGTCCAGCGCGGTCAGGGCGGAGCAGTTCCAGAACAGGCTGTTCATATTTGTCATGTTGGAGGTGTCCCAGCCGGACAGGTCCAGCGTGGTCAGGGCGGAACAGCGCTGGAACATGTCGTGGACATCCGTCACGCCGGAGGTGTCCCAGGCGGACAGGTCCAGTTCGGTCAGCAAGGCGCAGTCCTCAAACATGTTGTCCATGGTCTCCGCGCTGGAGGTATCCCAGCGGCCGACGTCCAACTCGGTCAGCGAGGCGCAGTTTTCAAAAAGACTGTCCATCTCTGTCACGGCGGCGGTGTCCCAGCCGGCCACGTCCAGCGCGGTCAGGGCGTCGCAGTGATAGAACAAGTGGCTCATATCCGTGACGTTGGAGGTGTCCCACCCCGCGACGTCCAGCGACGCCAGGGCGTAGCAATAGGAGAACATGGCATACATGTCCGTTACGCTGGAGGTGTCCCAGCCGGCGACATCCAGCGCGGTCAGGGCGTCGCAGTGATAAAACATGGCGTACATATCCGTCACGCCGGAGGTATCCCAGCCGGACAGGTCCACCTTCTCCAATGCGGAGCAGAAGGCAAACACATAGCTCATGTCCGTGACGTTGGAGGTGTTCCAGCCGGCCACGTCCAGCTCGGTAAGAGAGGAGCATTCGGAAAACATCTCGCTCATATACGTGACGCTGGAGGTGTCCCAGGCGGCGATGTCCAGCGCCGTCAGAGCGGTGCAGTCATAGAACATGCCGCTCATGTCCGTCATAGCGGAGGTGTCCCATCCGGCGACGTCCAGCGCCGTGAGCAGCCAGCAGTCGGCGAACATGCCGGTCATGTCCGTCACAGCGGAGACGTCCCAGGCGGCGATGTCCAGCGCCGTCAGGGCGGTACAGGACGCGAACGTGCCGCGGGCGCTGTCCTGCAGCGTCAGGCGGCCCGGTCCGCCGACGGTCGTCAGGGCCTCAAACCTGTAGAACAGAAACGCACCACACAGGGCGATATCGTCATTGATCACGACCTGGGTGACAGCCGCCTTGACGGACGGGTCATGCCAGCCGCTGGCGCTGTCCTCGCCAAAGACCTCTTCACCGGTCATGGGCCACCAGTCCGTGCCCTCCGTGCCCTCCTCCGGGGCGGCCTTCTGGAAGGTCAGGGTGGTCCTGTCGGCGGACAGGACCACGTAATAGGCGGCCTCGGGCGCTTCCGTCGCTTCGGGCTCCACCGTGGCCGCGGGTTCATCGGTCGCCTCGGGTTCCGTGGTCGTCTCAGACTCAGCCGTTTCCGCAGGTGTCTCGGTCCCTTCGGGTTCCGTGGTCTCTTCCGGCTCATCGGTCGCCTCGGGCTCGGTCGTTTCCGCAGGTGCCTCGGTCTCTTCGGGCACGGCAGTGTATTCCGGCTCCACCGTGGCGGCGGCGTCAGTGGCGGCCTCCGCCTCCGGGACGGCGGTGACGTCCGCCGCGCCGCACAGAGCCGTGAGCACGCACAGGCACAGCAGCGCCGCCAATATACGGGCAGTTCGTCTTTTCATTCTGTCTTCCTCCCTGAAAAGCGTCTCTCTGTTGGTTTGGATATGAGTATAGCACAGCCCGGTGGTTTTTTCCACCGGGCTGTTGTGAGTTTTCAGGACCGATCAGTGCTTTTTCTGTTTCCGGCGCACTGCCGGCAGGAGGCAGAGCCCCGCGGCGCAGACGCCAAATACAGCGAGCCACAGCATGGGGGCGTTCTCATCCCCCGTTTTGGGGGCGGTCCCGCCGGAGGGCGCCGCTGTGGCCGCGGTCCCGGCCGCCGGGGTGGCCGTGGCGGCCGGCGCGGCACTGGGCGTGGGGGTCACCGCGGGTGTCGCACTGGGCGTGGGAGTGGGCGCAGGCGTGGCCGTGGGCGCGGGGGTGGGGGTGACCACGGCGGACTCCACGCGGTAATAGGTGCCGCCCTGGCCGCCGGCGGTGAGATGGGCCAACAGCTCCGTACCGGTCCACGGCCCTTCGGTGCTGTTCAGCTTCTTCCAGGCGGCCTCTTCGGGAGAGGTGGTATATGTATCGGGCAGGGCCTCGGCGCCCAGGGTCTTGAAGCCGTCGCCTATCGTCAGCGCCGCCAGGGCGGTGCAGTCGGTGAACATCCCGGTCATATTCTCTGCGGCGGAGGTGTCCCAGCCGGAGATATCCAGCGCGGTCAGGGCGGCGCAGGCGTTGAACATGTTGCTCATGTCCGTCACGCTGGAGGTGTCCCATCCGGACAGGTCCAGCGCGGTCAGGGCGTCGCAGTGATAGAACATAGTGTACATGTCCGTCACGTTGGAGGTATCCCAGCCCGCGAGGCCGGCGAGCTGCGTCAGGGCGAAGCAGTCATTGAACATGCTGCCCATATCCGTTGCGGCGGAGGTGTCCCAGCCGGACAGGTCCAGCGAGGTCAGCGATTCGCAGTTCTCGAAGAGGCTGCCCATATCCGTCACGCTGGAGACGTCCCAGCCCGCCACGTCCAGCGCGGGCAGGACGTCGCAGTGATAGAACATGGCGAACATGTCCGTCACGTTGGAGGTGTCCCATCCGGCGAAGCTGCCGGCCTGCGTCAGCGCGTAGCACTTGTAAAACATGTAGCTCATGTCTGTCACGTTGGAGGTATCCCATCCGGACAGGTCCAGCTCCGACAGGACTTCGCAGTGATAGAACATGTGGTTCATGTCCGTCACGTTGGAGGTATCCCACCCGTCGAGGCCGGCGAGCGCCGTCAGGGAGGTGCAGTCGTCGAACATGTAGTTCATATTCGTCGCGGCGGAGGTATCCCAGCCGGTCAGATCCAGGGAGGTGAGCGTTCCGCAGTCCTCAAAGAGGCTTCTCATATCCTCCGCATGGGAGACATCCCAGCCGGCGACGTCCAGCGCGGGCAGGGCGTCGCAGTGGTAGAACATGCGGTCCATCTCCGTCACGCTGGAGACGTCCCAATGGGAGACGTCCAGCGCTGTCAGGGCGGTGCAGCCGTTGAACATGCGGCCCGTATTCGTCACATGGGAGACGTCCCAATCCGCCACGTCCAGCGCTGTCAGGGCATTGCACTCACGGAACATGGCGTACATGTCCGTGACGCTGGAGGTGTCCCAGCCCGAGACGTCCAGCGCGGCCAGGGCATGGCAATAGGCGAACAGGTCTGCCATGACCGTCACGTTGGAGGTGTCCCAGCCGGATACGTCCAGCGCGGCCAGGGCATGACAATAGGCGAACAGGTCTGCCATATCCGTGACATTGGAGGTGTCCCAGCCGGATACGTCCAGCGCGGTCAGGACGTTGCAGTTGCCGAACATGGCGTACATATCCGTCACGGCGGAGGTATCCCAGCCGGACAGGTCCAGCGACTCCAGGGCACGGCATTCGGCAAACATGTAACTCATGTCCGTCACATTGGAGGTGTCCCACCCGGACAGGTCCAGCGACTCCAGGGCGTAGCAGCAATTGAACATGCCGCTCATGTCCGTCACGCTGGAGGTATCCCAGCGGTCAACGTCCAGCGCCGTCAGGGCGTCGCAGTTGGCGAACATGGCGTCCATATCCGTCACGCTGGAGGTGTCCCAACCCGCGACGTCCAGCGCCGTCAGAGCGGTGCAGCCATAGAACATGCCGCTCATGTCCGTGACGGCGGCGGTGTCCAAGCCGGCCAGGTCCACATTGATGAGGGCGGCGCAGCCGCCAAACATAATGCGGGTGTTGACCTGCAGCGTCAGGCTGCCCGGTCCGCTGACAGAGGTCAAAGCCCCAAACCCGTAGAACAGGCCCGTGCCGCGCAGGGTGACGTCGTCGTTGATCACCACCTGGGTGACAGCCGCCTTGACGGTAGGGTCATGCCAGCCGTCGGCGCTGTCCTCGGTGAAGGCCTCCCCGCCGGTCATGGGCCACCAGTCCGTGCCCTCCGTGCCGGCCTCCGGCGCGGCCTTCTGGAAGGTCAGAGTGGTCTTGTCGGCGGACAGGACCACGTAATAGGTGACCTCGGCCGGCTCAGCGGTCGCCTCGGGTTCCGCAGTTGCCTCGGGTTCGTCGGTCTCCTCGGGTGCCTCAGTTTCCGTGGGCTCTTCGGTCGCCTCCAGCTCGTCGGTCTCCGTGGGCTCTTCCGTTTCCGTGGGCGCCTCCGTCTCCGTGGGCTCTTCGGTCTCCTCGGGCGCCTGCGTCTCCTCGGGTTCAGCGGTTTCTTCGGCCGCCTCCGTTTCTTCGGGTGCGGCGGTCTCCTCCGACCCGGCGGTGTATTCCGGTTCCGTGACGGCAGCGTCAATGGTGCTGTCCGCCTCAGGCTCGGCGGGCGCCTCCGCCGCACCGCACAGGGCCGTCAGCACACACAGGCACAGCAGCGCCGCGAGCACACGGGCAGTTCGTCTTTTCATTTTATCTTCCCCCCTGAAAAATACAAAGAAGTTTACATCCCGTCGATGAGGCGCACGGTGACGACGCCCTCGTCCGCGTCCTTGTTGAGCACGAAGGCGGGCACGTCGGGGATGAGGATCTCCCGCTCGCCCTTTATCACCAGCACGTCGGCGGCGGGGGCAGGCATCACATCGGCCACGACGCCTATCTCATGCCCTTCCTCGTCCACGCACTTCACGCCGATGATATCCTGCAAAAACACCGTCCCGGCGGGGAGACGGGCGTCCTCCCGGTCGATGAACAGCACCTTCCCCTTCAGGGCCATGGCGGCGTTCACGTCGTCTATGCCCTCCAAAGCGGCGATGCACATGTCCTTGTGGACCCGGCAGGCGCGGACCTTCACCTCCGCCCCGTCCATATAAAACCGGCGGAAGCGGGTCAGAAACGCCGCCTCGTCCGCCCAGGGCTGGATACGCACCTCGCCCCGGACGCCGTGGGTGTTCACGATCTGCCCCGCTTCCAAATAACGCTTTTTCAACTTCTCAATCCAGTATCTCGACGGATATCTTCTTGCCCTGACGCTGGGCCACGGTCTTCATGAGCACCCGGATCTGGCGCACGATGCGGCCCTGGCGGCCGATGACCTTGCCCATATCCCCGTCGGCCACGCGCACCTCGTATACGGTGGCGCCGCCCTCGGCGTGCTCGTCCACGGTGACCTTATCAGGCTCATCCACCAGGCTCTGGATGATATAGGTCAGCAGTTCCTTCATGGGATCAGCTTATTCCGCGGCGGGAGCCTCGGCAGGGGCCTCCTCAGCCTTGGGAGCCTCGGCGGGCTTCTTCGCCTCGGCCAGCTTCAGAAGGCCGCGGACGGTGTCGGTGGGCTGGGCGCCGTTTGCGATCCAGTGCTTGGCGCGCTCCAGGTCGATGTCGATGACGGCGGGCTTGGCCATGGGGTCATAGGTGCCCAGCTCCTCGATGTTGC
>CANRKN010000119.1 GCA_947631215.1 uncultured Oscillospiraceae bacterium | reverse complement strand
ATCAGGTTCTGCCCGCCGGGCCACTGGTCCGCGCCGAAGAGCATGGGGCAGTTCTCGATGCCCACCTTCACGCCCTCTTGCTCCGCCAGGGCGATGATGGGGGGCCAGATCTCCTTGAACAGCTCAATGTTCTCCTCCAGGGTCTTGTGCTGGTCCCGGCCGATGAAGGTGGTCACGAGGCCCACGCCCAGCTTGGCGCTGGCTTTGATGAGCGCCTCCAAATGGGCGATGGCCGCGGCCCGCTTGTCCGGGTCCGGGTCCATGGTGTTGGGATAGAAAGCCAGGGAGGATATGGCGAGGCCCTTGTCCTCGGCGTACTTCTTCACGTGGGCGGCATAAGCGTCGTCCGCCAGCACCCGCTCGGCGTCGATATGGCTCACGCCGGCATAACGCCGCTCCGCCTTGCCCGCGGGCCAGCAGGCCACCTCCAGGCACTTGAATCCCATTTCGGCGGCGATATCCACCGCCTCCTCATAGCTCCAGCCGTCCAGAATGGCGGTGAGCAGTCCGAATTTCATCATGGCGAGCTTCCTCCTTATCTGTTTTCAGGTATCTCCACCGCCTGCCCCGTCTCCGAGGAGCGGATGGAGGCGAACACCGCCCGCATGGCGGCGATGGCGCTGGCCCCGTCGATCTCCGGGGCGCGGCCGTTCTTCAGGCAGTCGACCCACAGGTCGATGACGCCCGAGGCGGTCTGGTCGTCGTTGGTCTGTATCTTCTCCACGTCGTAGGTCTGCTCTGTGCCGTCGGCCAGACGGACCACGATGGAGTGGGCCGGGTCGTCGTAGATGCGCATGATGCCCTTGGTGCCGTAGAGGACCGTGGAGTTGTCCTCCGCGCCGTAAAAGGTCCAGCTGGCGGTCATGGTGCCCATGGCGCCGCCGGAGAGCTCATAGATGCACCAGGCGTTATCGTCCACGGCGATAAGCTGGCCGTCCGCCCCCCGTTTATCCAGGGTGGCCAGCTTCGCGGTGGTGCGGACCACCCGCTGTCCGGTGAGGAAGTGGATGAGGTCGGTCTTGTGCACGCCCAGGTCCGCCATGGCGCCCATGGCCGCCCGCTTCTTGTCGAAGAACCACACATCCTTCCCCGGGCTGATGGACCAGGTTTCCGGCCCGCCGTGGCCGAAGGTGGTGCGGAAGGTGAGGATATGGCCGATGACGCCCTCGTCCAGGAGCCGTTTCGCCTCCAGATGGGCCTTGGTAAGGCGCTGGTTGTGGGCGATCATGAGGTATTTGCCGCTCTCCTTCGCCGCAGTCAGCATGGCCTCGCAGTCCTCGATGGTGGTGGCCATGGGCTTTTCGCACAGCACATGCTTGCCCGCCTGCAGGGCCTTTATGGTGAGCTCGGCGTGGGCGTAGTTGGCCGCGCATATGCTCACCGCGTCGATGGCCGGGTCCGCCAGCAGCTCCTCCGCCGTGTCATAGACCTTCCCGCCATATTTGGCGGCCATCTCCTCCGCCCGGAAGCGCTTGGGGTTGAAGTAGCCGGCGAGCTCCGCGTCAGGGTTGGCGGCGTACTCGGGTATGTGCCGGACCTGGGCGATCTTGCCGCAGCCGATAATGCCGATATGTATCATGTTTGTCTCCTCCTGTCAGCCGTTGGAATCTTTCTTCTGCAAGAGCACCGCGAAGATGATGATGGCGCCCTTCACCGCGTCGCACAGGAACGTGGGCACGCCCACGGTGTTGAGGATGTTGTTCATGACGCTGATGATGAGCATGCCGAGGAACGCCCCCACAAGGCTGCCCTTGCCGCCGGACATGGCCGTGCCGCCCACGATGACGGCGGCGATGGCGTCCATCTCATAGCCGGAGCCGGCGTTGGCGAAGTCCATGGAGCCGATGCGGGCGATGTAGATGACGGCGGCGATGGCCACCATCACGCCGCCCAGGGCGTAGATGCGGCTCTTGACCTTACTGACGTTGATGCCGCTGAGCCGGGCGGCCCGCTCGTTGGAGCCGATGGCGATGGTCTGGCGGCCGAAGGCGGTCTTGCGGAAGATGATGTGCATGACCGCCACGATGACGACCCAGTACAGGATGGGCAGTACCACCTGGCCGCCGATCTTGAAGGAGGCGATGAGCTTGAAGCCGCCGGGGACCTGTGGGTTGAACTGCTTCGTCAGCTGCTGGGTGACGGAGCGGAATATCTTCATGGTGCCCAGGGTGGCGATGAAGGGCGGCAGCTTTCCATAGGCCACCAGCGCGCCGTTGATGGAGCCGAAGCCGTAGCCCAGCACGATGATCGCCAGGATCGCGATGATATAGGCCGGCACACCGGTCAGGCCGATGGCGGCCAGGGGGCCGTTGGCCTCGTCCAGCAGGTACATGAGGATGGCGCCCAGGGCGCACAGCATGGAGCCCACCGACAGGTCGATGCCGCCGGAGATGATGATGAAGCACATGCCCAGGGCAATGAGACCGGAGTAGACATTGTTGCGCATGATGTTCAGCCACGCCATGCCCATCTTGCCGAACATGCCCCCGAAGGAGCCGGCGTTGATCCACATGACCACGCACTGGATCAGCAGCATCACCACCAGGGCAAATATGGTGGAGAACATCGCGTTGTGGGACCACTTGTCCCGGAACCAGCCTATCGCGCCGGTATTCTTCTTATTTTCCATTTTCATCCCTCGACTTTTCGTTGGTGTTGCCGCCGGTGGCAAGATACATGATGTTGTGCTCGTTCATATCTCCGCCCGCCACCTCGCCGGCATGGCGGCCGTGGAACAGCACCAGGCTCCTGTCGCAGACCCGCATGATCTCCTGGGCCTCAGAGCTTAGCACGACGATGGCCACCCCCTGGTCCGCCAGGCGGTGGATGATGCCGTATATCTCCTCCTTGGCACCCACGTCCACGCCCTGGGTGGGGTTATCCAGGATGAGCACCTTCGGGTCGCTCATGAGCCACTTGGCCAGGACCACCTTCTGCTGGTTGCCGCCGGAGAGGCTGGTGATGAGGTCCAGCCGGTCGCCCATCTTGATGCGCAGGCTCTCCACCTGCTCCTTAAAGAGCTTCTCCTGACTGTCCACATCGATGAAAAGCCCTTTCTTCAGCTTGGGCAGGTGGACGATAGAGCCGTTGTCCAGAATGGACATGTCTTTGAGAATGGCGTTCTCCTTCCGGTTCCGGGGCAGGTACGCGATGCCCAGGTCCAGGGCCTGGTGGGTGGACTTGATATTGACCTCCTTCCCCTCCAGGAGGATCCTGCCCGTATAGCGGCCGTCGCCGGCCCCAAATACGGTCTGGAACAGCTCGCTTCTCCCGTCGCCCAGAAGGCCGGTCACGCCCAGCACCTCCCCCGCGTGGACCGCGAGAGAGATATCGAAGAAGTGCTTTCCGTCGGACAGGCTCTCCAGCCGGAGCACCTCTTCGCCCAGGGAGACGTCCCGGGCGAGCACATCGGTGCTGACCTCGTGGCCCACCATGTAGGCGGCCAGCTTTTTCGTGTCCGTCTCGGATACCTTCCCCTGGGCCACCATCTTCCCGTCCCGGAGGACCGTGTACCGGTCGCATATCTCCATGACCTCCCCCAGCTTGTGGGAGATGAACACGATGCCCACGCCCTGGTCCTTCAGGGTCCGCATCATGGCGAACACCCGCTGGATCTCCGGCTCGGTGAGGGAGGTGGTGGGCTCATCCATGATGATGACGGAGGCGTTTTGCAGCAGCGCCCGGCAGATCTCCACGATCTGCTTGTAGGAGGCGTCCAGGTCCCGCACCATGGTCCGGGGGTCCAGGTCGATGTTCATCCGCTCAAAGAGCTCCGCCGTCTTGGCCTGCATGGCCTTGGCGTCCAGGAAGGCGCCCTTTTTTGGCAGGTGGGTGATGAACATGTTCTCGTAGATGGTCAGGTCGTTGATGAGGTTCAGCTCCTGGTGGATAAAGCCGATGCCCGCGTCCAGGGACTGGACGGGGGAGGAAAACTGCACGGGCTTTCCATCCAGGCGGATGGCGCCGCTGTCGGCGCTGATCACGCCGCCCAGGATGTTCATCAGCGTGGACTTGCCCGCGCCGTTTTCGCCCAGCAGCGCGCATATCTCACCGGTGCCCAGGGAAAAATCCACGTCCTGCAGCACATCGTTGGCGCCGAAGGACTTTTTGATCTTTTCCATCGATATGTTCAAGCGATCACACTCTTTTCTGATAAGACATATTGGAACGGGCTATGGCTATAAAAGCCATAGCCCGCTTTGGTTGGGTATGTCCGGTATTAGTAGACGGTGTTCTCCGCGTCCAGATACTCCTCGACGTTGTCGGCGGACACGATGGTGGTGGGGATGACCACGACCGGCTCGATGTCCTCAGCGCCGTTGAGCAGGTCGATGGCGGTCTGGATGGCGTCCTCGACCATCGCCGGGCTGTACAGCGCGGAGGCCAGGCCCAGATCGGCGTACTGCTCGTCGGCGATCATGTTGAAGTACTCCTGGCAGCCGCCGCCGCCGGTGATGGCCTTGATGTCGGTGCGGCCGGCGTCGGTGATGGCGCCGATGGCGCCCATGGAGGTCTCGTCGTCCATGGAGAAGACGGCGTCGATCTTGTCATGGCTCTCCAGGATATCGGCCATGCCGGCCAGGCCCTTGTCGCGGGCGAAGCTCTCCAGAGTCACTTCAAAGATGTTGGACTGATCGTACCCGATCTCCTCCAGGTAATCATAGAAGCCCTGCTTGCGCAGCTCGCACACGGAGCCGGAGGAGGGCACGTCCATCACGGCGATGGAGGCGGCGTCGCCCACCTTCTCGGTGATGTACTTGGCGCACTGATAGCCCATGTCATAGTTGTCGCCGGTGACCTTGTAGATGCCCTCGCAGTCGATATCCACGTCGAAGTTCACTACGGGGATGCCGGAGTCGATGATGTCCTGCATGGCGGTCTCCATGCCGGTCCACTGTGGCCAGGAGATGATGACGGTGGCGCCCCAGCCTACCAGGTCGTCCAGGGCGGTAGTCATCTCAGCCGCGTCGGAAGAGGTGGTGATCATGTAATCCAGGTCGTTGTCCTTGCAGTACTTCTCGGCATAGTAGGCCACGCCGGCGACCCAGCCGTGGGTCACGTCGGGAGCCGCGATGCCGACCTTGATCTCGGGGGCGTCGTCGGCGAAGGCGATGGCGCCCAGGGAGAACACCATGACCAGCGCGAGGGCGATAGCGATGAGTTTTTTCATGTTCATGCCTCCTGTGATTCATAAAATTGAACTAAATTAACCCTGAATTTTCCAGGATTTTTGTTCAGTATAACATCGCGCCTATGCTTTGTCAAGCATGAACAGCCATGACCGCCGGTAAACTCTCCGTATGCCGGCCGCCCGCCTGGATCTGTATTTTTCCGCCGCAGACATCACACACCAGCTTTTGCATAACCCCATCCTCATATCAATCTAATCTCAATAAGGTAATAAACCGCGTGCCGTTTTGTTCAAGGGACGCCTTTTTGTTCAACTGTCTGACTTCCTGGCTTACAGTATTATACAAATTTAGTATAGCAGAGAACGCGATAATGCGTAAGATTATACATAGTTCACAGGATATTTTTGATCCGGCTCTCAAACGCCTGTACGATGTCCCTCAGTTCCCCGGTCAGCCTGCTCATGGCCTGCTCCCTGACCGCGAGCATCCTCTCGGTCATGCCCTGCCGTGCGTAATAGGCCCAGGCCACCGCGCCGGTGATCGCCGCGATGGTATCGCTGTCCCCGCCCAGGGAGACCGCATTGCGGATGGCGTCCTCAAAGTCCGCGGACTCCAGGAAAGCGACTATGGCCGGCGGGACCGAACCCTTGCAGCTCACATCGAAGATATAACCGGGGCGGAGCCCGTCCACCGTCATGTCCAGCGAGTAAAAGTTCTCCTGGATATACCGGCGGATCTCTTCTTTGCTCTTGCCGGCCCGCGCCAGGAACACCGCCGCTGCGGTGGCCTGGGCCCCGGCGATGCCGTCGGGATGGTCATGGGTCACCTCGGCGGACGCCTTGGCCAGCGCCAGCGCCTCCTCCAGCGTGGCGGCTGTCTCCCCGCAGGGGGACACCCGCATGGCCGAGCCGTTGCCATAGCTCCGATACGGCCGCGGGTCGGCCGCATGGAGCCAGTTATAAAACCGGCCCCCATATCCCCCCATAGGGCAGGGATACAGCCTCGCGATCCGCCGCATCTCCCGGACGAACGTCTCCTTCAGGTCGTCCGTTCCGCTTGCCTTCATGAGCGCGCTGCCCACCGCGATGGTCATGAGCGAGTCGTCCGTATAGGAATTGCAAACGGTCAAAAAGGGAAAGTCCTTCGTCTTGATATTGTTGAACTCATAGACCGATCCAACGATATCTCCAATAATAGCTCCGATCATAAATCGACCCTCCTGTCATGTGATGGGTCAAGCATACTCCAAAGCGCCGCCCTTCAGGTCGCCTGCCGGGCGACAATCGCGCCTCTGGCAAAAGCAGCAGCCGCCCGGCGGGAACTTGAACTGCGACCCGTCAAGAGAACAATGAAAAAGAATAAGGATTTATCCCAGCCAGCAGGAAACTGCTGGCTGCT
>CANRKN010000118.1 GCA_947631215.1 uncultured Oscillospiraceae bacterium | reverse complement strand
GCGGGAGTTGAACCCGCACGTCCGGAGTGGACACTAGAACCTGAATCTAGCGAGTCTGCCAATTCCACCACTCGCGCGTATGTCTGGGCGCTCTCCTGAGCGCCCAGTTATAATACCATCAAATCCGGGGATTGTCAATCGTAAATTTGCGTCTTTTTGCGATTTTTCAGCCCACCCAGGCCTCCAGGCCGGCCAGGCAGTCCCTGAGGGCCTGCGGGAGTTTGTCGCCGAACTTGGCGTAGTGTGCCTTGATGTCGGCCACCTCGCCCTTCCAGTCCGCCGGGTCCACGGTGAGCAGGGCCTTCAAGGTCTCGGGGGACACCTCGTCCTCCAGGCCGGTGAGGTCGATGTCCTCCGGCCGGGGCAGGAAGCCCAGCGGCGTCTCCTGGGCGCCGGCGGTGCCGTCGCAGCGGCCCAGGATCCACTCCAGGGCCCGCAGGTTCTCGCCGAAGCCGGGCCACATGAAGTTGCCCTGGTCGTCCATGCGGAACCAGTTGACGTTGAATATCTTAGGCGGGTTTGAGAGCTTCGCCTCCATATCCAGCCAGTGCTGCCAGTAGTCCGCCATGTGGTAGCCGCAGAAGGGCAGCATGGCCATGGGGTCACGGCGCAGCTCGCCCACCTGGCCCTCGGCGGCGGCGGTCTTCTCCGAGCCCATGACGGAGCCGGTGAACACACCGTGGGCCCAGCTCTTCGACTGGTACACCAGGGGCACGGTATGGGCCCGGCGGCCGCCGAAGATGATGGCGGAGATGGGCACGCCCTGGGGGTCGTCGAACTTGGGGCTGACGCAGGGGCAGTTCTTGGCGGGGGCGGTGAAGCGGGAGTTGGGGTGAGCGCCCTTCACGCCGCTGGCGGGGTCCCAGGGGTTGCCCTTCCAGTCCAGGGCGTCCGTGGGCGGGTTCTTGTCCATGCCCTCCCACCAGACGGTGCCGTCAGGCTTAAGGACGACATTCGTAAAGATGGTGTTCTTCTTGGTGCTCTCCAGGGCGTTGGGGTTGGACTTCATGCTGGTGCCGGGGGCCACGCCGAAGAAGCCGTTCTCCGGGTTCACGGCCCACAGCCGCCCGTCGGGGCCGGGCCGCAGCCAGGCGATGTCGTCGCCCACGGTCCAGCACTTCCAGCCCTTTTTGCGGTAGCTCTCCGGGGGGATGAGCATGGCCAGGTTCGTCTTGCCGCAGGCGGAGGGGAAGGCGGCGCACACATAGGTGATCTCCCCCTTGGGGTTCTCGATGCCCAGGATGAGCATGTGCTCGGCCAGCCACCCCTCGTCCCGGCCCAGGCACGAGGCGATACGCAGGGCGAAGCACTTCTTCCCCTGCAGGGCGTTGCCGCCGTAGGCGGAGTTCACGGTCATGATGGCGTTCTCCTGGGGGAAGTGGGCGATATAGCGCTGCTCCGGGTCCATATCCGCGGAGGAATGCAGGCCCTTGATGAAGTCGGGGCTGTCGCCCAGGTAGTCGTAGACCTCCTTGCCCATGCGGGTCATGATGGCCATGTTCAGCACCACATAGATGCTGTCGGTCAGCTCAAAGCCGTACTTGGCGAAGGGGGAGCCCATCACGGACATGGAATAGGGCACCACGTACATCTTCCGGCCCATCATGGAGCCCTTGTAGATGGCGTTCAGCTTCGCCTTCATCTCGTCGGGAGCCATCCAGTTGTTGGTGGGGCCGGCGTCCTCCTGCTTGGGGCAGCAGATGAAGGTGCGCCCCTCCACGCGGGCCACGTCGTTGGGGTTGCTGCGGTGATAGTAGCAGCCGGGCAGCTTATCCTCGTTGAGCTTGATGAGGATGCCCTCCTCCACAGCCTGCTTCCGCAGGGCCTCCAGCTCGTCCTCGCTGCCGGTGAGCCACACCACCTCGTCAGGGCGGCACAGCTCGGCGCACTCCTGCACCCAGTCCAGCACATACTTGTTGGTCGTCAGCGCCATTGGTCTTACCTCCTATACTTTCATCGAATAGATCACATTGGTGAGCGCGGCGAACTGCTCCAAACTGAGCGCCTCGCCGCGGATATTACCGTCCAGGCCGCATTGATTGAGGGCTGCCGCTGCCTTTTCCCTGCCGCAGAGCCCGTCCAGGGAATTTACCAGGGTCTTGCGCCGCATGTTGAAGGCCGTCCGGACAACTTTAAAGAACGCATTCTCGTCCACGTCCGCCGGCGGATCCCTGCGCATGGCGAGACGCACCACGGCGCTGTGGACCTTGGGCCGGGGCACGAAGCACTCAGGCCCCACGGTGAAGAGCGTCTCCGCTTCCGCGTACCACTCCGTCAGCAGGGTGAACGCGCCGTAGTCCCCCTGCCCCGCCCGGGCGCACATCCGCTGGGCCACTTCCTTTTGCACCATCACCAGTATACTTTCAAAGCACCGGGCCTGATACAGCTTTGTCAGCACCGGCGTGGTGATGCTGTAGGGGAGGTTGGCGCACACCGTGTGGCGCACGCCCGGGAGCAGCTCCTCCGCGTCCGCGGCCAGGTCCCGGCCCATCACGTCGGCGAAGAGGACCTGCACGTTGTCAAGGCCGCGCAATGTCTGCGCCAGCACGGGCCGCAGCGCCTCGTCCACCTCATAGGCCAGCACCTTTCCCGCTCTCTCCGCCAGCCGCTGGGTGAGGCATCCCACCCCGGGGCCTATCTCCACCACCCCGTCCCCGGGGCCCAGTTCCGCCTCGTCTGCGATGCGCTCCGGGACCCATGATGCGGTCAGGAAGTTCTGGCCCTTAGCCTTGGAAAAGCGAAAGCCCGCGTCGGCCAGGAGGGCGCGCATCTCGTTATAATTACAAAGGTCCATGGCGTTACAGCAGGAGCCAGCACACCAGCGGGATGGTGCCCACGCTCAGTACCGTGGTCAGCACCACCGCGCGGCTGGCGAGCCGCTCGTTGCCCCCGTACTGGATCGACAGCATGGCCGCCACCGCCGCGCAGGGCATGCCCCCCAGCACGGTGATGGTGTTGAGAAGAAGCTCCTCTTTGATAAACAGCCCCATCACCGCCCACAGCAGGGCCGGGGCCAGCAGCAGCTTCACCGGGGAAAACAGATATACCCGCCAGTCCAGGAACACGTCGGCGAGCTTCTGCTCCCCCAGGGAGGAGCCGATGATGATCATGGAGATGGGCAGCATCATGTTCCCCAGCACGGACACCGCCTCGGTCAGTGGCCCGGGCCAGCGGATGGGGAGGAACACGATGATCACCGCCAGCACGGAGCACACCATGGGCGGGTTCACGAACGACCGCCAGGAGAGCTTTTCCCGCTTGCCCCCGCCGCTGATCATATCCACCCCCACGGTGAAGGCCAGCAGGTTGAAGGGGATGCACAGGATGGTGGCGTAAAACACCGCGTCGGAGCCGAACAGCGCCCCCACCAGGGGATAGCCCATATAGGCCACGTTTCCGAAGGCGCCCAGGAAGGTGAACACCCCCAGGTCCGCGCCCTTCACCCCGGCGATGCGGGGGGCCAGCACGGCGAGGGCGATCAGGAGCGCGTACATCACCATACCTGCGCCCAATATGCCCAGCACCTTCCCCACCGTCATCTCCATCTCCAGGTTCATGGCGCTGGAGAGGATGATGGCGCACTGGGGCACGGCCATGGCGAACTTGGTCAGCCGCCGGTTGGTCTCGGCGTCCACCACGCCCGTCTTGGAGGCCGCCACGCCCACGATGAGCAAAATGAGCATCGTGAGCATCACATTAAAAACTGAAACGATATCCATAAGAAGAGTTTAACACTCGCCGCCCACAAAAGCAACAGGGAAAAAGCCATAAAGCGCAGTACGCTTTATGGCTTGCTTGTTGACGATTTTGCAGTATGTGATAGGTTTGGACCCTACACGCCCACCAGGCGGAACACCAGCCACACCGCCCCGGCGGCCGCCGCGCTTAAGGCCGCGAACAGCCCCGCCGGGATGCGCCGCCACAGGGGCGGCTTTTTAAGGCCCGTGGCGCCGCGGAGATATGCCCCCGCCGCCCTTCTCGCCTCGCTCATGACCTTCTCGGCGCTGGTGCCCCGGTGGAACAGGTCCTCCCGCACGATGAAGATCGCCTCGTCAAATATCCTTGGGTCCGGGGACTTGACCACTACCACCCGCCGGTTCGTGCCCTTTACCATCGCTGGAGCCTCCTCCGTTTCCCGATGTTTCCAGTCTAACCGCCGGCGGGCGGTCTTATGCAGGGGCCGCCGCCATTTCCGGAAGGGTTTCAGCTTTGTCCCGTTCACTGCCGCTCCTCCACCCGGATGGCCAGGGCCGTCATGTCGTCGGCGTTGCCGAACCGGCCCGAGGCGGCCCGGAGGGCGGCCTTGGCCAGGTCCTTGGTCTCCGTGCCGTCGGCGGAGGCCAGGATGTCCCGCAGCCACTGGTCGGAGTTCTCCGCCAGCACCCCGTCGGAGGCGATAAGGGCCACGTTCCCGGGCCGCAGGCGCATGCGGGTGAGGTCCGGCGCGGACCCCTCCCCCGCCAGCATCCCGGCGGCAAGGCTGGTCCCCTTCACCCGGCGGATGGCCCGGCCGGTCTTGATATAGCTGGGGGCGGCGCCGTATTTTATAAACTGGGTCTCCCCGGTGAACAGGTCGATGCAGCACAGGTCCACCGTGGCGTAGCCCCACTCATCCCCGTTTTTCAGCATGGCCGCGGAATTTAATAGCCGCATGGCGCAGCCCGGCTCCATCCCGGCTTTCAGCAACTCCTCCAATATCTCCACCGCGGCCTGGCTCTCCCGGGCGGCGTCCTCGCCGCTGCCCATGCCGTCGGAGAGGATAACGCACAGCGTCCCGTAGTCGGTCTTGAAATAGGTCCCCCTGTCCCCGGAGACGCTCTCCCCCTCCTTTTTCAGCGACGCGATACCCACGGACACCGCCAATGGCTCCGCCTGGCGCAGCACCATCCGGGCGCTCTCCGGGCCGACGATCTGGCAAAGCCGCACCCCCAGCACCTCACTGAGCGTTTCCAAATAGTTCGGTTCCTGTCCCAAGGCTTCCGCCCCCGGTCCCTCGATGAGGGCGTGCAGCCGCCCCTTCCCGTCCCGGAACACGGAGCACACCCCCTCCAGGTCCTTGGTTTTGAGGTATCGTATGAGCCGCCGCTCAGCGGCCATGTCCGGCCCCGCCGCACCGCTGAGCTCTCTCGCCGCGTCCTCCATGACCTGGGCCATGTCCACGAACTGGCCGTAGGCCGCCGCCCGGCCCTCCTTCAGCCGGGCCCGGTACTGCCGCCGGTAGGCAAGGCCCCGCAGCTCCCCGTTCACCGCCCCCACGAAGGCCTCCAGCCGCACGCACTGGCGGCGGAACTCCTCCGGTACGTCCGCGGCGGCTATGGTCCCCTTCCGGGCCATGACGTCCAGCAGCGGCGACAAGAGCTTCACCGTCCCGGCGCTGTCCGTCTTCCAGCACCGCTCCCGGCGCACGCAGTCCCGGCAGACCGTGTCCGCCGCCCGGTCGAAGAGATTGGCCACCTCCCCCCGGCGGGTCCGCTCCGGCGCGGGCCGTGAGGCGCAGTCGTAGAGCTTCCGAAACCCCGCGCTCAGGTGGGTGAGCCGGTCCGCCTGGAAGAGCCTATAGGCCGTTTCCCCCCGGCCCCGGCCCACCCGCAGCAGGGAGCCCACCGGGCTCAAGGCGGCCTGGGGCAGGAGCATGAACACCACCGACGCGATGAAACACTCATAGAGCGCCGACACCCGCACCTCCCCGCCCCAGCCCAGCAGCACCGCCACCGCGTTGGCGGCGCAGAAGCTGACGGAAAAGGTGAGCTTTCCGAACCGGTAGAGGGCCCCGGCGGCGAGGCCTGCAAAGGCCCAGGCCGCGCCGTAATATAAAACCGCCCCCTCCGCCATGTCCATAGCCAGGCCCATGGCGCAGCCCGCGGCGCACCCGGGCATAGGCCCGCCGCAAAAGCCCGCCGCCAGCACCGCCGTCATGGCCAGGGCCCGGCCTATAGAGGCGATGTGGAATATCTCCACCGGCCCCAGGGCCATGAGGGCACAGGCCGCCAGGGCCGCCGCGCCGATGCCCCGGAGCATGTCGTCCGCCTCGGCGGCGCCCCGGGGCCTTTCCAGCGCCCGGGCAAAGAGCCAGGAAAGCCCCCCGGTGAGCACCGTCTCCAAAAAGACACGCACCGACCCGGGCACGCCCGCGACCGTATCCAGGCCGTAGAAGATGCCCGTGAGCCCGGCGATAGCCGCCGCAATGACCGGCATGACCCAGCTCTGACGGCGAAACTTCATCCCCTGGGTCACGAAGCCCACGGTAAAAATGAGCAGCGCCGCCGCTATGTACCGGATGCCGCCGAAGAGCCCCCCGGCCAGCAGGTACCCCACCGCCGTCCCGGCCAGGCACAAAAACCCTCGCAGTTCCCAGCCCGCCGCCGCCACGATGGCCAGGCCGAAGGGCCCCGGGGCAGAGAACAGCCGTCCTGCACCCAACGCCAGCCCCAGCAGGAAGATCCCCG
Organism: uncultured Oscillospiraceae bacterium; assembly: GCA_947631215.1. The sequence continues at coordinate 141 of CANRKN010000118.1, read as the reverse complement.
CATCCCCCAGCCTCCTTTTCAGCGCCGGCCTGCGCCGGAGCGCCTCCTGCAAAAGACCGGCGCCCGCTGCCTGCTTCACCCGTGCCGCCATGGCGATACCTCCGTTGTGCTGTATGTGTTGACATAATTATACAGCTCGCA
>CANRKN010000117.1 GCA_947631215.1 uncultured Oscillospiraceae bacterium | reverse complement strand
TTGGCCGCGCCGGAGGCGATCTGCTCGATCATGAACTTGGTCCAGCCGTAGGGGTTGGTGCACCCGCCGGTCTCCGATTCCTCGGTGTAGGGCACGGCGGCCTTGGCGCCGTAGACCGTGGCGGAGGAGGAGAAGATGAAGGGGCCCACGCCGAATTCGGCCATGACTTCCAAGAGGCTCAGGGTGGTGTCCAGGTTGTTGCGGTAGTACATAAGGGGCTTGGCCACGCTCTCCCCCACCGCCTTATAGCCGGCGAAGTGCATCACCGCGGCGGGCTTGACCTCGGCGAATATCCTGCGCAGGGCGTCCTTGTCGGCCACGTCCGCCTCATAGAGGGGCATCTTCTTCCCGGTCAGCTCCTCGCAGCGGCGCACCGCCTCGGGGCTGGAGTTGGAGAAGTCGTCCACGATGGCCACGTCATAGCCCGCCTCGGCCAGGGCGATGGCGGTGTGGGAGCCTATGTATCCGGCGGCGCCGGTAAGTAGTATGGTCATAGCTCTCTCCTCAGCAGACAGGGATCACCCAGCCGTAGGGATCGTCTATTTTGCCCCACTGGATGCCGGTGATGGTGTCGTACAGCTTCTGGGTCACGGGGCCGATCTTATTGCCGTTGATGGTGTAGTCCTGGCCGCCGAAGAATATCTCGCCGATGGGGCTCACCACCGCGGCGGTGCCGCAGCCCCAGGCCTCGTCCAGCCTGCCGGACTTCACGGCGTCGATGAGCTCGTCGATGGAGATGTTCCGCTCCTCCACTTCATAGCCCCAGTCCTTCAAAAGCTGGATGCAGCTCTTGCGGGTCACGCCGGGGAGCACGGAGCCGCTGGCCAGGGAGGGGGTGATGACCTTGCCGTCGATCTTGAACATCACGTTCATGGAGCCCACTTCCTCGATGTACTTCTGCTCCACGCCGTCCAGCCACAGCACCTGGGAGAAGCCGTTGGCCTCGGCGATCTCGCTGGCGTGCAGGCTGGCGGCATAGTTGCCGCCGCACTTGGCAAAGCCGGTGCCGCCCCGGACCGCCCGGACCTCACGGCCCTCGATGGCGATGCGGACGGGGTTGATGCCCTCGGGGTAGTAGCTGCCCACCGGGCAGGTGATGATGCAGAAGATGTAGGTGGAGGAGGCATGCACGCCCAGCTTCGGGTCCGTGGCGATGACGAAGGGGCGGATGTACAGGCTGGTGTCCGGCGCGGTGGGGACCCAGTCCTTGTCCACCTCCACCAGGGCCTTGATGGCCTGCAGATAGTCCTCGTCAGGCACGGGGGGCACGCACAGCTTCTCGCAGGAGCGGGCCATGCGGGCGATGTTCTCCGTGGCCCGGAACAGCTGGATATGGCCGTCGGCGGTGCGGTAGGCCTTCAGGCCCTCGAACACCTCCTGGGCATAGTGCAGGACCATGGCGGAGGGCTCCAGGGTCAGGGGGCCGTAGGGGACGATGCGGGCGTCGTGCCAGTGGCCGTCCGAGTAGTTCATGACGAACATGTGGTCGGAGAAGAAGGAGCCGAAGGGGATGTTGTCGGTCTGGGGCTTCTGCCGGGGGGTGGTGGTTTTTTCGATCTTGATATCCATGGTGATGCTGCCTCCTGCCAAAATCGGCCGCGCCATTGCGGCCGTCATATTTAAGTTTTTATATTATAGTCTCATTTTTCCCGGACTGCAAGTGCCTGTCCCGGAATGGGGAAAAGTTTTCCCCCGCCACCGGGCCTTTCGACACAAGAGGGAAAACTTCTGCCGCGTTTTGTAACTTTTCTCTAGGCATTTCGTAATAAATGTGATATAATGTTAAGGATAGGAAAAAAAGTTACAGACCCAGAGGGCAAAAAAGTTACAGGCGAGGTGAGGGGATACGGGACGGATACGGCGCGCCGCGGCGCTTTGGCTGGCCGCGGTGATGGTAGTGCTGTTGGCCGGGTGCCTCCCCGCCAGCGTGGACGAGCTCTATTCCCTGCCTGAGATGAGCGAGGAGTACATCCAGCTGCAGGAGCTCATCGCCGGCCAGCTGGACGCGGGCGGGTCCTACGCCGCCCCCACCGGGGGCAGCAACCGCCAGAGCGTGCAGCTCCGGGACCTGGACGGGGACGGCACGGCGGAGGCCTTGGCCTTCCTGGCCGATGAAAACCGCTCCCCCGTCATATGCGTCTACCGCCGGGGAGAGGACGGCAGCTTCTACCAGTACGTAACCATCCTGGCCGAGGGCACGGCGGTGTACAGCGTGGACTACGCGGACCTGAACGGCGACGGGGTAGACGAGTTCATCGTGGCCTGGCAGATCGGCGGGGACCTGCGGCAGCTGTCCGTATACGCTCTGAGCCACGCCGAGGAGAACGCCCAGACCCGCCTGCGGCTATTGAGCGCCGACTGCACCCAGTTCGTGGTCTCCGACCTGGACGGGGACGGGGTGGACGACCTATTAGACCTGAGCATGAGCGCAGGCAGCAACGGCGCGCTCATCATGTACACCCTGGATGACGAAGGCCGGGCAGGCTCCGCGGAGGCGGGGCTCTCCTCCGGCGTGTCCGCCATACGGCGGGCCGTGGCCGGGAAGCTGGCCGACGGCACGGCGGCATTGTTCGTGGAGAGCGACATGGGCAGCCAGGGCCTGGTCACCGACGTATTCATCGCCCGGGACCGGCGGCTTACAAACATCGCTATGTCCAGCCTGGGCCGCAGCACCCTGCTCCGGCCCGACGGCCTGTTCGCGGCGGATCTCAACGGCGACGGGTCCATGGAGATCCCCGCCGGCAGCGGCGAGTTCATCCCCTGGTACGCCATGGACGCCGGCGGAGGCATGGTCCAGACCGCCACCACCTACCACAACGCCGAGGACGGCTGGTACCTGGCCCTGCCCCGGCGCATGGGCCGGAACGTCACCGCCGAGCGCCACGGGGCGGGCGGCGACGAGCGGGCGGTGGTGTTCCTCCAGGAGGGGGACGACTCCGCGCCCCAGCGGAGCGTGCTGGTCATCTACGCCCTCACCGGGGCCAACCGCCTGGACAGGGCGGAGGTGGACAGCCGCTTCATCCTCCGGCAGGACGAGGACGTGGTCTACGCCGCCCAGCTTCTCACCGACGAACTCACCCAGGAGGATATCCTGAACAACTTCTACATCCTGTACGACCAATGGCAAACGGGAGACCTTTAAAAGAGGAGGCGCCATGAAGATATGAAGAAAGTTTTGGTTTTGGAGGACGAGTCCAGTATCCGCAGTTTTGTTGTCATCAACCTGAAACGCTCCGGCTACGAGCCCATCGAGGCCGAGACCGGCGAGCAGGCATTGGAGCAGCTGAAGCAGAACCCGGACATCAAGGTCGCTCTGCTGGACGTGATGCTGCCCGGCATCGACGGGTTCGAGGTCTGCCGCCGCATCCGCGCCTCCGACGCGAAGATCGGTATCATCATGCTCACCGCCAAGAGCCAGGAGATGGACAAGGTCACGGGCCTGATGACCGGCGCGGACGACTATGTGACCAAGCCCTTCTCCCCCGCGGAGCTCACCGCCCGCATCGACGCGCTCTTCCGCCGCACCGGCGCGGAGGACCCCCAGGAGGACAAGGGGGAGCTGCGCCAGGGGCCCTTCCGCCTCAACACCCGCAACCGCACCCTGGAGAAGAACGGCGAGCGCATCAAGCTCACCCAGATCGAGTACTCCATCATGAAGCTGTTCATGGATAATCCCGGCCGGGCGCTTTCCCGTGAGGACATCCTGAACGCCGTCTGGGGCCGGGACTATTTCGGCGAGCTGAAGATCGTGGACGTGAACATCCGGCGTCTCCGCATCAAGATCGAGGACAACAGCACCATCCCCACATATATCACCACCGTCTGGGGCTACGGCTACAAGTGGGGCTTCTGAGAGGCATTTGAATGGGTAAACTTCTGGGAAAACAGCATGTGCGGGGGCTGAGGAACCGCTGGCTCCGGTCCGGCGTGCTGCTCACCGTCGCCGTGGTGGTGCTGTTCACCCTGGTGTTCTCCCTGGGGGTGCGCAGCTACTACTACAGCGCCGTGCGCACAGGCCTGGCCGCCAAGGCCCAGTCCGCCTCCACCTTCTTCACCAGCTACATCTCCCGGACCTATTCCCAGTATTACCAGAGCGCCTACCGCTACACGGAGAATTTCGAGGACAAGGACATCCTGGAGCTGCAGTTCGTCAACACCAGCGGCGTGGTGGAGGTCTCCAGCTACGGCGTCTCCGCCGGGACCGTGGCCGACACCCAGGACGTGCATGACGCCCTGGAAAAGGGCGCCATCGGCTCCTGGTCCGGCCGGCGCAGCGCCACCGGCGAGAAGATCATGGCCGTCACCGCGCCGCTTCTCAGTGCCGACGGCACCGTAGTGGGCGCCATGCGGTACGTGACCAGCTTAAAGCTGGTCTCCCGGCAGATCGGGCTCATCTCCGCCGCCGTGGCTGGGGTGGGGCTGCTGGTCATATTGGCGGTGGTCCTTTCAAACCTCTACTTCATCCGCCCCGTCACCGAGCAGCTGGTGGAGCTCACCGCCATGAGCCGGCGCATCGCCGAGGGCAGCTACGGCATCCAGGTGCAGAAGAAATACGACGACGAGATCGGCGACCTCACCGACGCCATCAACGAGATGAGCGCCAAGATCGGCGAGTCGGAGCGGACCCAGACCGAGTTCATCTCCTCCATCTCCCATGAGCTGCGCACCCCCCTGACCGCCATCACCGGCTGGGCGGAGACCCTGGCCTACGACGAGTCCATCTCCCCCGACGCTCAGCGGGGCATCGCTATTATATCGAAAGAATCCGGCCGGCTCACCAAGATGGTGGAGTCCCTGCTGGAATTCACCCGCATCCAGGACGGCCGGTTCAATTTGAATGTTGAGAAGCTGGACGTGGCCGGGGAGCTGGAGGACGCCATCTTCACCTACGGCAAGCTCCTGGAGCAGGACGGCATCACCGTGGAATACTCCCCGCCCAGCGGGGACATCCCCTTCATCCTGGGGGACGCGGAGCGGCTCAAGCAGGTATTTTTGAACATCATGGACAATGCCGCCAAATACGGCCGGGCCGCGGGCCGCATCCAGGTCACCATTGGCGCCACCGGCTCCTGGGTGGTCATACGGTTCCGGGATTTCGGCCCCGGCGTGCCCCCGGAGGAGCTGCCCTTCGTGAAAAAGAAATTTTATAAGGGCAGCGGCAAGGAGCGGGGCAGCGGCATTGGCCTTGCCGTATGCGAAGAGATCGTGTCCCGCCACAAGGGAAAACTGGAGCTTGAAAACGCCGCAGACGGCCGCACCGGCCTGATCGTGACGGTGATGCTCCCGGTCATAAACGAGGAAGAGCTTACCATTTAAGAAAGGCGGTAAAATGTCAGGCAAAAACCAGCAAAAAGAAAGCTGCGCCTTCCGCACGTCCATCGGCGGTCAGGCGCTCATAGAGGGCATCCTCATGCGGGGCCCGGAGAAGCAGGCCATCGTCATCCGGGACCAGAACGGCGAGCTGGTCACCAAGGTGGAGCCCATGAGCCAGCTCAAAGAGAAGCACCCCTTCCTGGGCTGGCCCCTCATCCGGGGCGTGGTGAGCTTCATCGACAGCATGGCCAAGGGCATGAAGGCCGTCACCTACTCCGCCAGCTTCCTCCCCGAGGAGGAGCAGGAGGAGCCCTCGAAGCTGGACATGTGGATAGAGAAGCATTTCAGCTCCGACAAGGCGGAGAAGATCATCATCGGTATTGCCGTAGTCCTGGGCATCGCCCTGGCCGTGGGCCTTTTCATCTTCCTGCCCACCCTTCTGGTGGGGCTCATCCCGCCCCTGCGCCACGGCCATGACGGCCTGCGGACCCTCCTGGAGGGCATATTGAAGCTGGTCATCTTCCTGGGCTACATGGGCGCCGTGAGCCAGATGAAGGAGATGAAACGCATGTGGTCCTACCACGGCGCGGAGCACAAGACCATCTACTGCTACGAGCACGGTCATGACCTGACCGTGGAGAACGTGCGCAAAGAGAGCCGTTTCCACCCCCGCTGCGGCACCAGCTTCCTGCTGGTGGTGGTCATACTGAGCGTGTTCGTGTTCATCGTGGCCAACGCCTTTCTGCACGTGGACAATGTGTTTCTGCGGATCGTGGTGAAGCTGGCGCTGCTCCCCGTGGTGGTGTCCCTCAGCTATGAGCTGAACCGCTGGATCGGCCGCCACGACGACCTGCCCATCGCCAAGGTCCTGTCCTGGCCCGGCCGGATGCTCCAGCATCTGACCACCCGGGAGCCGGACGAGGGCATGATGGAGGTGGCCATTGAGTCCTTAAAGTTGGTCATACCTGAAAAGAAGGGCGCAGACACTTGGTAATACCGTGGTACCAGGGCGGACGAGCCCGGCAGTATGCCTACTGCTAAAGAGCGTCGGAGTACGCAGGCCAGGTCTCCCTTTGCCGCTTGCGGCAAAGCTCGAGTGGCCCGCGGCTCCTCCTTTTCCCCGCGCGACCCGCTGCGCTGGGCTCGCGTGGGGACCCCAAGATGCTCACCAACCGCATTCGGCACACTGCCGGTTCTCGCCGCCCGTCGGGTAAAGCAGCCTCCCCACAAGTCAAGCAATATAAAAAGATGGGATTGAGATATGGCAAAGACTTACAATGACATCTACATCAAGGCCCGGAAGCGGCTGCGGGACGCGGGCATCGAGGCCCACAGCCTGGAGGCCCGGCTCAT
>CANRKN010000116.1 GCA_947631215.1 uncultured Oscillospiraceae bacterium | reverse complement strand
AGCTATTGTATCACGGGCATCTCTAAGCCTGCTGATATCTGGATTATTAACTTTCAAACTTATTATACGAGGAGGCAGAACCATGAAAGACATCCTCACCGCGCCCTTCATGACAGAGATGATCCGCACCGCGACCAACATGTACGCCCACGGCTGGGACGAGCGCAACGGCGGCAATATAAGCCTGCTGCTGGACGAGGCGGACGTGGCGGATTATCTGGATGTAAACGCCGTCATCCGCACGCTGCCCACGGGCTTTGAGGCTCCGGAGTTGGATGGGAAGTATTTTCTCGTCACCGGCACGGGCAAATATTTCAAGAACGTGCAGTATGCCCCGGAGGTGAACCTGGGCCTGGTGCGCCTCACGGACAAGGGCGCCACGGCGGAGCTTCTCTGGGGCTTCACGGACGGAGGGAAGTTCACCAGCGAGTTTCCCGCCCACATGATGAGCCACGCCGCCCGGCTCGCGGTAGACCCGGCCAACCGGGTGGTCATGCACTGCCACCCTGCGAATCTGCTGGCCATGACCTATATCCACGACCTTAATGAGCGGGCCTTCACAAGGACCCTGTGGCAGATGTGCACGGAGTGCATCGTAGTGTTTCCGGACGGGGTGAACGTGCTGCCCTGGATGCTCTGCGGGACGAATGAGATAGGTATCGCCACGGCGGAGAAGATGGGCTCGGCCCGGCTGGTGGTCTGGGCCCAGCACGGCATCTACGGCGCGGGCAAGGACCTGGACGAGACGTTCGGCCTCATCGAGACGGCGGAGAAGGCGGCGGAGATCTGGATGAAGATCGCCCATCTGCCCATCAGGCAGACCCTCACGGACGACCAGATGCGCCTGCTGGCCGGGCACTTCAAAGTGACCCCGCGGGAGGGGTATCTGGCGTAAGAGCGGAAAAACTATTTATCATATACGAGGAGGAATATACAAATGGCAAATCGCATCGTACTGAACAACGTATCCTATCACGGCGCCGGGGCCGTGGCCGAGATCGGCAATGAGCTGGCCGCCCGCGGCTGCAAAAAGGTCTTCATCGCCTCCGGAGCCATGTGGTCAAGTCCGGCCAGATCGACAGCATCCTGAACGCCTTCAAGGAAAAGGGCATGGAGTACACCATCTTCACGGACATCAAGCCCAACCCTACCATCGAGAACGTCCAGTCCGCCGCGGCGGACGCCTGCGCCCCCGGCAACCCCAAGCCGGCCCCTGTGGAGGACTTCAAGGCCCTGTTCCGCAAGATCATGTGAGCGACCGCTCCAGCCACATGCAACGCTGATACGACAAATGCAACGCTCGCCCGAAAAGCGTTGCATTGTATCAAATAGCGCAGTCTTTGCCACGTCAGAAGAGCCTTGAAGATTCGAGGTCCTGGCAAGCCAGGCCCCCTCATCGGTCAAGGCTCTTCTTCCTTTTTCCCGCGAAACCCATTTCATTGGGCTTTCGCGGGAGCTCTATCAGGGACGTTGTTCCCTGAGCGTTTTCATTTTTGTGCCAGCTAAAACTGGCTGGGCGCATAGCGCACGGTCACAACATGAACCTGCCGCAGGTCTTTCAGCACTTTATAGATGATGACATAGTTTTTCACGAATAGCTGGCGATAACCTTGGTTGGCATAGAGGCCCGTCTGTCGTATAGCCCCGCGTTCAGGTAATTCTTCCAAGCTGTAGATCGCTTCTTCCAAGGCATCTACCATATTGGCGGCAGTGCCTGGAGCAAGCAGATTGTGCGCGATATAGGAGTAGATGTTATCCAAATTGCGGTCGGCACGGGAATATAGTTTGACAGTATATCTATCCAAAGTGTTTCCTCCGCAGAGAAGAAAGCGCAGTCCTGGCATCCAAGAGAACACCGTCTACCTCAAATTCCTTTTCTGCTTCACGGATAGCAGCATCGGTCCGCGCGGTACCGATCAGGTCATCGTATGCCTCAATGCTCATGACTACCAGATCGCCATAGCCATTTTTTGTGATGAATAGCGGTTCACGATTCGCATGACAGAGTTCGGAGATCTCAGTTGTGTTTCGCAGGTCTGTGATCGGTCTGATTTGCGGCATGGTCTTCAACCTCCTTTCTTGCACATAATTATAGCAGAATTATGTGCAAAACGCAACCTAAACATGCGAGGTATTTAATTACTCCCTAAAATGACGCAAAATATCGCTGTGTGCCTGCCCGCAAACCCTTGATAACGGGGACTTTCTTAAGATCCTGTAAGAACACCCGTACCACAGCGTCGGAGCAAAGCGGACTTTGCTCCAATGCTTTTTCAAAGCGTCATCCACCCGCTCGCTTGCTCCTCCTTTTCCCCATGAAACCCATTTCATTGGGCTTTCATGGGGTCCCCCGTTTTATTTTTTTCTTCTTCCCGCGAAACCCATTTCATTGGGCTTTCGCGGGAGTCCTATTTGGGGACCATAGGTCCCCGGGCGCTAACATTCAGACTCCGGGCGGATCGGGCGTATATGGTACATTATAGCCACAATAATTCTCACTTTAAGGAGGAACAGCAATGATAACAGCATTTGATTATGGTCCGCGCGGCAGGATCCGTCTCGAGTTGACGGGAGAGATCAGACAGCGCCATGGAAGATGCGCCGATCTTCCTGAGAATGTCCAGGATGCGCTGCAGCTTCTGGCCCACGCAATGATACAGCTCGCTCCCCGCGCAAAGCGCAATGATGGAGCCCTTAGTATCGGCGACTTTGTGTTTTTGTTCATAGAAAGTCCTTCCCGTCCGATGAATTGTTATAGTCTGAATAACCTGTTGGGGACGGGATACAGCGTTATGAACATGGACAAAAACACAGCGGATGGCTCCTATTCCACTGAGTTCTTTTCCGTAAAACAGATGACGCTGGCGGATCCGTTTTTGGACGCCGCCGAGAAAGACGCTCTTGCGAACGGCAGGAATGGATGACCCCCTCGCCAGTATCAAGCTTATCCACGAAAAAAGGGACGCCGTCTTTTGACGGCGTCCCTTTTTATGCCTCTCTGCCCTTACGCCTGCCCTGACTTCCGCCCTAAGGTGAGGGAGTCGGCTATCATGGCGATGAATTCCGAATTGGTGGGCTTGCCCTTGATGTTGGAGACGGTATAGCCGAAGAACTTCTGCAGCGTCTCCAGGTCGCCCCGGTCCCAGGCCACCTCGATGGCGTGGCGGATGGCCCGCTCCACCCGGCTGGGGGTGGTGGCGAACTTCTTCGCCACGGCGGGGTAGAGGACCTTCGTGACGGCGTTGATGACCTCCATGTCGTTGACGGTGAGGATGATGGCCTCCCGCAGGTACTGGTAGCCCTTGATGTGGGCGGGCACGCCGATCTCATGAATGATGTCGGTGACCACGGCCTCCAGGCTGGGCTCCTTGGGCAGGGCGGCGATGGCCACGCCCTGGGCGGCGGGCTGGCCCGCCCGGCGCCTGTCCGCGGCCACCTGGCGGATATGGGTCAGGAGCGCGGGGATATCGCAGGGCTTGGGGATGAAGTAGTGCGCCCCCAGCTCCGAGCAGCTCATGACCACCTTTTCGTTGAAGAAGCCGGACAGGACGATGGCCGACGGGGCATTTTCCCGCTCCCGCAAAGCGGAAAGGAGCCCCACGCCGTCCAGGCGGGTGAGCACCAGGTCGGTGACGAGCACATCCGGCCGCAGGCTCTCGCACAGCGCCAGGGCCTCCTGCCCGTCCCCCGCCGCGCCCACCGTCTGCAGGTCCTCCTCCGCGTCGATGAGCTCGGAGAGCATGCGCCGGAAATCCTCGCTGGGATCGGCAATGAGAACGCGCGTCTTGGTTTCCATGGTTCGTTTTTCCTCCCTTGTATCAGTTTTTGACCGCATTTTCTCTCTCTTGCGCATCTGGCTTTAGCAGCTTTTACAATTTACCATAACACCTGTTCATTTGCAACAGAAAACCGGCAAAATTGGGCAATTTTTCGTTGACATAACCCGACCCGTCTCGACAAATTCCGACCATCCAACGGGAATATTTGGTTATTTTGTCGAATTTTCGCGAACGCGGTCGGCGGACCATTGTCCTCTTAGCGCGGACACAAAGGGGGTAGATATCCCCGCCGTGATGTGCTATACTGTCGTCAGCATAGAAACAAATTTATACAGGAGGAACACAAAATGGACAAGGACAGCATCCTGGACGGACTGAAGGACGTGCTGGACAACGACAAGGTCAAGGAGGCCGTGAAGGACGCCGGCGAAGCGGTGGAGAAGGTCGTGGACGCGGTGAAGGACTCCGAGATCGTGGAGAAAATCAAGAGCGTGGACGTGGACGACCTGAAGGAGGCCGGGAAGGAGCTTCTCAGCCACCTGACCGGCGGCGACAAGAAGGACGGGCAATAATAAACCGCCCATGAGAAACGCGCCTGCTTTTGCAGGCGCCTTTTCTTTGCATTGACGGCCCGGGCCGCCGATGATATACTTTTGTCCACGTCCTGAAGGAAGGAGGCGCGCACTATGAGCCGGGAGCTGGATACTTGCCAGGCCATTGAGCGGAGCATCATCACCAAGTTCAGAAAGACCCTGTGGCGCCCCTTCGTGGAGGCGGTGAAGCGCTATGAGCTCATCCGGGCCGGGGACCGCATCGCCGTGTGCATCTCCGGGGGCAAGGACTCCATGCTCATGGCCAAGCTCCTGCAGGAGCTGCATCGGCACTCGGAGGCGCCCTTCGACCTCACCTTCCTCGTCATGGACCCGGGCTACAGCCCCGCCAACCGGGCGAGGATCGAGGAAAACGCCGCGCTCCTGCGGGTGCCGGTGACCATCTTTGAGTCCGACGTGTTCGCCGTGGCCAACAGCGTGGAAGAGAGCCCCTGCTACCTCTGCGCCCGGATGCGCCGGGGGCACCTCTACAGCAAGGCTCAAGAGCTGGGCTGCAATAAGATCGCCCTGGGCCACCACTTCAGCGACGTCATCGAGACCACCCTCATCGGCATGTTCTGGGGCGCCCAGCTGCAGGGCATGATGCCGAAGCTGCACAGCACCAACTTCCCGGGCATGGAGCTCATCCGCCCCCTGTACTGCGTCCACGAGGACGACATCATCGCCTGGGCCCGGTACAATCACCTGGAGTTCCTCCAGTGCGCCTGCCGGTTCACGGAGAACGCCGCCCAGCATCAGGGCGGCAGCAAGCGCCAGGAGGTGAAGGAGTTGCTGCGCTCGCTCAAAAAAGAGAACCCCAACATCGAAAAGAGCATCTTCACCGCCCTGCACGCGGTGTGTCTGGACACCTTCCCGGGCTGGAAGTCCGGGGGCGTGGACCACTTCTTCCTGGAAGACTACGACGAAAAATGAGGAGCAGCGAACATGGCCCAGATGACGGATAACGGCATTCTCATCGCCGACGTGGAGACGAAGAACATCATGACGAAGTCCAGCCTCCCGGTGGGCGGGTACTCCGTCAACCCCTACGTGGGCTGCACCCACGCCTGCAAGTACTGCTACGCCTCCTTCATGAAGCGCTTCACCGGCCACACGGAGGAGTGGGGCACGTTCCTGGATGTGAAGCACTGGCCGGTGATCAAAAATCCCGAAAAATACGCCGGGCAGCGGGTGGTGATCGGCTCCGTCACCGACGGCTACAACCCCCAGGAGGAGATATTCGGGGCCACCCGCAGGCTCCTGGAGCAGCTTCGCGGCAGCGGCGCGGACATCCTCATCTGCACGAAATCCGACCTGGTCCTGCGGGACCTGGACCTCCTGAAGGAGCTGGGGCAGGTGACGGTGTCCTGGTCCATCAACACGCTGGACGAGAGCTTCAAGGACGACATGGACAGCGCCGTCAGCATTGAACGGCGCATCGCCGCCATGAAGAAGGTCTACGACGCCGGTATCCGCACCGTGTGCTTTGTCTCCCCTGTCTTTCCGGGACTCACGGACTTTGAGGCCATCTTTGCGCGTGTAAAGAACCAGTGCGACCTCTTCTGGCTGGAGAACCTGAACCTGCGGGGCGGGTTCAAAAAGACCATCATGGACTATATCGCCCAAAAACACCCCGCACTTCTGCCGCTGTATCACGAGATTTACGACCGGCATGACCGCAGCTATTTTGAGGCGCTGGAAAAGAAAGCGGCGGAGATGGCGGAGAGATATGACTGCCCCTTCGTGGACAACGAGATGCCTTACGGCCGCGTGCCCCAGGGCCACCCCGTTATCGTGGACTATTTCTACCACGAGGAGATCCGGGGCTCCGACAACACCGGCCGGCGGAAGAAAAAATCGTAACATATGACGAGCGGCCCCCTCAGGCGAGGGGGCCGCTCCTTTTTTGCGTTCACTTTTTCAGGCTCATGACGAAGTCGTAGATGGCCTGGGCGGAGTTGAAGTTCTCCGGCTCCAGGTCCGCCATGGATATCTCCACGTCGAACACGTCCATCAGCTCATTGATGAGGGCGGTCACGTCGAAGGAGCCCAGGATGCCGTCGTCGATGAGGGCCTCCTCCTTCTCAAAATCCACGTCGGGCCGCAGCTCGCGCAGTATGTCCATCAGTTCTTCCATTGGATACTTCCTCCTTGTAATGATGCAGGCATTATTTGCCGCCTGTCAGCTTTTTTTCAAATTCCAGCAGGCCCTTTTCCCGCTCCTTGATGCGCCGGGCGGGGATGCCGATGTAGATGCCCCAGGGCTCGGTGGACTTGTTGATCAGGGTCATGGAGCCGAAGGAGCAGCC
>CANRKN010000115.1 GCA_947631215.1 uncultured Oscillospiraceae bacterium | reverse complement strand
GCCAAATATTGCCTTTTGGCGCCAGGTGTGATAAAATAAACAAAAATGCAAATCAATATTTGCAGATTTGGGGGAAAAGCAAGATGAAAAGACCCAACACGCTTTTGAAGGTGACCAGCATCCTTCATATCATTCTGAGCATCATCGGCCTGGTGCTGACGCTGGCGATGTCCATCTTCGCCGGGTCCCTGGTGTCCATGGTCTTCGACGCGGCTGGCATGACCGGCGCGATCGGCGCCGGGGTCCTGTCCACGACTGTGATCTTCGTGGTGGCCGCCATCGGCTGCGTGCTGAACCTGGCCGCCGGCATCCTGGGCGTGAAGGCCAAGGCCATGGCCTGCCGGGTGCTGGGCGTCATCCTGCTGATATTGGCCATAGCCAGCTTCGTCCTGGGCATTTCCATGACCGACAAGGTGGGGACCATCGTCGCCATGGCGGTGGTGGAGCTGTGCCTGCCCATCCTGTACGCGTGGGGCGCGTTCAAGGAGCCCACGGCGTAAAGATAAGCGGCAATGTAAGCGGCGGCGCGTTGCATACGCGCCGCCCTTTTCTTAATAGGATAGTACCGGCGAAGAGATTGCAAAAGGGTTACAAACGTGGTATACTGACAAAAACCGCGAATGTCCCCGGCGCTGTGGCCGGGGAGGATAAGGAGGAGCTATGGCAGGACGCCATCTGAACCCGGACCAGGACGGCGCCGGCCGTTCCCGGCGCCAGGATACGGACTGGGACGACGCCTGGCAGGAGGAAGAGCCTGTCCGCCGTCAGCGGGCCTCCCGGCAGGAAGCATATTATTACGAGGAAGAGCGCCCCGCGCGGCGGCAGCAATCCCGCCCCCGGCAGGAGCAGTACTACGAGGAAGAGCGCCCCGCCCGGCGGCAGCAATCCCGCCCCCGGCAGGAGCAATACTACGAGGAAGAGCGCCCCGCGCGGCGGCAACAGGCCCGTCCGCGGCAGGAGCAGTATTACGAGGAAGAGCGCCCCGCCCGGCGGCAGCAATCCCGCCCCCGGCAGGAGCAGTATTACGAAGAAGAACACCCCGCGCGGCGGCAGAGAGCCCCCCGGCAGGAGGTATACCCCGATGGGTACGGCCGCCGCCGGTATGCTGACCCGGAGCCCTGGCGCCGGCGGGGAGGAGGCGGCAGACGGAAGCAGAGTATCCCCCTCATCATATTGGTAGTGGTGCTGGTGTGCGGCGTGCTGTTCGCCGGCGGAAAGCTTCTGGACATCATGCTGGACTACCGGCGGGACCGCTCGGCCTACAGCGACCTGGCGGAGCAGGCCCTGGGGAACATGACGGAGCCCGACGCCACCCCGGACCCCAACGCCCAGCAGGGCTCGGGGGACGGCACCACCCAGAGCGCCTCCTCGGTGGACTGGGAATATCTGCGCAGCGTGAACCCCGACGTGGTGGGCTGGCTCTACTGCCCGGACACCATGATAAACTACCCCGTGGTCCAGACCACGGACAACGACTTCTACCTGCACCGCAGCTTCTGGGATAAGCAGGAGAACGTCTCCGGCACATTGTTCGCCGACACGGTGTGCAACATCGGCTCCCAGTACAACAACTACATTATCTACGGCCACAACATGAAGGACGGGTCCATGTTCGCCTCCCTGGAAAAGTACGTGGACGCCAACTACTATTACCAGCACCCCACCATCTACTTCTACACCCCCCAGGGGGACTACCGGGTGGAGCTGATCGCGGCCCATATCACCGAGTCGCTGATGTCCAACTACCCCTATTACTTTGAGAGCGACTGGGACTTCCAGAATTATCTCAACGACATCACCAGCCACTCCTATTTTGCCACGAACACGGCGGTGTCCACCCAGTACCAACTCATGACCCTGTCCACCTGCGACTACTCCGGCGGCTATAACGACCCGAGGTTCCTGCTCCACGGGTTGATGATCCCGGTGAGCGGGGAATAAAGATAAAAGACCTGCCGAACGGCAGGTCTTTTGCTCTATAGGGCCCCTCGGACGGGAGTGGAGAAATACCCCCTTGCGCCCGAGGGGATAACGCGATATAATATCCTTACGAGACGACCAAAGGCAGGCCACGGGGTGTTGGCGCACCCCGTAGCCCTATGCAGGAGAACCGACCTCCCACACAGCAGTAGACTGCGCCCGCCTCATTATACCCGTTCGCTCTGTTTTTTACAAGAGCAACGGGTGGACAGGCTGTGTTGTAGCCCTTTCCGCGGTGTAGGACGAGTTCCTGCACCGCTTTTTGTTGTCTCGGCGGGAAGGCCATGGGGCCGGCGTCCCCGGTCCCGGGCCTCTCCTGTCGAAAACAACTGAGAAAGGAAAGGCAGACATGAAAAAGCGCGTTTTGACTATGCTCCTGGCGCTGGTGATGGCCCTGGGCCTCGTCGTCCCCGCGATGGCGGCGGACGAGTTCGAGGCCGAGGCGCCCATCGCCCCCGTGGAGGAGGAAGGGGTGCCCGAGGCCCCGGTGGCCCCGGTGGCGGAACCCGTGCCTGCCGCCGCGGCGGACGAGCCGGAAATGGCGGCCACCGCTGTCACCAGCGGAGATTATACTTACACGTTCAACTCCACCGGCGATGTGGTCATAACGAAATACAACGGCTCT
This sequence comes from uncultured Oscillospiraceae bacterium, assembly GCA_947631215.1. The sequence continues at coordinate 4,119 of CANRKN010000115.1, read as the reverse complement.
GAAACCGACGTGGTCGTCCCGTCCACGATGACCTATCAGGACGTCACCTACCGTGTGCGGTCCATCGGCGCCAGCGCGTTCATGAACTGCCGGTCCATCCGGACCCTGGTGATACCCGAGAGCATTAATCAGATCGGGGACTATGCGTTTGAAAATTGTATCGGTCTGACCAGCATCACTATCAATGGTGATTTGAAGAATGTCAGAACAGGGATCTATAACCCGTTCCGCAATACAGGCATGGTGGGAAAGGGCCTGACGGTGATCTTCGGCGACAATGTGACGAGCATCCCGGCCTATCTGTTCGAAACGGACAGCTCCAAGATAGACGACCTGTACGTCCACGTCACCGAGGTAGTTATGGGTAGCAGCGTACAGGCCATCGGAGACTTCGCTTTTTATGGCTGCTACGATCTGGCTTCCGTGACTTGGAGCGATAAACTGGCGACCATTGGCACGGGGGCTTTTGAAGACTGCTGGAAGATATCGACCGTCACGTTGCCGACATCCATCAAGGACATCGGAGACTATGCGTTTGAAAACTGTACTGGCCTGACCAGCATCACCATCAACGGCGATTTAAAGAATATAAGCTCCGGACTTTATAACCCGTTCCGCAATACAGGCACAGCGGAGAAGGGCATAAAGGTGACTTTCGGCGACAGTGTGACGAGTATCCCGGACTGTCTGTTCTATACAAGCAGCTCCAAGGTAGATGATGTGTACGCCCACATCACCGAGGTGGTCATGGGCAGCAACGTGCAGACTATCGGAATCTGCGCTTTTTATGGCTGCTACGATCTGGCCTCCGTGACCTGGAGCGATAAGCTGATGACCATCGGCACGGGAGCCTTTGCAGCCTGCTGGAATATGCCGACTGTCACGCTGCCGACTACCATCAAAGAGATCGGGAACTATGCATTTGAAGACTGCATCAGCCTGACCAGCGTCACCATCAACGGTGATCTAAAGAGTGTCGGCACCGGACTCTATAACCCGTTCGGCAATATCGGTTCAGCCGGCAACGACCTGACGGTGACCTTCGGCGACAGCGTAACGAGTATCCCTATGAATCTGTTCTATACAAACAGCTCCAAGATAGACGATGTGTACGCCCACATCACCAAGCTGGTCATCGGCAGCAGTGTGCAGACCATCGGGGACTACGCGTTTTATGGCTGCTATGATCTTAATGAGATCGTGCTCAGGGCCAGCGCCATGCCCCAGATAGGAGATTTTGCTTTTGCTTACGTGCCAGCCGTCATGCCTACGCCTATGCCCCCGGCTACGCCTACACCTGAGCCTACAGCGACGCCTGAACCCACGGTTACACCTGAACCCACGGCGACTCCTGAGCCGGCGGCGACGCCCGAACCGACCCCCTCGGCCACACCGGAGCCTACGCCTACAGCGACCCCTGTGCCCACGGCTACGCCTGAGCCCACCCCGGCAACGCCCACACCTACTCCTACTCCCACCCCCACTCCGACGCCCGGTCCGGATGACATCAAGCCCCCCGCGGGCGGCACCGGCTGGCGGTATGTGCCGGAGACGGGAGAGTATTATTACTTCCACAACTATAAGCGTGTGGGTGATTACTGGGTGGGCTTCGCCGACGGCGCCAGCAAATGGGCCAACAACTGGTACTATGCCGACGCCAACGGCAAGCTGCTCACTGGGTTCCAGTATCTGGACGACCTGAAGGGTGGCAAGGCCTGGTACATGTTGCAGGTCGGCAACGCCAACGGTGAGATCGGCAAGATGCTCACGGACTGGCAATGGACGTATACCAGCGCCGGATGGGGATTTTTCAGTCCCTGGTACGGCAGCCAGGGCATGTGCCAGCAGACCGATGCCTGGGGCAATTACAACGCCTACATCGGCCTGTGGGACGACGGCCTGGCTCACAAGGGGTGGTAAAAAAGCATAAAGCAAAAGACCTGCCGTTCGGCAGGTCTTTTGCTCTATATGGCGTTCTTCCTCCGTCTCTCCCAAACGCCCAAGCCTATACAAACCACCACGGCCAATGCGGATACCGCCGCGCCGGGGAGGAGGCCGGGAGGCGTGTAGCGCATGTCCAGGGTGTGCTCCCCCGCCGGGAGGGGGATGGCCATGAGGCAGTCCTGGACCTCCATGGGTTCCATTTTTTCCCCGTCCAGGGTCACCCGCCAGCCCCTGTCATAGGGGATGGTGAGGAGCAGCGCCTGACCGTCCCCGGCGGTGAAGGTACCGGCGAAGCGGTGGCCGGAGAGCTTTTGAAGGTCCCCGCCCGCCAGGGCGTCGTGATAGGCCAATAGGGCGTCCATGTCCTCGGTGGCGAAGGCGGCCCCGGCGGTATGCAGGTCTGCGGTCACGTCCAGCCGGACCGTGACGGCGTCCCCCGCGGCGAAGTCGCCCAGATACAGGCTCCCGTTGGTCTGGGCCGTGCCGTAGTAGGCCAGGAACGCGTCGTTGACGAACACCATGAGCCCGGGGTAGTCCTCCATAAGGATGTGGCCGTAGAGGGGCCCGTCCGCCCGGACCGTGAGGGTATAGGTGAGGCTCCCCCGGCTGCCGGCGCGGGCGTAGTCCCCGTCCCCGGCGTCGGTGAGGCCGTCCAGGGCCACGTCGGTGATATCTGCGGGGGTATAGATGTCCCGGACCACCTCCGGCGCGGCGGCGTCGTAGAGGGCTTGGATATAGCTGAAGCAGTCCGCCGCGTCAATGGGCTCCGTAATGGCCTCGTCCGCCGGGAAGGCCACGGGCAGGGCGGCGGGGTTTTCGTACACGGTATAGGCCCCGGCGGAGGCAATGGGCGTATAGGGCTTTGCCGTCCCCTGGCTCACCAGGTACTTGACGCCCAGCAGGCTGTCCGCCCCGGCGGTGACCCCGCCGTTATACAGGGCGAACAGGTCCTTGAACCGGGTCACGCCAAGCCGTTGGAGCAGGTCCAAATTCTTCTGGGACAGGACGGAGCTGTAGTGGGACAGCCCATCGTAGCCGAAGAGCAGGGGCTCGCACCGGTCCTGGCCGAAGGCGTCTCCGCTTTCCACCCGGACGAAGGAGCCGTCCTCCGGCGCCGCGTCCATGGCCGCAGATTTTGCGGCCACATACCCGGCGAACTGGTCCGGGTCCGCGGAGGCGGCGGTGAGCCGGGAGAAAGTCACGGCGGCGTTGCCGGCGATGAGGACAAGATGGACGAGAAACACCAGGGCCATGACCGCCGTTTGGGCCCGGGGGCTTTTGGCCCGCCACAGGCTGACGCACAGCGCGGCGGTCAAAAGCGCCGCGCCCACCCCGGCCCGCCCGTCGATGAAGTCGTAGCTATGCCCGGCGAAGGCCAACAGAGCGATGAGGCCCATGACAACGGGCGGCAGCAGCCAGTGCCGGGGCCGGGTACCGTCCTTGAGATGGGAAAGCTGCTCGTCCGCCGCGACGATGAGAAGGAAGCTCAGGAGGAAGCTGTAGCGGTGGTTATACCATTCGGGCACGTTGAATCCGTGCCATACAAGGTCCGGCCCCGTGAGCCAGAAGGAGAGGATGAGCACGACCATGAGGCCGCCGGTGGCCCACTTCTTCCGCCGGGGCACGGCGGTATTGGCGAACCACAGCGCAGCGAACAGGAGAGTGACCTCCCCGCAGTAGATATGGGGCAGGCCCTGCTCCATCAATTCTTCGTAGTTAAAGGCCCCCAGATAGAGCTTGGAGAACATCTCCGGGAAAGAGAAATTAGCTGCCAGAGACAGGTCCGAGGGGGAGAAGGAGGCCTTGCCGCCGGCAAGGGACAGAAACGCGGGCACCAGCACCGCCGCCGCCAGAGCCCCCGCCAGGAGACTGGAAAGGGCGAAGCCGCCGATGCGCCGCCAAGGCTTTTCAGTGGGGCCAATGATGAGCTGGGCCAGGAAAAAGAGCACCGCGAAGATGCACAGGATATAGCCGATATAGAAGTTCACGGCCAGGGCCGCCGCGAGAGAGAATACATAAAGCCACCGGCCCCGGCCCTCCGCGATGGCGTGGATGCCCAGAGCGATGAGGGGCAGCAGGATGACCCCATCCAGCCACAGGTAGTTGAAGCTGTAGGCCACCGTGTAGGCCATGAGGCCGTAGGCGGCCGCGGCGAACAGCACCCGCCAGGCCCAG
>CANRKN010000114.1 GCA_947631215.1 uncultured Oscillospiraceae bacterium | reverse complement strand
ATGGCGAAGAAGATCGTGAGATCGTCCCTCTTGGACTACGGCCACCGGGAGGAGCCGGAGGAACCGGTCGTCATCATCAATGCCGATGAGATACCACCGGCGGAAAAGCCGCAGGAGCAAGCCGCACCAAAAGAGATCAAGCAGGAGGCCGCGAAGGAACACGATGTGCCTCAAAAGCAGGTCCAGCCTAAGGACGGTTCTCAAACGGAGAAAACGCCACCCCGCAAACAACCTAAGGCGCTTTTAAAGTCTGACCTACCGCCAGATGATTTTTGATTTGAATAGGAGGAAAGATTATGCCCGCAAGGAAAAAGACAACTACTGAAGAACAGGCGGTCGTCCAGACTGACTTGGAAAAACAGCCCGAATCTGAAGAAGAGCGGGAATTCCCGATCCAAGACCAGCAGGATACCGCAGTTCCCTATACTGACTCTGAAAATGGCCCTGAAGAGCCTGGCGCACAGGATATCCTGCAGGATGTTCCCCAAACCGATTCTGAAACGGCCGAAAATGCTTCTGAAGCGCTTCAGAATGCAGAGGTACCCGGCACGATTCCCCAAACTGACACGGAAAATACGGAGGAAGCGCCCAGACCCAGACGCCGGCGCAGCAGAGCAGCCATAGCTGAAACTCAGTCTGAGGACGAGGCAGCTGAACCGGCGCCCTCCGAGCCCCGGCGGCGAAGGACCAGGTCCAACCTGAACATCGTGTCCATCGATGAGAGCCGGTCTGTGGAGACCGAGGAGGACAAGGCCAGGAATGACCTCATCGACCTGTTGGAGTCCCAGAAATCCGGCCGCATCCTGACCGGTACCATCCAGGGCGTGGAGAACATGACGGACAATCCGCCCAATTCTCTCGCAGTCATCTATCACGGCAATTTCAAGGTGATCATCCCGGCGGAGGAAGCAGTGCTGCCGCCGGATGACCTTCGCGGCCGGAGCCTGTCTGAGATCATGCACTACCTCATCACCAAACGACTGGGAGCTGAGGTGGACTACATCGTCAAGGGCATCGACGTGCAGGCCGGCATCGCTGTGGCAAGCCGGCTGGAGGCGATGCGGAGCAAGCGGCGTCAGTACTATTTCGGCACGGACCGGGATGGGAACAACCTGCTTTACTCCGGTGTGTGCGCTGAGGCCCGGGTCGTGTCCGTCATCCGGGCAGGCATCTTCATCGACCTGTGTGGTCTGGAGACGTACATCCCCCTCAGGGAGCTGAGCTACCAGAGGATGCTGGACGCTGCCAGCCAGTATAGGCCGGGTCAGCGGATCCTGGTGAAGATCCTGGATATTGACCGCAGTGACCGGGACAACATCCGCGTCACCGCTTCGGTCAAGCAGGCAGGTGAGAACCCCTATGAGAAGGCGCTGCGCCGGTACTCTATCGGCGACTGCTATGTGGGCACGGTCAGTATGGTGGACACCACCGGCGTCTTCGTGGCGCTGGACGGCGGCATCGACTGTCTGTGCAGCTATCCCAAGCGTGGCCGGCCGCCCCGGGGCGCCCGGGTGACGGTGCGTATTCTGGGGATCAACTTCGACTCCAACCGGATCTGGGGCGCTATCACCCATATCGCGGCCGCACGATGATAGCTGTCCGGTCAAAGGGGGTAGGAGAAGATGGATGATTGAAAGATGGGCATCTCCGTGTTCGGAGATAGCATTCGCAACGAGAGGGGGAAGGAAGATCAAAAAGCTACTGAAGATACCAGTCGTATTGGGCATAGTCCTGGCGCTCTTATGTTCCGCGTCGTTCCATACTGGAGCGAGCGCAGCGCAGGAAGTGCCTCCGGCAGAGATGCCGCAGACGACCCCCGTACAGACTGACTGGATGGAAGTCATGGTCCAGGCAGCCACTGAAGGAGATGAGAGTACCGGCATCGCCGCCCAGAACGCTCTGGGCGGCGATATTCGGTATGAGGACCTTTTCCTTTTGGCAAAGATCATCGCCTGGGAAAGCGGGCCTCACTGGGAGGACTGGGGCCTTATCGCCATCGGCGAGGTCGTCCTGAACAGGGTGGCGTCCCCTGAGTTTCCCGACACGATCCGCGAGGTGCTGTATCAGACCAACCCTATACAGTATGAGCCCATATGGCTGACCGGCTGGGAGGAGTACATCCCGCCCGAACGATATGTCCGGGTGGCGCTGCGGCTGCTGGAGGGCGAGCGGGTCATGAATGACTCCAGTGTCGTCTTTCAGGCGCTTTTCCCGCAGGGCAGTGAGATCGCGCTCACATACCATGACTACGATCTGAACAACGATACGTATTTCTGCAGGTCATACGACCTGTCGTTTTATTCCGTGGGATAGCATCTGTCCCAAAGTGTCTTCAACTGTCCGCGCATATGGACAAGCCCGGGCAGTTTGAAAAGTGATCTACTCAACAATAGGAGGTATTCCAGTGAAAGCAAAACGCATCTTTTCTTTGTTTTTGGTGCTGGTCCTCATGTTCGGCATCGGCGGCAGCATCGTGCTTGCAGCCGAGACCGGCACAGACATGAACGCATCCACGCAGGTCCAGCAGGAGACCGAGCAGTCGGCTGAAGGCGGCGGTGGCGAAACGCTGTCGCCTGTAGACGTAACGAACCCGCCTGTGCCCGAGGTCACCAATCCGCCTGTCCCTGAAGCAACAGCGGCGCCAGTGGAAACACCTGCACCTACCGAGGCACCGGAGATCGGACCTCCCGGTATGGATGGCCCCGGTATAGAAGAGCCCTGGGGCGACGGCGTATTCGTGGGCGATAACAACCCCTCTATCGACGAGGTGTACTCCGCCGCCAGCGGCAGCGCCACGATCTCCGTGCAGGGCTGCTACGATTCGTCCGGCAGCGTCATCAAGTATTACAGCTCTTTTTATTACTCCGGCCGCTATGTGGGCGGCAACGGCAGCGCCCGGCATATCCTCTATGCAAACGGCCAGCCGGCATACTGCCTGGAGCCCGGCAAGTACCTGGTGGGCGGCTCTGTCGTTTCCACCAGTGCGGCTTCCCTCTGGAACAGCTATTCCACCGAGAAGCGGGATGCCATCAAGATGAGCCTGCTGTGCGGTGTAGAGGGTAACAGCAACAGCCTGAGCGGGTCCTATAGCTCCAAGTACACCGCCACGCAGATGGTCATGTGGGAGTTCATTGTAGGCTGCCGCAATACCTATCCGCCCTATACCTGTACCGACACCAAAGTCATTGACTCCGTATGCGGTGGCGGCTGGAACAGCGAGGTCAAGACGGTCTATAACCAGATCGTCAGCACCATGCAGAACTATGGGACGCTGCCCAGCTTTGCCAATTCCACGAATGCGCCTCCCTCGTCTCATCAGATGACATTTCAGGGTGGCGTATATACCGTGACGCTGAACGACACCAACAATGTGCTGTCCAACTTCGTCTTTTCCAGCACGAACAGTGATCTCCGTTTCAACGTGTCGGGGAGCAACCTTACGATCACAGCTACTTCCGCTGTGGATGAAGCGACTGTGAATGTGTCCCGCAAGAACGCGGTATCCGCCAGTTCGACCATCACGGCTTACGGCGGGACCGATCTGCAGGAGACGATCATCGGCATTGAGGCCACAAGCAATACTTCCGGGTGGTTCACTGTCAGCGCAGAGCCGCAAACGCCGCCTCCGACGACATCTACGGCTACTCTGGCAATAAGGAAGACCGCGGATGATGGTAACGTCGCCAATATCGAATTTACCCTCGTTGGTATTGGAGGAGAGGCGAGCAATGCGTTCTACTCTGTGTACACAAATAACGTGGGCAATGTGGTCCAGGAGGTGAAACCTGGCACTTACATGGTGACGGAGCAGACACCCCACGGCTATGTGGCCACGCCCAAATCCCAGCAGGTCACGCTTGAGGCCGGCAATGCGAAAGTCCTCACATTTCACAACTCGCTCGAAAAGGGTACTGTTGAGATTATCAAGACCTCAAGCGACAATGTCGTGGGAGGAATCAAGTTCACGATTAGTGGCCCGGACGGCTTGAAGGACGTGACCACTGAATCTGACGGTACGATTAGTGTGCCCAATCTCTCTCCTGGTTCCTATACAGTGACAGAGCAGGTCCCGGTAGGCTACACCGCAGATCAGACCACGCAGCGGTTCACGCTCATGCCGGGCGAGTTGTATGAAGTCGATTTTCATAACTCCCTCCAGAAAGGCGGTTTAAAAATAATCAAAACTTCCAGCGACGGGAAGGTGTCTGGGATCACTTTCACGGTCACGGGTAATGGTGTCAACAAGACCGTCACCACCGGCTCGGGTGGCACCGTATCAATCCCTGACCTCACTCCGGGCAGTTATACCGTGACCGAAACCGTCCCCAGCGGCTATACCGCAGACCAGAGCTCCCAGACCGTCACCGTCAAGGGCGACGAAACCACGACCGTCAACTTCCATAACGTACCCGCGAAAGGTAATATCAGGATCATCAAGACATCGGACGACGGCAATGTGAGCGGGATCATGATGACGATCACCGGGGAGGGCTATAACAAATCCTATCCCACCGACGCGAAAGGCGTCCTCAACGTGGGAGGCCTGACCCCGGGCACTTATACCGTGACGGAGCAAGTCCCTGCTGGCTATACCGCGGATAACCCGTCTCAGACCGTCACCATCCAGGGAGGCGCTCTCACGACCGTCAACTTCCATAACTCCCGCAGTGTGGGCGGTATCAAGATCGTTAAGGAGTCGGATGATGGGAACGTTAGCGGGATCCAGTTCAGGGTGCAGGGTGAAGGCGTTGACCAGAACGTGACCACAGACTCAGATGGTACCATCAATGTTCCTGGCCTCGTGGTTGGCGAGTATACCGTGACTGAGATCGTCCCGGAGGGCTATGTGGCCGACAACGCTACCCAGACGGTGACAGTCCGGGCGAACGACTCCGTGTCGGTCTTCTTTAAAAACACCCCCAAGCAGTGGCGTGTGGCCGTCACAAAGGTGGACGCTGAGCCCGGCGTCAGGCGCAGTACCCGTATCACCCTGGAAGGCGCCCAGTATGGCGTTTACAAAGATGGTACGCTGCGCGACACCTATACCACCGACGCCCACGGCCAGTTCACCACCAATTACTACCCTTGCGGCACGGGCTGGACGCTCCAGGAGATCACCGCGCCTCCGGGCTATACGGTGGACTCCGCGTCCTATCCCATCGGCCTTGCACCGGGCAGCGCCCAGCTTGCCATCAACGAGACGGAGCTGACGGTACCGGAGGAGGTCATCAAGGGCAAGCTGATCATCACCAAGCAGGACGCCAACACGAAGACGCCTCTGGAAGGCGCTCTGTTCCGCGTCTTTGATGAAGACGGCGCAACTGTGACCGAAGGCACCACAGGTGCTGACGGTACCTTTACGGTGGAAGAACTGCCCTTCGGCGTCTATACCGCCCAGGAGATCACGCCACCCAGCGGCTATATGCTGGACGACACCACGTTCGACTTCGCGGTCGAGTTGGACGGTCAGGAGATCAGGATCACCCGGGACGACTATCCCGCGATCGGGTCCATCACCGTCCATAAGATGGACAGTCAGGGGACGAACCTGTCCGGCGCCGGGTACCTGCTGGAATACTCTGTGGATGGCTCCGGCTGGATGCCGGTGTCCTTCCGCCAGGACAACATGGCGGTGGCAGGCGGATGCACCAGCCTGGGCCTTCAGAACGGCCAGCTCATCACCGGCGATGATGGCGTCGCATTTTTTGACGGATTGCTTGCCGACGGACGGATCCAGTACAGGCTGACCGAAACACAGGCGCCGGCGGGGCTCAGTTTGCTGAAGGACCCACTCTATGTCGGGACGCTTCCGGCCCAGGGTGAGTCTGAAGCAGAGTATGACATCGCCTTCACAGTGACCAACAACCGTGTTACCACTTTGCCGCAGACCGGCGGCAACGGTATGCTCTGGCCCGCAGCCATCGGTACAGTCCTTCTTGGACTCACGATGTGTGCGGGCACTTACTTTATCACGAAGAAAATGCGAAAGGAGAACCACTAATATATGAAACGGCTCAATAAATTCCTCTGCATCCTTATGATGCTTTCCCTGATACTGGCCATCTCTGTCCCGGCACTGGCCGCCGGCGGGGCCATCGACACGTCCAAAACCGGCAGTCTCAACCTCTACAAGTATGATATCACCAGCGCTGCCGCGGCCGGCGCCTGGGATGCCGGCTCTCATGTGACCACTGGAGCCGAGGATTCCTCGGTCTCTTCGGCACTGGGAAGCTACGCCATCAAGGGCGTCAAATACTCCTACATCAAGGTGGCGGACATCACCGCATTCAACAGCTTCGTCGGCGGTGTGGGCTCGTCCATGGTGCTGTACAGCATGCCGTCCGGCACTGCCTCAGAGCAGCTGCTGTCGGCGCTGGGCATCTCCTACAGCGACGCCCATCACCAAGTGGAGAACAACTACTACTTCACCTCGGACAAGCTGATCGACGCGCTGGCGAGCAGCCTTTCCTCCAACTCGACCGACACCAAGAATGCCCTGGAGAATTACATCTATACCCAGGGTGGAGCGGCTCTTCCGGAAACGGACCAGTACGGCCATACATCTGCTACAGACCTGCAGCTTGGTCTTTATCTGGTCGTGGAGACGGCGGTGCCGCAGAACGTGACGAGTACCACGGATCCCTTCCTCGTGTCCGTGCCCATGACGGCGGCGGACGGGAGCGGGTGGCTTTACGATATCACGCTCTATCCGAAGAACAATACCGGCGGCCCGAC
>CANRKN010000113.1 GCA_947631215.1 uncultured Oscillospiraceae bacterium | reverse complement strand
AGCAGCCAGCAGTTTCCTGCTGGCTGGGATAAATCCTTATTCTTTTTCATTGTTCTCTTGACGGGTCGCAGTTCAAGATCCCGCCGGGCGATCCTGTTCCGGGCGTATTCCGCTCATCTCCTGCTCTCTCCGGGCCTATTCCAGCATGTCGATGTACTCCTCCAGCATATCGCTGTAGCGGCTCTCGATGACGCACTGCTTGGCCAGGTCCACATCGTCCGTGATGATGTTGTCCACGTTCAGTCCTATCATCTCCTCGATGCTCCTGCGGGTGTTGACCGTCCACACATACAGCTGCTTTCCCGCGTTGTGCGCCTGGGTGACCAGCTGGCGTGTCACGTTCACCGCGTCCACGCTGAGATGGTCGGCCGCGGACAGCGCGCCGACGTTTCCATAGGCAAAAGGCATCACATAGACCGTGGTGATGGTCTCGTCATAGGCCTTCACATTTTCCAGCACCCGGTAGGACTGGCTCGTCACCACGCACTCGTCCTCCATCCCCGCCGCGCGGACGGCGTCCACCACGGCCCGCTCCAGTTCTTTCTCGTGGCCGGTGGGCTTCAGCTCGATATTGAGCTTCACCCCGTTCTCCCCGGCGAACGCCAATACCTCCGAGAGGAGCGGTATCCTCTCGCCCGCATGCTCCGGGCCGAAACGGGCGCCGGCGTCAAGGGCCGCGATCTGCTCATAGGTCATATCCCACACGTTCGCGTCCACCCCTGTGACCCGCTTCAGATTCCCGTCATGGGCCACCACCAGCTGTCTGTCCCCGCTCTGCTGCACATCCAGCTCGATCCAGTCCGCCCCCAGCTCCGCCGCCCCATAAAAGGCGGACATCGTGTTCTCCGGGTAATAGGCCGAGGCGCCCCGGTGGGCCGTGATCTCGGCTGTGTGCAGATACTCCACCTCCGGGCCGGACCTGCCGGCGGCCGCCGGCAGCAGGAGCGCCAGGCTTCCCGCGGCGATGACAGCCGCGGCGGCCGCCTTCAGCACCCAGCTCCCCCGCGGCCGGGCAGACGGGGCGGGCGCCTCGGGCACAGAGACCGAGGGGGCGCCCTCGCCGGCCCGTTCCCGGTTCCGAAGGTACAGAAGGCCGGCGCAGCCATATGCCGCCGGAACGGCCAGCGCCAAGGTGAGCGCCAGGGTCAGCGTGACCGCGGACCATATGGCGGCGGCCCCCATCCAATCCAGGCCGGACACGCGGGTCAAAACCCCGCCCAGGCCCTTCGCCAGCGCTGTCAGAGCCAGCAGCAGCGCCGCTGAGGCCGCTGCATATACGCCCCCGGCGGCGAGCATCCACGCCAGGTCACGCAGACGGCGCCCCCTGCGCAGCAGGGCGCATCGCTTTCCCGCACTGCAAAAGCTGCAGCCCTCCAGCGTGAAGCAGACCGCCGTGTATATCCAATGGGCGCCCAGCAACAGGAGCAGGAGGATGGCTCCTCCCGCCGCCAGCGCCAGCGAGGGACGCCGCGCCAGGTAGTCCGCCACCGGCGCCGGCACAGATACCGCCATGAAGAACACCGCCGCTGTCCCCAGATGTACAAAGGGCGCCGTCAGCAGGACGAGGGGCACAAGAGGCAGGTTTTTCAGCCGGAACACCCGCCCGGCGTTTTGCAGCGCGAAGCGCAGCACCTGCGTCGGCCGCACCCGCCTTCCCTGCATGGACTGGGCCAGCAGAAACGTGACGGCGCCCACGTCGATCAGCATGACGCCCGACACGGCAGTCAGGCTGACGCATGCGGCCAGCAGGGTGATGGGCTCCCGGAGAAACCGGTATACATTTTCATGGGTCAGATAGGGATGCCCCGTCCAGCGCATGGCCAGGGCAAAGCTGCCGGACAGGAGCGGAACGAGGACCAGGGCGGCCGCCAGCTTATAGACCAGCTCAAACACCGCAGCGGTCCTCCAGTTGCCCATGACACGGCCCGCGTCCGTCTTCCAGCGCCGCACCCCGTTCACCCCCTGTCCGGATACCATTATATACCTTTCGAGGCAAAATGGGGGGACAGTTTGCAAAAAAACGCGGCAGCGGCTGAGCAGACCGCTCGGAGATCATTGGTGCTTGTATCTTTTTATTCCCGGCCCTTTGTATCCATGCTTTTCCGCATTGCCCAGCAGATACAGGCACGCGAACGCGGGGATACGGATCAGCTCTCTCCCGTCCGGCGTGTGGTGCGTACCATAGTCATCGGCCCGTTTGGTGACGATGATGGCCGCGTACGCAATGATCCGGCGCGAGTTTCAATTGGATGAGAGACTCCCTATCCGTGTTATAAGCGATGGCTCCGCCCATTATCGCTGTAAAGCTGGCAAGACCTGACAGCAAGCAGTGACGGCTTACCTGCTCACCTCTCCCAGCTGATGCAGTTGAGGACGCCGCCCTGGGCGGCGATCTCGTTGACGTTGACCGGCACGACGGTCTTTTTAAACAGAGCCTGGGCCGTCTCGACGGCCTCGCCGTCCATATCCGCGCCGAACACCGGCAGGAACAGGGCTCGCTCCGTCTCCAGGAAATTGAGATAGCAGCCGGCGGCGCTGCCGCCCTTGGAGTCGAAATAGGGCATATCACAGACCTCTATCCCGTGGTCCCGCAGAGTGGCGCGTATTTTCGCCTCCAGGCCATAGAGCGACCGGGAGCGGTTGCCCACGGCGGCGGTCTCGCTGATGAAGCGCATCATGCCGTCGGCGTGGCCGGTCATGTCAGAGCGCAGCGACGGGATGATGACGACCCGCGCCTCCAGGAGCCGCTCCAGCTCCCGCACCAGCTCGGCGGAGGAATAGCCCCAGTTTTCCAGAAAGACCCTGTCGCTGATGACGGCCGTTTGGCGGGAGGGGGAGAAGACCACGTTGCCGCCGTCCAGGTTGATGTCGGAGTAAACAAGGTCCTCCAGGGGAAACTGCGGGGCGATCTGGCCGGCATAGTCGGTGCGAAGCGCCGGGTCATCCTTAAGATAGCCAGGCTCATAGCGGAAGGACACATATCGGCCCGTCCCCGTCCGCACCGGCATGAAGTCCAGCAGCCAGATGTCGTTGGCGCCGTCCAGCAGGCGATAGTCCACCCCGTTGGCTGTCAGCGCGGCGAAAAGCCGCTCCGCCGCGGGGGCGTAGGTCTCATTAGTCTTTAAGAGCTTGGAAAAATACAGCATAGCCCCTCAAATGTCGATGCTGAAATTGAGCTCTTTGTCATCACTGATATTGACACGTTTTGACGCTTTGATCGATGCGGACGCCTCTTCTCCATCCTCTATGTACAGGCCGGCGTCCTTCGACAGCGAATACTTGCCGTGGCAGCCGCAATAATCTGTATTAGACTTATATAAATGCAGCTCCTTTGCCATAGCATCCGGTCCGAGGAGCTCCCCCGTCTCATTTTTCACAGATTTTATCAGCACGTTATCCGGCCGTTCGTCGTCCGTTACGGACAGCAGCAGCTGTCCGCCGTAAACACACCATGTCCCCGGCCGCTCAAACAGCGCCGCAGCGACGCGTCTGTTCTTTTTCGCGTATTCCTTTGTCATGCCGGCTCCGTAGCAAAAGCTCTCATCATGGTAATAGACCTCTGTGGCAGCGATCAAATACCGATTTCCTTTATAGCACACATATTTTCCGAGCAAATCTCTGGCGACCGATTCTGCATCCCGCGTGAAGAGATCCCGTTCTGTAATGCTTTTGCCCATTTTTCTTTCTCCTTTATTATGATTTCCGCAGCTGTTCCCGCGCGGTCCGAAACTGGGCATTGTCCTGTTCTATTTGCAAAATATAATTGATCTTTCCGATCAAACGGCGCTTTTCCTCCTCGCCCATCTCCCTGTATTTCAGCGCGTAGTACGCCTCCTGGCGCACGCGGCGCTTATACGCCCGGGAGACGGCGACCTTTTCGTTCACGGTGAGGCCCGTCACGCTCTGCCGGGAGGCGCTGGTGACGAACCGGGTCTTTTCCTCGTTCAGCCGGAACCCGGCCTCCGCCAGCATGGCCTTCACCTTCTGATAGACGTGGTACAGAGGCTCATCGGCGGAAAAGGTCATGTCGTCGCTGTACCGGGTGTAGGCGACGCCCCTCTGGGCGCACCACCCGCCGATACGGTCGTCAAAGCCCCGCATCACGAGATTGGAGAGAGCCGGCGACGTGGGGGCGCCCTGGGGCAGAACCCCCTTATAGCAGCAAAGACTAGTGAGCATCACGCCCACCTGCCGGGGAAAATGTTCCCGGCCGAACGCCGCGGCGTAGACCTGGCCGAAGCGTATGCTGCCGAAGAAATCGGCGATATCCAGCTTCAGAAGATAACCGCCTGCCCACATGGGGCGCGGCGTTGTCCGTGAGCGTTCTTCGGCGCACATACGCTTTCGCGTATGGGGACGGGGAGAATTTCATCAGAATATCCCGCAGGATGGTATGCTGTATCTGCTTCAGCTTCCGGTCCGGCTCATGGAGCAGCCGCGTCCCGCCGTTTTTCTTTTTCAGTTCGATGGGCCGGTAATGCTCCTCCGCCCCTCTCATCATATCAAACAGCCGTTTCCTGTTCAACTGAAACAGGCCCGACAGCTGCTCCACGTCGTGTAGGAATGGAAAATAGGGCGGGTGGGATGAATAAAAGCCCTCCGCCACATGCGCGGCCTCCAAAAGGCCGTTTTTTCGGATGAACGGCATATCGTATCCGTCGAAGGATACGCCGCCCTCTGTCATTCGCATACGTGCTCCCCCCTATCGGAAAAACACCGTCTCCCCATGGCACAAAATACCGTGTAACGGCGCAGCGGCGTGGCCTGTCCATGCCGCGTTCCCCTGGTGTTCCACAAGGCGGCGACTCGCCGCCCCTCTTAAAAGAGGTGCTTTTAAGATGTACGCTGCCCCGGGGAGACGGTGTCTTTCAGCTCAGTCCAGGACCCGCAGTATCACCGCCGGGCCGCCCTCGTCCCAGACCACCTTGCCGCCCACGGTGACGGTGCAGGGCTCATAGGGCTCTACCACGAGCTTCTCCACGGCCTCTCTCTTCGCCAGCTCCTTCACCAGCTCTTTCGTGGATGCGTTTTTCAGCTCCATCGCAAAGTCTCCTCCTTTTTTATTTATCCGCGCCGCCCGGCCTGCCCAGCAGCCTGTCCCGCTCCCGTATCTTCAGCGCGGCATAGCGCCGGTACCACTCCGCCGCCCGCCGGTTCGCCTTCATCTTTTCGTAGTGCTTTCCCAGAGCATAGGCGGAGGCGGCGGAGCCCCGCTTCGCGGCCAGCTCCATCAGGTCCCGCCCCCTTCGCAGGTCCCGCTCCACGCCCTCGCCGTAATAGTACATGCGGCCCAGCTCGGCCAGCGCCTCCACGTCCCCGTTTGCAGCCGCTTTTCCCGTCCAATAAGCGGCCTCGGCCGCGTCCGGCGGGGCATATCCGCCCTCATACCCGTCCAGGGCCGCGTCCAGCTCCCTGTTCAGCCTGTCCTCATTGGCCTTATAGAGAGGGCGCAGGTCGTTGGGGACGTTGTCCCCGGCCAGCTTGTACCACCGTATCGCCCGGGGGTAGCTCTTTTGGATGCCGCGGCCGTTCTCGTAGCACAGGCCCAGCATATACCGCGCCTCCGTCTGTACCCCGGTATAACCCCCGTTCGCCAGCTTCTTGAAAAGCGTGAACGCCCGCTTGACCGTGTCGGGCCGGCCGCTTTTCATGAGGACCCTGGCCAGCGCGAACTGCGCGGCCGCGTCCTCCGGGTCCTCCGCCCGATGCCACAGGTCAACAAGGCCCCGCAGCGCGGGTGCATAGGTTATGGTTTCTTCCAATTTTTCACCCCCTCGCTGTTCTCTGGAGACAGTATAGCACACTTTTTTCCAAGACCTTAATTAATCAATATTTCTTTTAGTTCGCCGCCGGAAGTCATTATGGGAGAAATAAAACAGGCCGGGACCGCAAAACGCGGTTCCGGTCGTTGGCAGGTGTTCTCTCAGGTATCGTCAACACCCTCATCAAAAAAATCCAGATATTTGTCCTGAAGAGAACTTTTGTCACGATGCTTCCTGTTCTTCGACTGTTTGATCCAAGTCACGTTCTCCCAGTCAAGTGGATAACTGCCGCATAGTTTCTCACTTGCACTCCGGAATGCCTTATACTCTGAATCGCTCCAATTGCTCCATGACTGTTTGCTCCACGGTTGTACAGACGTTTTTGATCGGACTTCCTTGATAATATAGCTATCTACGGGTATGTGGAATTTCGACTGAAGATGACAAAGACGCTCATGGAAAATGAACCCCTCTGACAGAGCATCTATAAGGCATAGGTACTTGATGGTCATGTTGACCCACTTCTGTGCATTTCCGTATGTAAAAAACAGCTTCTTGCCATCGCGGACGTTTTTCTTTTCGTAGTTATTCTTGATTGAATTACAAAGAGCGTCATGCCACGCCGAAAAATCGTCCCGTTCGCAATTGCGATCAAAAAAGCAGTAAATCTCCTCTAGAATCAATTTACCGCTAGCTTTTCTTGCTTGGGCAGAATATTCCAGTAACTCCTGGCGATTTTTCATGTCCCTTTTAATGAGAGAGTTATAAGCTCCCTGCATCGTCGCGTCGCTGTATGCACGGATGACAGCAGCTTTTACTCTGTCCTCGTCGCGTTCGTCTGTGTCGCCGACGGTCACGCCCAGCATGCTGTACAGAAGAAAATTGATGGCGTTCTCTTTTTTCATAATACTAGCCTCTCTCTCGTATAATAAGTTTGAAAGTTAATAATCCAGATATCAGCAGGCTTAGAGATGCCCGTGATACAATAGCTGTAGG
>CANRKN010000112.1 GCA_947631215.1 uncultured Oscillospiraceae bacterium | reverse complement strand
GACTACGGCTACGGCGTGGTGGACGTGGATTATGCAAAGGCCGCGGAGTGGTACCAGAAGGCCGCAGATCAGGGCGACGCGGAGGCCATGCTGTATCTGGGCTGGCTCTATGAGCAGGGCCAGGGCGTGGAGATGGATAAGGACAAGGCGGAGGAGCTCTTCTCCCAGGCATTTGAGGCCGCCTCGGAGGACGAGGACTACAGCTACAACGCGCTGGTGCTGGGCTACCTCTATGAAAACGGCGAGGGCGTGGAGAAGGACGATGAAAAGGCCCTTGCGTACTTCACCGCAGCGGCGGAGGACGATATCTTTGAGGCGGAGTGCCACGCGGGCATGATGTACATCCTGGGCTATGGCACGGAAAAGGATGAGGCCAAGGGTCTGGAGATGCTGGAGGACGCGGCGGAGCACGGCGTGCCGGAGGCCTACGGCTACATGGCCCGGGTCTACCAGACCGGCGCCGGCGTGGAGCAGGACCTGGACAAGGCCAGGGAGCTCTATGAGCAGGGCGCGGCCATGGACGACATGTGGTCCATGACGGCCCTGGGCGATATGTACATGTATGCCGACGGGGTGGAGCAGGACTACGCCAAGGCCTTTGCGTACTACACGCAGGCCGCGGAGGACGGCGACGCCGACGCCATGTACGCAGTGGGCGATTTCTATGAAAACGGCCACGGCGTGGTGGATGTGGACCTGGATCAGGCGGCGGCGTGGTATGAAAAGGCCGCCGAACAGGACCAGGCGGAGGCCATGTATTACCTGGCGAAGCTCTATGAAGACGGCAGAGGCGTGGAGAAGGACGAGGCCAAGGCGGCGGAGCTTCGCGAGGATCTGGCCGCTATGCTCACCGCTGTGGACGAAAGCGAGATGGACGCCTCTGAAAAGTGGGCTCTGGGCAAGCTCTATGAGCACGGCTACGGCGTGGAGGAGGACTATATCCGGGCGGCGGAGCTATTTGAACAGGCCGCGGCCCAGGGCTATACCGACGCTCTGAGCGCTCTGGGCTATATGTATGCCAACGGCGAAGGCGTGGAGCAGGACTACGCAAAGGCCATTGAGCTTTACACCCAGGCCGCGGAAAAGGGCGAAGAAATGGCCATGTACAACTTGGGCGTGATGTACGATTATGGCGAGGGCGTGGAACAGGACGACGCCCAGGCCGTGGAGTATTACGCCCGGGCGGCGGAGCTGGGCCTCGCCGACGCGATGTACAACCTGGGCTATATGTACGCCCATGGCGAGGGCGTGGAACAGGACATCGCCAAGGCCGCGGAGTATTATGCCCAGGCTGCGGCCCAGGGCGACGCGGAGGCCATGGTGAACCTGGGCGGTCTTTACTACGTCGGCCAGGGCGTGGAGAAGGACACTGCCAAGGCTTTGGAGTTCTTCAATCAGGCGGCGGAACAGGGCGTCCCTGAGGCCATGTACAACCTGGGCTCAATGTACTATTACGGCAACGGCGTGGAGGAGGATAAAGCCAAGGCCCTGGACTATTACGAAGAAGCCGCGGACCTGGGTGCCGTCGGCTCCATGAGCACCACCGTGGCCGACGCCTATAACTACGCCGACGGCCGTGAGCTTGACAAAGCCAGGGCCTTTGAGCTCTACAGTCAGGCCGCGGACGCAGACGACGCGGACGCCATGTACATGGTGGGCGACTTCTACGAAAACGGCTATGGCGCGGTGGACGCGGACCCGGCCCAGGCGGCGGAATGGTATGAAAAATCCGCCGAACAGGACCAGGCGGAGGCCACGTATGCCCTGGCAAGGCTCTATAAGAGCGGCAAGGGCGTGGAAAAGGACGGGGCCAAGGCCCAGGAGCTTCGCGAGAGCCTGGCCGCCCAGCTCACGGAAAAGGCGGAAGAGGACCTCACAGCCGCTGAGACGCGGATACTGGCTCGTCTTTATTACTATGGCTACGGTGTGGAGGAAGACTACGAAACGGCCTTTGCGCTCTACACTGCCGCCGTGGAGGACGGCTGCTGGCGGGCGGCGGAGGACGTGGGCGACATGTATTACTTCGGTGAGGGCGTGGACCAGGACGACGCCCAGGCCGCGGCGTATTATGCCCAAGCGGCGGAGCACGGCATCCCCGACGCCATGTACAACATGGGCGTACTGTATAAAAACGGCGAGGGCGTGGAGCAGGACTACACCAAGGCTGTGGAGTATTACACCCGGGCGGCGGAGCTGGGGCACGCCTCCGCTGCGTATAACCTGGGCTTGGCATATTCCCGCGGCCAGGGCGTGGAGCAGGACTATGGCAAGTCCATGGAGTACTACACCCAGGCCGCGGAACTGGGCCACAGCATGGCCGTCAACAACCTGGGCGTGATGTACGGCCGCGGCGAGGGCGTGGAGAAAGACTACGGCAAGGCCGCGGAGCTCTTCGCCCAAGCCGTGGAGATGGGCAACAGCCTGGCCGCGTCGAACCTGGCCAATTTCTATTACCACGGCAAGGGCGTGGAGGTGGACCTGGACAAGAGCTTTGAGCTCTGCAACAAGGCGCTGGAGCTGGACGAGGATAACACCTCGGCCATGGAGGCCTTGGGGGAGTTCTATCTGTTCGGAAAGGGCTCTGTTGATGTGGACTACACCCAGGCGGCGGAGTGGTTTGAAAAGGCCGCTCAGGACGATGACGAGGAGGCTATCTATTACCTGGCGGTCATGTACGCCAACGGCGAAGGTGTGGAGCAGGACGAGGCGAAGGCCCAAGAACTCTATGAGAGCTTGGCCGCAAGCCTGACCAAGGAGGAGGAAGAGGACGACCTGGGCTCCAGCGAAAAGCGCATCCTGGCCTATCTCTACCGGGACGGCAAGGGCCTGGAACAGGACGAGGCCAAAGCTGTGGAGCTTCTGACCTCCGCCGTGGAGGAGGACGAAAACTACCAGGCGGCTTACTCCCTGGGCAACTGCTATCTGGACGGCCAGGGCGTGGACCAGGACAGCGCCAAAGCGGTGGAGCTCCTTTCGCTGGCCGCGTCCCACGGCGAGACCGGCGCCGCCGGCAAGCTGGGGTACATATACCTCAACGGTGTGGGCGTGGACCAGAACTATGAGGAAGCGCTCCGGTGGCTGCAGCTGGGCGTGGATATGGGTGACCCCTACTGCCAGATGCTCCTGGGAGGTATGTATGTCGCCGGCATCGGCGTGGAACAGGACGGCGAAAAGGGCGTCGCCCTGCTGGAGGAGTCTCTGGACGGGCAGACCGCGGGCTGGTATATCCTGGGTGTGGCCTATGAGGACGGCGAGGGCGTGGAGCCGGATATGGATAAGGCCCTGGAGTACTACGCCAAGGGCGCGGAGGCCGGGGACGAATCGTGCGCCCAGCGTCTGGAGGAGCTGACGGCGGAGCCCGCCGGAGAGTAAAAAATTACCCAGTTTAACTTACCCCGATGAAAGTCAGGAGGCTCCCCCGATGGGGGAGCCTCCTGCTGTGCGCCGGGGCCGCCTATAAGGCAGCCGATATGGTCAAGGCCATGATCGAGCATGAGAAGGCGAAGTAGGGCTGGGAGTTCTTGTTTTTGGGCGCCAACATCGACTGTCCGCACGGATGATGTAAAGCAGCAGATGTAGTATAATTTCTATTCTATCTTTAGAATGTTGTACTATCTGTGTTTTCAAAAAGCACGTTTAGCTCGTCGGAAAATAGATAGGTTATCTCAATATGCTTGTCCTCAAAAACGCGGATGCTTTTGACGGTCTGGGCAAGCGTTGCCCGATCGAGCGATTCCAGTTCGCCGCGGCGGACAAGCTGTTCTACCCATGAGTGCTCCAGAACTTCATCGGGCCGTTCTTGCTTTCCTGCCTTGGTGATCTGTGCCTCAAGGTCACTCTCCTGCCGGTCATAATCTGCCTTGTAACGCATAAACTCTTCGCGGCTGAGAAGCTTGTCCCGATAATCCTCATAGGTGCTCTGCTTCAGATGACGGATACGGGCAAGAGCGCCTTGGAGCCGGGCCAACTCGTTCTCTCGGCGGGATACAACAGGGGAGGAGGCTCGCTGCTCCTCAGACAGAGTTTTGAGGTCAGTAACGGCGTGGATAACACGGTTTATATCGTTCAGGATGATATCAGAGAGTGTGTCCTCTCTGATATAGTGAGGAGAGCAGACAGATGTTCCATAGCGATGGTATGACCCACAGGAGTACGTCACATGTCCGTTCCAGGTGGTCTTGCACAAGGAGCGGCCGCAGTCTCCGCAGGAGAGGAGCCCCGCGTACATACTCACATTTCCCTCGAAATCAATGGGGCGGGCGTTGGCGCTTATCTGCGCCTGGACGGTATCCCACAGCTCCTGAGAGATGATGGGCTCATGCATCCCCTCAACGACGATCCAATCCTGCTCCGGGGCGGCCTTTGCCTTCGCGTGCATACCGGGGCGGACATACCGGCCAGATACGACTGTGCCTATATAGACCTGGCTTCGCAGGATACGGTGGACGGTGGCATATGTCCAGTATCTGGTGGAGTCCAGTTTGTGATTGTTGGTGTACCGCTCGCCCATGAGGCGCTTGTACTCGCTGGGGCATGGGATATGCTCGTCATTCAAAGTTTTGGCGATGCGTATCTGGCCGATCCCGGCGGCGGCCATTGTGAAGATGCGCCTCACGACCTGGGAAGCAACAGGGTCAATGATAAGATGGTTCTTCTTGTCGGGGTCTTTCAGATAACCATAGGAGGCAAAAGCCCCGACAAATTCACCCCGTCGCTGCTTGGTGGTGAAGGAACTGCGGACCTTGGAGGAGATGTCCTTGGCGTACTGGGTGTTGAAGACGTTTTTCAGCGGCAGGAGCATATCGTAGGGGCCCTGGAGGCTGTCCACGGCGTCGTTGACCGCGATGAAGCGGACATCCCGAGAGGGGAACCACCGTTCCAGATAATAGCCCATGTCGATGTAGTCCCGGCCGAAGCGGGAAAGGTCTTTTACGACCACACAGTCGATCTTGCCAGCGTTGATGTCCTCAAGCATCCGCTTAAAGGCCGGCCGGTCAAAATTGGTGCCGGTGAAACCGTCGTCCACATAGTCATCGGTGAGGACCAGCTCCGTATGCCGGCCGCAGTAGTCCTCTA
Source organism: uncultured Oscillospiraceae bacterium (assembly GCA_947631215.1). Next base: position 1,719 of record CANRKN010000112.1, on the reverse strand, counting down.
TCAAACGGAGCTGGTTTCCGATGCTGTCACTTTCCAGCTTGTCCCCATCCTCACGGGACAAGCGGGCGTAGCGGGCGACCTTGTAGTGCTCTTTTGCAGATATCATGACACGTTATGTACCTTAATGAGGTCCAATACCACCTGTTCCGCCGTGCGCGTTCCGTCGAAGAGACGGACGATGCGCCAGGGGATAGCGGGCGGCTTGCAGGAAGTGGGTACGGCGTTCTTTTCCTTGGACATTGTACACCTCCATAAGCAAGATACGCATTCATTGTTATGAGGGTGTGCAGGAAAACATGCCTGTTCTTCGCTGCCGCACCCGCACATCACCCTGGGGCAATGAGGATACCCAGACGCTCATCGATACCCTGACGAAGTACGGCGTGAAGGCCACGTTCTTCCTGGTGGGCCAGTGGGCGGACAAATATCCGGAGAGCGTGAAGGCCCTGGCCGACGCGGGCATGGAGATTGGAAGCCATTCCGACACACATCCCCACATGGCAAAGCTGTCGGAGAAGCAGATCATCGACGAAGTGAGCCTTGCCAGCGGCAAGATCGAGGCTATCACCGGCGGAAAGGTGGAGCTGTTCCGCTGCCCCTACGGGGAGTATAACGACCAGGTCATCACCACCGTCCGGAACATGGGCATCCAGCCCATCCAGTGGGATGTGGAGCGTTCCCACATAGCTGAAAGCCCCTGAATAAGGGCATTTCCCGACGCTTGCTCTTTCCACAACATAGAAGAAGTTGACCTGTTTTCTGTTCAGTCCATGGGGTTCCCGGAGCAGAAACCAAGTCAACTTTTATGTTGTTTGTATGTCTTTCGACAAAAATATGTAATTGAAAAGTTGACACAAAATATACAAAAGTTTTCAATCTGATAATTGACAAACTGGTACTGTGTTCGTATAATATCTATTGAAAACTGTTATTATCTATGTGCAAAAGTTTTCAATGGAGGTCATCCCCTGGAGATCAAACGTGACAAGTACTTGGACCAGCTCATCAGCTTTGCCTGGGACGGACAGGTGAAGGTCATCACCGGTATACGCCGGTGCGGAAAGTCCTATTTACTGCGGAAACTGTACTATGACTATCTCCGGAGCCATGACGTTGAGGACGATATATCATCACCATAGAGCTGGACCTGGCCCGCGACATCCGCTACAGGGACCCTTATGGCAAATGCCATCAATTCCTCCCAGAAGCGGGGGAGGGGCGAACAGGTCTCGCGCAATACCGTCAGTACCTATATGGGGTACCTGGAGGATGCGTTTCTGTTTGCTCAGTGCAAGCGCTTTGACGTGAAGGGGAAAGCATATTTCGACTATCCCAATAAGTACTACTGCGAAGATGTTGGCCTTCGGAAAGCCCGCACCGGCTTCCGGCAGATGGAGATGACCCACATCATGGAAAATATCATCTACAATGAATTGGTCCTGCGGCGGTATGCTGTGGATGTGGGCGTCGTTTATGCCAATGGGAAGGATAAGGCGGGCAAGCAAAAGCGCACGGCGAGGGAGATAGATTTTGTAGCCACGAAGGGCGGAAAGCGGGTCTATATCCAGTCGGCCTATGCCATGGAGAGCGGCGACAAGCAGGATGCGGAACTGCGCCCCTTCGCCTTAAAAGACTAATTTTATCATATTACAGTTGTAATTGTGACTGTTTTGTGCTAAAATAAGTTCGCTCGGAGGAATGAACATGAAACACTATGAT
>CANRKN010000111.1 GCA_947631215.1 uncultured Oscillospiraceae bacterium | reverse complement strand
AGCAGCCAGCAGTTTCCTGCTGGCTGGGATAAATCCTTATTCTTTTTCATTGTTCTCTTGACGGGTCGCAGTTCATTTTTCAGTTTTTCCGAAACACGTCCACCACGTGGTTGGATATCTCCAGCAAACCGGGCCGCTCGCAGACGGCGAAATGGTATCGCAGGAACAGCCGGAACGTATCGTCGTCCATGGCCTCCAGCCGGTCGCCCAGGTGTCTGGCGTAGCCCTCCGCGGCAAATCGGTGCAGGCCGACCGCCGGAAGGCCCCGGCGGAGCCGGTCGATGTCCTCCACACGGCTCAGCTGGAACAGGTCCCAGGGCTGGGGAAAGTCGTCAAAGGTCACCGGGTCGATGGCGCACTTGTCCAGCAGCTCCCGTATTTTTCCCTGCCCAAAGCCGTAGGCCAGAAGGGCCGCGTCGCCCATGCAGTAGGCGGCGAAGATAACGCCGCCCGGCCGGGTGACCCGCAGCGCCTCAGAGAGCGCCCTGCGCCGGTCCTCTTCAGAGTGCAGGTGGTACATGGGCCCCAGCAGGAGGGTGAGATCGTATGTATCGCCGGCAAAGGCGGACAGGTCCCTGGCGTCTCCACGGTGGACAGACACGGATTCCCCGGGCCTGGTGTTCCTTTGGAATACTTCGATATTGTGTTCCACCTGTTCCACGGCGTCCACGGCGTATCCCTCCCGGGCCAGGGCGTGGCTGTACCGGCCTGTTCCCGCGCCCACGTCCAGCACCCGGCAGCCGGGACGCAGATACCGGCGGATATACCGCATGGTGGTGAGATACTCCACCTGCCCCCGGCGGGTGGCCGTCAGGCGGCTGTCCTCGTCATAGTTTTCATAGTAGGCGTCCAGTGGGCCGGGCGTCTTCTCCGTTTTCTCCGCCGGTCCAGCCTGACCGCTCGTTTCGTAATCGCGGATCGCGGCGAGGAACATCTCGCCGTATCGCCGGGCCTTGGCCTGCCCCACGCCGGAGACGGATAAAAATTCCTCCGGCGTCTGGGGTGCCTTCGCGGCCATGTCCGCCAGGGAGGCGTTGGAGAAGATCACGTAGGGCGGCACACGTTCCTCCCGGGCCAGCCGTGTGCGCAGAGCCCGCAGGGCGTCGAAAAGGCCGCTGTCCGCCTCGGCGGCCGGCAGAGTGGAAGCCGCTCTGCGGGGCGTGGGCGCGTCTTTGCCGGCTGCGCCGGCTCGCTGCAGCAGCTGCACCTTCTCGCCCTGATACAGCACGTTTCCCGCACGCTTTGTCAGCCCGACGCCGCCATGGACCGGGTCGACGCGCAGATACCCCAGCTCCGTCAGCCGCTCGATATAGTCCCGGACCATCTGCCGGGCCGCATCCCTCATGCTCCCATAGGAGCCCAGCCGGTTCAGCCCCAGAGAGATCACCCGCTGGGAGGCGCTGCCCCGGAGGATCTGGGTCAGCAGGGCAGAGCCCAGGTCGTACCCCAGCCGCTCCCGGACCTGCCGGACACAGGTCAGGACCGTCACAGCCTCCCGGGTCATGTCCGCCGCTGTGTAGGCCGCGGCGCAGCTGCCGCAGTTTCCGCACCGGTCGGCATGCTCCTGGCCGAAATAGTCCAGGATATAGCCACGCAGGCAGCCTGTGGTCTTGCAGTAGCCGGTCATGACGCCCAGCCGGACCATGTCCCGGCGCATGACGTCCGCCCGCTCCGCCGCGGTCAGATCGGGGTTTTCCTCGCTGTTCTGGATGAGATACTTCGCCGTCTGCACGTCCCGGGGACTGTAGAGCAGGATGCAGTCCGCCGGCTGGCCGTCCCGGCCTGCCCGGCCTGCCTCCTGATAATAGGCCTCCAGACTCTTGGGCATGTTGTAGTGGATCACGTAGCTCACGTTGGACTTGTCGATGCCCATGCCAAAGGCGTTGGTGGCCACCATCACGGTGCGGCGGTCGTAGAGAAAATCCTCCTGATTCTGCCGCCGCTCCTGCGGGTCCAGGCCGGCGTGGTAGCGGGTGGCGGGAACGCCGCGCTCCTGCAGGGCGGCGCATAGCTCCTCTACAGTGCTGCGCGTGGCGCAGTAGACGATGCCGCATTTGTTCTGCCGCCGGTCCAGCACGTCCAGGAGGGCCATTTGCTTGTCCTTGGGCCGCTGCACGTCAAAATAGAGGTTGGGCCGGTCAAAGCCCGTCACCATGCACAGAGGGTCACGCAGGCCAAGAATGCGACGGATATCCTCCCGGACCTGGACCGTGGCCGTGGCGGTAAAGGCCCCCAGTACCGGCCGTCGGGGCAGCTTTTGCAGAAAGTCCGTGATACGCAGGTAGCTGGGGCGAAAATCCTGGCCCCACTGGGAGATGCAGTGTGCCTCATCCACCGCCACAAGAGAGACAGACAGTTCCCTGGCCAGGGCGGCAAAGCCCTCGCCGTCCAGCCGCTCCGGAGCGATATACAAAATCTTGTACTGACCGGCCCGCAGGTTGCGGTACACCAGCCGCACCTGGTCGGCTGTGAGGGAGCTGTTTATGTACGCCGCAGGGACCCCGGCGGCCCGAAGGGCCATGACCTGGTCCTTCATGAGGGAGATCAGCGGGGAGATCACCAGCGCCACGCCCGGGAGCAGCAGGGCGGGGAGCTGGTAGCAGACGCTCTTGCCGCCGCCGGTGGGCATCACGCCCATCACATCCCGGCCGGACAGCAGCGTGTCGATGACCGCCTCCTGCCCGGGGCGGAAGGCGTCGTGCCCAAAGTAATTCTGCAAAGCCCCGCGCTTGTCCATGTCCGGCCTCCCATTCGTTTTGTTCGTGTCAAGTATAGCTTGTACCGCTGGGAAAATCAACCGGCCCCGCGTTGACAGGACCACGGCATCCGTGCTATGTTGATAGAGAACCTGGAAAGGGGGCAGGGAATTTGACGGTATTCTGGGACTGGAACGGCACGCTGCTGGATGACATGCAGGTGTGTCTGGACATCATGGACCGCATTCTGGCCCGTCGTGGCCTCAAGCCCATTGGGGCACTGGCGCGGTATAGGGCTATATTCACCTTTCCCGTGAAGGATTACTATGCCCTGGCGGGGCTGGACATGTCGGGGGAGGACTATCTCGACCTGGCGGAGGAATATATGTCAGATTACCGCGCCCACGAGAAGGACTGTCCCCTGGTGGCCGGAGCCCGGGAGACGCTGAAAGCGCTGAATGCTATGGGCCTACGGCAGATATTGGCCTCCGCCTCCCGGCAGGACGACCTGGAGCGGCAGGTACATGCCCACGGTCTGGACAGGGCGTTTTCCGCCGTGCTGGGCATGTCCGACGACCTGGGCGGCGGCAAGGCGGGTCTGGCCGCCGGGTATATGCGCAGGGAGGGCATAGCCCCGGAGGACGCCCTGTTCGTGGGCGACACGGTCCACGACTTTGAAGTAGCTCAAAGCGTTGGCTGCCGGTGCGTGCTCATCGCCGGAGGCCATCAGAGCATAGAGAGGCTCGCCGCTACAGGCGCGGCAGTTCTGGACAGCATCTCTGAGCTGCCGGGATATCTGAAAGCGCTGGAGGGATGACGATGGACTTTTGGAAAATGAATGGGGCAGGAAACGATTTTATCGTCCTCAACGATATGGCCGGGGCGCTCCCCGACGAGAAGCTGTCCTATATCGCCAAGACCCTCTGCGAGCGGCACCTGTCCATCGGCGCGGACGGCATGATGGTGGTGCGCCCGGCCCGGCAGGGCGGGGACTACAGGATGCTGTTCTATAATTCCGATGGCAGCGTGGGGGAGATGTGCGGCAACGGCGCAAGATGCATCTGCCGTTACGGCTATGAGGTCGGTCTGGCGGGGGATGTCCAGCGTGTGGAGACCATGTCCGGCACCGTGACGGGGACCCGCATCGATGGCCGACATTACCGGGTGCGGCTCAATCCGCCTACGGTCATGGAACCGGAGAAGATCGTGGAGGTAGACGGAAATCCCCGGACCTGTGCCTATGTGGAGCTGGGGAACCCCGGCCTGCCCCACGCCGTCACGCACTATGAGGGCCTGGAACACGCGGACAAGGAGGCACTCCGGGCCTTGGGCAGGACGCTGCGGTACCATCCAGCTTTTCCAAAGGGCGCCAACGTGACTTTCTATGACTTCCTGGGCCCGGACAGCCTACGGGCGGTGACCTATGAGCGCGGCGTGGAAGACTTCACCTACGCCTGCGGCACCGGCGCGGGGTCGACCGTTGCTGCGCTGTCCCTGCTGGGCAGGGTATCCGGCCATGATGTGGCTGTCCACATGCCCGGCGGCATCCTCACCATTGACGTGGAGAGGACAGGGGACCGGGTCACGGACATCTACCTCACCGGCCCCACCAACATCGTCTGCAAGGGGACCGTCACCGACGAGGAACTGACGATCTGACAAACTTTGAGCGTCACCCATGTTTTTGGGTGACGCTCATTTCATATGTTCAAAAACTTTAATAACTGTTTTTCCGTGGCCTGGGGCAGGAGCTTTGTGAGGTGCTCCAGCATCCGACGGAGAGATTCTGCCGGTTTGCGGCTGTAGGCGGCGGTGACGGCGTCGGCGCCGAACTGGGCCTCGGGGGTGGTGTAGCGGGCGATGCCCCAGCCGTAGGGGCGGCCATATTTGTCCTGAGCGTAGTCGAAGTTGACCACGTTGATATAGGTCTGCATCTGAAGCCGGGTGATGCAGGTCTCGTAGCCCTTTTTCCCGTCCTTGCCCCCATAGCCGCAGGTCTTTTTGAGCTGCCCGGTCTGCAATGAGCCCCAACAGGCGACGGCGTCATAGAGCTCCTTGTCCTTATAGGAGGCAAGGCCGTCGTCGAAGCGGGCGTCGAAGTCGTACCCGTCCCGGCGGAGATTGGCAAAGTCCGGGAACCATTCCAGGCTCACGAAGCCGGCCTTCTTCCAAAAGAGCTTGCCGTACACGCAGGTTCCCGCGCTGGCCACGGGACCCTTCCAGTCCCAGGGGCCCCACTCGCCGGTCTCGCTGTCATACCACAGCTCCGGCGGGGTGTGCTCCTCGATGGAGAAGCCGGGGATGTCGTTTTTGAAAAAGGGGAGAAAGCCCCAGTCCAGGGCCAGCGCCTCCATGTCCTTGGCGGACCATATCTCTCTTGCCATGTGACGCGCTCCTTTCGCTGGGAAAAGTGTACCACACTGGGCCCTTGTGCGCAAGGGCGGGCGTGTGATACAATGGACGCATGAAGATTTATTTTGCGCCCCTGGAGGGCATCACGGACTATATCTACCGCCGGCTGCACCGGCGGTATTTTCCGGGCGTGGACATGTATTTCACGCCCTTTCTCAGCCCTACCCAGAACCATATCTTCCCTCCCCGGGAAAAGCGGCAGGTGGTCCCGGAAAACAACGCCGGCGTCCCCCTGACGCCCCAGCTGCTTACCAAAAACGCCGGCGATTTCCTCTGGGCGGCCAATGCGTTGGCAGACATGGGGTACGAGGAGGTCAACCTGAACGTAGGCTGCCCCTCCGGCACCGTCACCGCCAAGGGGAAGGGGGCGGGCCTGCTGGCGGATTTGGACAGCCTCCGCAGGCTGCTGGACGGCATATTCGCCGCCGCGCCTGTAAAGATTTCCGTAAAGACCCGTCTTGGCGTCCGGGACACGAACGAGTTTGGGTCCATTCTGGACATATACAACGATTATCCCGTCTCTGAGCTCATCATCCACGCCCGGACGGCGAGGGAGATGTACGAGGGGCCCGTCCACCCTGACGCCTTTGGGGCCGCTCTTGCGGCCAGCCGGGCGCCGGTATGCTACAATGGCGACGTGTGTACGCCCGTGGACATACGCGCCCTTGAACAGCATTTTCCCGGGCTGGACGCCGTCATGATAGGCCGTGGGCTGGTGGCGGACCCGGCGCTGGTCACGCGTCTCGGCGGCACAGAGCCGGACCGGGAGACGCTCACAGCATTCAACGAGGCGCTGTGGGATGAATACTCCGCAGCATTCGGCGGCCCGGCCAGCGCCATGAACCGGATGAAGGCCATATGGACGCTGATGCTGGACAGCTTTGAGGGCGGCGGGGCATACGCCAAACGCCTTGGCAAGACCCGGAAAGGACCGGAGATGCGCGCCCTCACGGAGGAGATATGCGCTGCTCTCCCGCTGGTCCAGCCGGGCGGCGACAGCAAGTTTTGAATGGTCCATTAATTTTGCTCTTTTTGTTGTAATTTGCTTTCCCCGTAGTGTATAATAAATCGTTACATATTTGGCGCCTGGCGCCAGCGAGGAAACTTAAGACTATGCCAGAGAAGATCGTCATCCAGGGGGCGCGAGCCAACAACCTGAAAAATATAGACCTGGAGCTGCCCCGGGACAAGCTGGTGGTGTTCACCGGCCTTTCCGGCAGCGGCAAATCCAGCCTTGCCTTCGACACCATCTACGCCGAGGGCCAGCGGCGGTATGTGGAGAGCCTTTCAAGCTACGCCCGGCAGTTTCTGGGCCAGATGGATAAGCCGGACGTGGACTTCATCGGCGGGCTCTCTCCCGCCATATCCATCGACCAGAAGACCACCTCCCGCAACCCCCGCTCCACCGTGGGCACGGTGACGGAGATACACGACTATCTCCGCCTTCTCTGGGCCCAGATCGGCATACCCCACTGTCCCAAGTGCGGCAAGGAGATACGCCAGCAGACCATCGACCAGATCGTGGACCAGATCATGGAGCTGCCCGAGGGCACGAAGCTGCAGATCATGGCGCCGGTCATCCGGGGGAAGAAGGGGGAGCACCGGAAGATATTCGAGGACGCCCAGCGCTCCGGCTATGTCCGGGCCCTGGTGGACGGCCAGACCTACGACCTGACCGAGGATATCCC
>CANRKN010000110.1 GCA_947631215.1 uncultured Oscillospiraceae bacterium | reverse complement strand
GCATCGGGTATATGGACCAGGCGTATGGATACTTCTCCGACTCCGCCCGGATGGACCTGGACGACTACCACAACAACTTCTATGCCGGCATCCACGCCGCCAACATGGCCGGTACCTGGCAGGCGGTGATCAATGGCTTTGCCGGGATGCGCCTGCAAAAATCGAAGCTGTCCTTTGCGCCCCGCCTGCCCGAACAGTGGGAGAGCTATCGGTTCCAGGTGCTGTTCCGGGGCGCAAGGCTGCAGGTCACCGTGGGCAGAGCGGGGGCCGAGTTCGCCCTCCTGGAGGGCGGCCCGGTGCGGTTTTCTGTCTTTGGGCATGAGGTAACGCTGGAAACAGCGGGAGGAAAGTACTTTGAAAAAGTATAAGGCCATCTTCTTTGACTGGGACGGGACGGCGGTCCTCTCCCGGCGGGCACCTGTGACAGAGGCGGTGACGGCCATGGCCCCGCTTCTGGATACTGGGGTGAAGCTGGCGATCATCAGCGGCACCACCTATGACCGCGTCGCCGGCGGACAGCTCCATACATACTTTACGGAAAAACAGCTTGAAAACCTCTGTCTCGGCCTGGGCCGGGGCGCGTTCAACTATGCCTTCGACCATGGGGAGCCCTACGTTTTTGCGGACCGCCTTCCCGATGACAGCACCCGCGAGGCCATCCACCGCACGGCTTTTGACATCCACATGGAGCTGCTGGAAAAGTATGGCCTGAACACGGACATCGTGTTCAACAGGCCGAACTACTGCAAGATAGACCTGGCGGCGGGGATAGATAGGGGCGACAACCTGTTCATGCAGGCCGGGGAGACGGAGGCCCTGCAGAGCACCCTGCGGAGCCTTGGCGTCGGCGGCCTGCGCTGCCTCATCGATATAGCGCAGGCGGCGGGAAAGGCAAACGGTCTCGCCGTCAGCCCCACCTGCGACGGGAAGTACCTGGAGGTGGGCATCTCCGACAAGAGCGACAACGTGAACACGATCCTCAAAAGGCTCATAGCGTCCGATGGCATCGCCGCGGAGGACTGCTGCTTCTGGGGGGATGAGTTCATCGCCCTGGAGGAGGGCATATACGGCAGCGACAGCTTCATGCTCACGCCTCTGATGGCCGCAGCCGATTTCTTCGACGTGTCGGACCTGCCGGGAGCCCGGCCGCCCGCTGTCAACGCGCTTCATGGCGGCGTGGACCGGTTCCTGTCCTTCCTGCGGGACCAGGCGGCGGTTGAATAAGCATGGTGAACACGTCACCGCAAGTTTCATGCAGCAAATAAAACCCTCCCCTGTGCTGTCATCGCACAAGGGAGGGTGACTTTTATGAATGACTTATACGGACGCGGACTGGAACGGGCGGATATCCCGTATCTCCTTGGCCATGCTGGCCTTCAGCTCCCGGAGATCGATATCATTCTGCATATCCAGAAAATAGCGGTCCGAGACGCCGAAATACTTTACCCGGATATGTCTTTTGCGGAGAAATGGATTGCCATAGGACGAGCCTTTCATGTAGTGTATAAAGTGACCCGAATAGAGGTGATTCTCTTCGTCCCTATGTAGTTTTGAGATAAACCGTGCGGGCCGCCCGGTCGCAATAGGGGTCCTCAATACTGGGCTGAATGATGACCGTCAGGGGCTTTGTGCCGACGTCATGGATATATTTCTGAAGCAACAGAGCAACGCAGTCCAAAGTAAACGATGTCCGTGAGAAAGAATACGTGAGCGGGAGAAGGACAAGCCAAATGAGCAAGAGGAGACCAGTTGCGGAGATCACGTTCCAGAGCATATAGGCGCGGTGAAAAAGGACATTACTGCGATGGAATCCGATCTTGCCGCGCTGGGTCAGCAGGAGCAGAAATGCACCGCTGAGCTGAATGACGCGCTGAAGCAGTATGCCGAGTTGAAGGAGCAGGCCAAGGGCCCGGACCCTGATGAACTGCTGGCTGCCCGCCTGGCCCTGCGCCCGGAACGGGAACGCGCCGCCTCTTCCCGCCTGCAGGCCGCCTACGGCGATGAGTTCAAGGCTGTCACGTTATATGACAGCAAGCTGGATGTGCGGGATATGCTGGGCGAGAGAGCGCAGCGGCCAGAAAAAATAACAGGCCGCCAACAGAAACGAGAGACAAAGCACAGGGAACTGGAGCGATAAAGACGTTGAATGAGCTCTATAAAAAAGATAGGTGCCGTGAAGCGATGTGAGGCCACTAAAAATTTTCCTATTTACCTATTGACAAGATAGGTTAATGGGCGTATAGTAGCAACCGTCGAATCTGAGCAACGATGCAGGAAAGGAGTGGGATGCAGTGAACAGGACATATGCTTCTCGTGTTATCATCGCGTGTTGTCGAATGAGTTCCTCCCGGGCATGTTTCCATGGCCAGGTGCATTCGTCTTTCCTTTGTTGCGCCGATGTTTGACATTTCATAACTGGAAATGCAAAAGCCATGTGCCCGGGAGCTTATGAAGCCCCGGCTTTTTTGTGCTCGATTCGGTCATGTAAGCTTTACAACCGTATGATAATGCAATATAATGAATTGGATTTGGAGGTCTTACCATGAAGAAAGCTATTTTCCGGCGCGTTATCACCGCCGCCATCACTTTTGCCTTCGCATTTTCTTTTTCCTCTTTCGCCTATGCCGCCGAGGGCGATTTCCGGACCCTGGATGAGATCAAAGAGAGCGGCGTCATCAACATCGGCGTGTTCTCCGACAAGAGCCCCTTCGGCTATGTGGATGAAAACGGCGACTACCAGGGCTACGACGTGTACTTCGCCAAGCGCATCGGCGAGGACCTGGGCGTGGAGGTCAACTTCGTCTCCACGGAGGCCGCCAGCCGCATCGAGTATCTGCAGACCGGCAAGGTGGACATCATCCTGGCCAACTTCACCGTCACCGAGGAGCGGGCGGAGGAAGTGGACTTCGCCCTGCCCTACATGAACGTGGCGCTGGGCGTGGTCTCCCCGGAGGACGCGGTGATCGAGAGTCTGGACGACATCGGTGAGGATGACCAGGTGATCGTCATCTCCGGCACCACCGCCGAGACCTATCTTGTAAAGAACAATCCCGACATCAAGCTGCAGAAATACGACGCCTATGCCGAGGCCAAGACCGCTCTGGAGAACGGCAACGGCGTGGCTTGGGCCAACGACAACACGGAGGTCATCGCCTTCGCCATCGAGAATCCCGGCTTCGTGGTGGGTATCCCCTCCCTGGGCAGCGCGGACACCATCGCCCCCGCCGTCACCAAGGGCAATACCACGCTGCTGGATTGGCTGAACGACGAGATCGAGGCCCTGGGCGAGGAGGAGTTCTTCCACGCCGACTACGAGGCCACACTGCTGGACGTCTACGGCGCGGACTATGAGGACACCCTGGTGGTAGAGGGCGGCGTGACGGCCGCCGAGGCCACTGAGACGCCTGCCGGCGAATGAGCATAGAATAGAAAAAGCATAGGGCGGGCAGCGACGCTTGCACGTCTCTGCCCGCCCCGTTTCAGAGGAGTGGGACTATATGGACTTTGAGGCGATGCGGGAGTATCTGCCGCTTTTTTGGGACGCGCTGGGGCTGACCGTAAGGATCGGCTGGCAGGGCGTCCTGTTTGCGTTTTTGCTGGGCGCCCTCGGCGCGGTGATACTGCATCTGCGCCTGCCGGTGCTGCGGCAGATCACGGCGGCGTACATCGAGCTTTTCCGCAACACGCCTCTGCTGGTGCAGCTGTTTTTCCTGTACTTCGCCCTGCCGAAGATCGGCCTGCGCATGCGCCCGGCGGTCTGCGGCGTGCTGGGGCTGGGGCTGCTGGGCGGCGCGTATATGGCCGAGACCATCCGCAGCGGCCTGGAGAGCATCGCCCCCATCCAGTCGGAGAGCGCCGAGAGCCTGGGCATGACCCGTATGCAGGCGTTTCGGTATGTGATATTGCCCCAGGCCGTATCCCGGAGCGTGCCGGGGCTCATCGCCAACGTGATCTTTCTCCTGAAGGAGACCAGCGTGTTCTCCACCATCAGCCTCATGGACCTGATGTTCACGGCCAAGGACCTGATCGGCATGTACGCCAAGACCATGGAGTGCCTGACGCTGCTGGTGGTGTTCTACCTCATCATGCTGCTGCCGGTGTCCGTGCTGGGCAGCATTGTGGAAAGGAGGCTGCGCCATGCAGAGTTTGGGCCTTGACGTCCTTTTCAAGGGCAGGAACTTTGTCCGGCTCCTGGGCGGGCTCTGGGTGGCCGTGCGCATCAGCCTCATCTCCGTGGCCATCAGCATCGTGCTGGGGCTGGTGATGGGCGTGCTCATGACCGGCAGGAGCCGCGTCCTGAAGGCCGTGTTCCGGGTATATCTGGAGATCGTGCGCATCATGCCCCAGATGGTGCTGCTGTTCGTGGTCTACTTCGGCACCACCCGCGTGTTCGGATGGGACCTGTCCTCCGAGGCCTCCGCCATTATCGTGTTCAGCTTCTGGGGCACGGCGGAGATGGGCGATCTGGTCCGCGGGGCCCTCATCAGCATCCCCCGCATCCAGTATGAGAGCGCCGAGGCGCTGGGCCTGACCACCGGGCAGGTGTACCGGTACGTGATCCTGCCCCAGACGGTGCGGCGGCTGATCCCCCTGTCCATCAATCTCATCACCCGCATGATCAAGACCACCAGCCTGGTCATGATGATCGGCATGGTGGAGGTGCTGAAAGTGGCCCAGCAGATCATCGAGGCCAACCGGAAGGCATCGCCCAACGCGGCCTTCGGCCTGTTCGCGGTGGTGATGCTTTTGTATTTCGCCATCTGCTGGCCCATCAGCCGGCTGGCGAGCTATTTGGAAAAGAGGTGGGCATAGGCGATGGAAAACGCCCTGCTTGAAATAAAGAATTTGAAGAAGGCATACGGAGAGCATGTCGTTCTGGACGGCCTGGACCTGGCCGTGAACAGGGGCGAGGTGGTGGTCGTGATCGGTCCCTCCGGCTGCGGCAAGAGCACCCTTCTGCGGTGCGTCAACGCCCTGGAGGATATCCAGGGCGGCGAGGTGCTGCTGGACGGGGAGCCGGTGCGGCGCGGGGCCAAGGATATCTCCCGGCTGCGCCAGAAGATAGGCATGGTCTTCCAGAGCTATGACCTGTTCCCCCACAAGAGCATATTGGAAAATATCCTGCTGGCCCCCTTGAAGGTACAGAAGCGGCAGAGGGCCGAGGCGGAGAGGGAGGCCCTGGAGCTGCTGGACCGGGTGGGCCTTGCCGACCGGAAGGACGACTATCCCCGGCAGCTATCCGGCGGACAGAAGCAGCGGGTGGCCATCGTCCGGGCCCTCATCATGCACCCGGAGATATTGCTGCTGGATGAGATCACCGCCGCCCTGGACCCGGAGATGGTCCATGAGGTGCTCCAGGTGGTGCTGGCCCTGGCCAGAAGCGGCAGCACCATGCTGATCGTGACCCATGAGATGGCCTTCGCCAGAGCCATCGCGGACCGGGTCATCTTTTTGGAGGGCGGCCATATCGTGGAGGAGAGCCGGGAGCCCAGGGCGTTCTTCGATAGGCCGGCCACAGAGCGGGCCCGGCAATTCCTCCGGACGTTTGAATACTGAGGTGCGGGAATGCTTGACCAGTTTTCAAGGACGGAGCTGCTCTTCGGGAAAGAGGCCATGCAGGCGCTGGCCCGGTCCAGGGTGGCCGTGTTCGGCATCGGCGGCGTGGGCGGCTATGTGTGCGAGGCGCTGTGCCGCAGCGGCGTGGGGGCCTTCGACCTGGTGGACGACGACCGGGTGTGCCTCACCAACCTGAACCGGCAGATCCACGCCACCCGCTCCACGGTGGGCAGGCTCAAGGCGGAGGTCATGCGGGAGCGCATTCTGGACATCAATCCCCAGGCGGACGTGCGGGTGCATACCTGCTTCTTCCTGCCAGAAAACGCCGACACGTTTTCTTTTGCCGATTATGATTACGTGGTGGACGCGGTGGACACTGTCTCGGCCAAGATCGCGCTGGTGATGAAGTGCGCCGAGAGCGGCACCCCCATCATCAGCTGTATGGGCGCCGGGAACAAGCTGGACCCCACTGCCTTCCGGGTATCGGACATCTACGAGACGAGGGTGGACCCGCTGGCGCGGGTCATGCGGCACGAGCTTCGCAAGCGCGGCGTCAAAAAGCTGAAGGTGGTCTGGTCCGAGGAACAGCCCATCCGGCCCATCGAGGATATGGCCATCAGCTGCCGCGCCCACTGCATCTGTCCGCCGGGCACCAAGCGCCATTGCACCGACCGCCGGGATATTCCCGGCAGTACGGCCTTTGTCCCCTCCGTGGCGGGGCTCATCATCGCCGGGGAGGTCGTTAAGGACCTGACGGCGGGAACAAGGCGGGGCACGGAGTACACGGAGGTATAAAAACATGGAACGAACACTTGCGGACCCCACAGCGGAGCAGCTGTGGAAGTATGAGGAGCTGAAAAAATACCTGCAGGGGATGGGCAGCGTGGCGGTGGCCTTTTCCGGCGGCGTGGACTCCACGTTCCTGCTCTTCGCCGCCCATGAGGCGCTGGGGGATAAGGCCATTGCCGTCACGGCCCGCTCCTGCTCCTTCCCCGAGAGGGAGCTGAACGAGGCAAAGGCGTTTTGCAAAACGCACGGCATCCGGCACATCATCTGTGATTCGGAGGAGCTGCAAATCGAGGGCTTTTCCCAGAATCCTAAAAACCGCTGCTATCTGTGCAAGCACGAGCTCTTCGAGAAGATCACCAAGATCGCCAATGACGAGGCCATCGCCTGTATTGCGGAGGGCTCCAATCTGGACGACAACGGAGATTATCGCCCCGGCCTGCAGGCAGTGGCGGAGCTGGGGATCAAAAGTCCCTTGCGGCAGGTCGGCTTTACAAAGGCCGACAT
>CANRKN010000109.1 GCA_947631215.1 uncultured Oscillospiraceae bacterium | reverse complement strand
CCACCAGTCCTGTTTCGCACAGAACTGGTGGCCTAACCTGTTACTTTTTGTGTCTACTATCTCTTGACTATTTCAGCAAAAGCGGCTGCCTTTTTCATGTGGAAGGAAGTTTTACAGCGAGTCCTCGTTGACGCGGTCCGGGGGAAATTCCAGGGCGTCGGGGTTGGAAAGGAAATAGCGGAAATAGCGGAAGGCGGAGCCTATGTAGGCGCTGTCGGCCACCCGGCAGTCGTAGGTCACGGTGTAGTCCAGATACTTATGCTCTGTAATCTGGCCGGTCTTGTCCGGCTCCAGGCCCGTCCGCACCCGGCCCAGGGAGATGGTCACCGGCAGGGCGCCCAGCTCGTTGAGACTGCGGCGCACCGGGGGCAGATGGAAGGCCCCCTCGTCGGAGATGAAGGCGGAGCCGTGCCAGGGGCTCTTGTCGGTGAGGGAGGTGGGAAGCCACCCGTGGCTGTCCAGCCAGCGCAGCACGCCGATGGCGGCCCGCAGGATGAACCGGGGCGTCTTCACCAGCGTGGCGGCCACCCGCTCCAGCTTGTCGGCGGACTGGTCCGCCTTCAGGTTCTCGGACCTGGCGCCGATCTTCCGGTACACGTCCGCCACGGTGTCCCCCGGCTGGAAGCGGACGGTGAAGTCCAGGCTGCCGGCATCCGCCCCGCCGGAGCCGCCGGGGGAGAGGATGATGTCGATGTTGTTCCGGGCGTAGATGAACCGGCCCGCCACGAACCGGTTCATGGCCGGCCGCAGGGCGAGCATGCGCACATAGGCGGCCAGCACCACGTGCAGCACCGCCATGTTCTCGTCGCCGGCCCGGCGCTTCTCCTTCAGCCATGCCTCGATGGGGGCGGCGTCCACGCTGTCGGTGAAGCTGCTGGCGGCGTCGGCGGCGTTCAGCATGGTGAAGGGGGACAGCTGGAACAGGGGGGAGATGGTGCGCAGCCGCCGCCCGTCCTTTCTGTCGGTCATGCGCCGCCGGACATATCGTTCAGCCATGGGTGACCTCCTGGGAAATGTCTCTTGTTATGCTGATTATACCGCAAAACGCCCTGTCCGTCAACAAACCGCCCTTTTCAGGGGCTTTGGCTCATTGGCGCAGGCCGGGATATACCGCCCGGCGGAAGTAGACCGCCGCCGCGATGAGCATGGCGGTCCACCCGGCGGCGCAGGCGTAGGCGATGCCTGTGATACCGAGATTCCCGATGACCAGCCATGTCACCAGCACCCGGACGGATATCTGGGTGAGGGTGAGGAAGAGCGTCACCTTCATGTGCTTCATGCCCCGGAAAAAGCCCTGTATGCCGTTGGTGAGGGCGGGCAGCCAGTAGAAAAAGGCCATGACCCGGAAATACCGGCTGCCCTCGTCCAGAGTGGCCGCCTCCCCGGAGAAGAGCCCCAGCATGGGCCGGTGGAGCCAGAGTATCAGCGTGCAGATGAACACGAAATAGGCAAGCTCCAAAAGAAGCCCTTTGATGAGCCCCTGCCGGACCCGGTCCCTGCGCCCGGCGCCGTCGTTCTGGGCGGTGAAGGTGGTCATGGCGTTGGCGAGGCTCCGCTCCGGCACCAGGGCGAAGTCCTCGATCTTCCCCACGGCGTTGAAGGCGGCCATGGTGCTGACGCCGAGAGAGTTCACCATGCCCTGGATGAAGAGCTTGCCCACCGGCTGGCTGCACTGCTGCAGCGCCGTGGCGGCGCCGTAGCGCACCGTCCGACCCATGAGAGCCTTATCAGACCGCAGGTCCGCCCGACCCAGCCGGAGAAGGTCTATTTTTTTATATGTATATACCACGCAGGCCAACGCGGAGGCCATCGCGGCCAGGTCCGTGGCGACAGCCGCGCCCGCCGCGCCCCAGTGGAACACGGCCACGAACAGCACATCCAAAAGGCCGTTCATCACGCAGGAGGCGGCGAGGAACACCGTGGGCGTCCTGGCGTCCCCGATGCTCCGCAGGGCCGCGGCGTAGATGTTATATAGGCATGTGAAGGGCATGCCCAGAAAGATGATGCGCATGTATAACAGCGCCTCCGGCATGACCTCCGCCGGCACCTGCATGAGCAGGAATATGGGCCGGGAGAGGATGAGCCCCAGCACCAGGATGAGCGCCGCGAGGCCCATGCCCAATGCCAGCATGGCGGCCAGCTCTTTTTTGAGGTCGGCATAGTCCCCCGCGCCGAAGAAATTGCTCATCAGCACCCCCGCGCCGATGCAGATGCCCGTCACGCCCAGAATCAGCAGGTTCATCACCGGGTCCGCCGTGCCCACGGCGGCCAGGGCCCCGTCCCCGGCGAAGCGGCCCACCACCATGCCGTCCACGGCGTTGTAGGCCAGCTGAAAGAGGTTCCCCAGCACCAGGGGGACGGCGAAGGCAATAAGGCTCCTGGCGATGCCGCCCCTGACCATATCCCGCACCCCGTCCGCCCCCTTTCGGTTTTTCCCCATTATGGACCATTTGTCCCGGAAAAGCAACAAATGCCGCCCCGGCCCTTGCTTTCCCGGGCGGGATATAAAGGACTATTTGAGCCAGGGAGGAGAAGCTATGGAATTTGAAGCTATCATCTTTGATTTGGGGGCGTGATATGCTATACTGATATGCGGGTGATGATATGAGGTACCATCTGGCCATCAACACCCGCACCGGCCGCCAGTTCCACCATCCTGAAAGTGGCTGGAATATTCAATGTCCCCGTGGACGTCGTGACAAGATAAGGAGGCAGAACCATGAAAGACATCCTCACCGCGCCCTTCATGGCGGAGATGGTGCGCACCGCGACAAATATGTACGCCCACGGCTGGGACGAGCGCAACGGCGGCAATATAAGCCTGCTGCTGGACGAGACGGAAGTAGAAGATTATGTAAACTTAAACGCCGTCATCCGCACCCTCCCCACCGGCTTTGAGACCCCGGCCCTGGACGGGAAATATTTTCTCGTCACCGGCACGGGCAAGTATTTCAAAAACGTGCAGTATGCCCCTGAGGTCAACCTGGGCTTGGTGCGCCTCACGGACAGCGGCGCCGCGGCGGAGCTTCTCTGGGGCTTCACCGACGGCGGAAAGTTCACCAGCGAGTTCCCCGCCCACATGATGAGCCACGCGGCGCGCCTTGCCGTGGACCCGGCCAACCGTGTGGTCATGCACTGCCATCCGGCGAATTTACTCGCCATGACCTACGTCCACGACCTGGATGAGCGGGCCTTCACCCGGACGCTGTGGCAGATGAACAACGAGTGTATCATGGTGTTCCCGGACGGGGTGAACGTGCTGCCCTGGATGCCCTGCGGGACGAACGAGATCGGCGAAGCGACCGCCGAGAAGATGGGCACGGCCCGTCTGGTGGTCTGGGCCCAGCACGGCATATACGGCGCGGGCAGGGACCTGGACGAGACCTTCGGGCTCATCGAGACGGCGGAGAAAGCGGCGGAGATCTGGATGAAGATCGCCCATCTTCCCATCAGGCAGACCCTCACGGATGACCAGCTGCGGCAGTCGGCGGCGTTTTTCAAAGTGACGCCCCGGGAGGGGTATCTGGCGTAAGAGCGGAAAAACTATTTAATATACAATCAGGAGGAATAAAATCATGGCAAATCGTATCGTACTGAACAACGTATCCTATCACGGCGCAGGGGCCGTGGCCGAGATCGGCAACGAGCTGGCGGCTCACGGCTGTAAAAAGGTCTTCATCGCCTCCGGCAATCACGTGGTCAAGTCCGGTCAGATCGACAGCATCCTGAACGCCCTCAAGGAAAAGGGCATGGAGTACACCATCTTCACGGACATCAAGCCCAACCCCACCATCGAGAACGTCCAGGCCGGCGTGGCCGCCTTCCAGGCTTTCGGCGCGGACAGCATCGTGTGCGTGGGCGGCGGCTCCGTCATGGACACCGCCAAGGCCATCGGCGTCATCATCACGAACCCGGAGTTCGCCGACGTGCGCTCCCTGGAGGGCGTGGCCCCCACCAAGAACCACGCGGTGTTCACCATCGCCGTGCCCACCACCGCCGGCACCGCCGCGGAGGTCACCATCAACTACGTCATCACCGACGTGGAGCG
Source organism: uncultured Oscillospiraceae bacterium (assembly GCA_947631215.1). The sequence continues at coordinate 2,802 of CANRKN010000109.1, read as the reverse complement.
CAAGCGCAAATTCGTCTGCGTGGACGTGCACGACATCCCCGACGTGGCCATCGTGGACCCGGACATGATGCTGTCCATGCCCGAGAGCCTCACCGCCGCCACCGGCATGGACGCCCTGACCCACGCCATCGAGGGCTACACCACCGCCGCGGCCTGGCAGATGACGGACATGTTCCACCTGGAGGCCATCCGGCTCATCTCCGCGAACCTGCGCGCCGCCCAGAAGAACGACCCCGAGGGCCGCAAGGGCATGGCCCTGGGCCAGTATATCGCCGGCATGGGCTTTTCCAACGTGGGCCTGGGCATCGCCCACTCCATGGCCCACACCCTGGGCGCGGTGTACGACACGCCCCACGGCGTGGCCTGCGCCATGATGCTGCCCATCGTGATGGAGTATAACGCCGACGCCACCGGCGAGAAGTATCGCGAGATCGCCCGGGCCATGGGCGTGAAGGGCGTGGACGATATGAGCCAGAGCGAATATCGCGCCGCCGCCATCGAGGCGGTGAAGAAGCTGTCCGCCGACGTGGGCATCCCCGCGAAGCTGGACAAGCTGAAGGAAGAGGACTTGGACTTTTTGGCCCAGTCCGCCGCGGCGGATGCCTGCGCCCCCGGCAACCCCAAGAGCGCCACGGTGGAGGACTTCAAGGCCCTGTTCCGCAAGATCATGTGAGCGGATACGATGCAAAAATTAAAGAGGCCGGGGCGCGGTAAGCGCTCCGGTTTTTCTTGCACTCCGGCTTGTATTCAGGTAATATATATCCTGAGAAAGTTTCGGCTTTGATTGACAAATGAACAAGGGGGAGGCGCCATGGACCTTATGTATCAATTGATCGCCCTGCTGGGCGGGCTGGCCATGTTCCTGTACGGCATGCGCGTCATGGGCGACGGGCTGAAGAGCTGCTCCGGCGGGGCCATGCGCTCGGCGCTGGCAAAGGTGACGGCGAAACCGGCTCTGGGCTTCATCCTGGGCATGTTCGTCACCTGCATGATCCAGAGCTCCCACGCCACCATCGTGCTCACGGTGGGCCTGGTGGGCGCGGGATTTCTCACCTTCCGTCAGTCCATCGGCGTCATCCTGGGCGCCAACGTGGGCACGGCCATCACCGCCCAGATCATCCGGCTCATGGATGTGGAGAGCGGCGCCACGGGGCTTTTGTACATGCTCAACGCGGAAAATCTCGCGCCCCTGGCCCTGATCGCCGGCATCGTGATGATCATGTTCGTGAAAAGGAGCGCCGCCAAAAGCGCCGGCTCCATCGCCGTGGGCTTCGGCATCCTGTTCATGGGGCTCATCTACATGCGGGACGCGGTCAGCGGCCTGAGCGGCACCGTGGGCGGTTTCCTCATGAAGCTGGAGGGAAACTATATCCTGGGCTTCCTCACCGGCGCGGCCGCCACCTGCGTTATCCAGAGCTCCTCCGCCGTCATCGGCATCCTGCAGTCCTTTGCCAGCTCCTTCGGCCTGCGGCTGTGCGGCATCGTGGCGGTGATCCTGGGCGTGAATATGGGCGACAGCCTCTCGGCCTGGCTGGTCTGCCGCATCGGGGCCAAGCCTGAGCAGGTGCGCACGGTGACGGTGCATGTGATCTACAATATCTGCGCGGCGCTGCTGGTGACGGCGGTGTTGGCCGCGGGCCGGGCCATGTGTGTCATAGGCGACGGACTGTGGAACACCATGCTGGACTCCGGCGGCGTGGCCAACGTCCACGGCCTGTTCCGGTTGGTGCCGGCAGTACTTCTGCTTCCCATGTCCGGGGTATTCGCCCGGGTGGCGGAGAAGCTGGTGCCGGACAAGCCCATGGACCCGGAGGAGCGGGACATCGAGGAGGGCCTGCGGGAGCTGGACAGCCGCCTCATCTCCAACCCCGCCGTGGCCCTGGACCAGGCGGCTCACCTCATCGGCCACATGGCCTCCGTGGCCCGGGACAACTACGAGACTGCCGCCGGACAGCTGTTCGGGTATGACGCCAAAAAGGCGGAGAAGGTGGACCAGCGGGAGGCGCTGCTGGATAGGATGGCGGACGCCACCAACCAGTACATCGTGAGCCTCTCCCCCTATATTACCCTGGCCGCCCATACCCGCAGCCAGAACTTCCTCATCAAGGCTCTCACCTGCTTTGAGCGCATCGGCGACCTGGCCCAGAACATCCAGCACGACGCCCGGCGTCTGGCGGAGAGCGGTGAGACCTTCTCGCCCCAGGCCCGGACGGACCTGCAGGGGTCCATCGCCGTGGTGGGCGATATCCTGGCCCTCACCGTGGACGCCTTCCTGAAGGACGACAGGGGCCGGGCCCGGGCGGTGGAGCCCCTGGAGGAGGTCATCGACGACCTTGTCGAGGTCATGAAGGCCCGCCATGTGGAGCGGATGACCGCCGGCGCCTGCGGCGTGACGGCCGGCATCCAGTACCAGAATATCCTCCAGAACCTGGAGCGCGTGTCCGACCAGTGCTCGGACCTGGCGATCTATATGCTCAGCCGGGACGACACGGCCATCAGCGGCCAGGAGCACCGGTACCTGCATGAACTGCACCACTCCGACAACGCCGCCTACCGGGAGATGTTCCGGGCTGACTATGAAAAGTATTTCCGCCAGCTTCATCTGGACGCCCAGGGGGAGAATAATATTTTTGAGTAAAATAGCGGCTTTGGCGCTATTTTACCGTACAGGGCAAACAAGGAGGGGAGCGCCATGATGTACGCCATCGTGCTGCTGGCCAGCGCTGTGGGATGCGTGCTCAATACGGTATGCGGCTTCGGCTTCGGGGTCATGGGCATGATCGTCATGCCCTACGCCATGGG
>CANRKN010000108.1 GCA_947631215.1 uncultured Oscillospiraceae bacterium | reverse complement strand
TTCATAAGCGTGGATTTGCCGGCGCCGTTCTCGCCCATGAGGGCGTGGACCGTGCCCGCCTGGAGCTCCAGGGACACATGGTCCAGGGCCTTGACGCCGGGGAACGTCTTGGTGATGTCTGTCATTTTCAGGAGGCAGTCATTCTGCATACCTTCATTCCTCCCCTGCTGCTGATGTTTGGCCGCCCGGGCGGCCATGCCGGTAAATCACCGACGGGGCAGCCGCCGGAAAAGCGGCTGCCCCTGGAAACTATGTGCGTTAAACTAAATTACGCGGTGAAGGGAGCGTAGGCCACGAACAGCTTGTTGGCGAAGCCCTCGGCCACGGAGAACATCTCGTCGGACTCGGCGACCGCGGAGACGGCGTCGGCCATGGTGCTCTCGCCGGCAAGGCCCTTCAGCACGCCGGTGATGGCGGCGGCCATGCCCACGTTATCCTGCTTGACGGTGCCGGTCATCTGATCGGCAGCGATGGCGTCCTGGGCCACCTGGGTGGCGTCCACGCCGAAGACGGGGATCTTCGTGCACTCGCCGTCGCCCATGTTGTAGCCGGCGGCCTGCAGGGCGGAGATGGCGCCGATGGCCATATCGTCGTTGTTGGCGATGACCAGCTCGATCATGTTGCCGTTGGCCTCGCTGTACTCAGCAAGGTTCGTGCTCATGAAGTCGAACGCAGCCGCAGAGGACCAGGCGCCGTTGGGGTCGAGCTGATACTTATCGGTGTTGCTCTCGTTGAAGTAGACCAGCGCGGGCTTTCCGTTCTCGGTCAGGATGGCGTCGGCGTCCTCCACGCCGAACTGGGTGCGGTAGATGGCCTCCACGTTGGCGGCGTCGCCCATGAACATGGCGTAGGAGATGGCCCCGTCGCCATTCAGATCGACGTCGTCATAGTTCTCCATCAGGAATTCGCCGATCATCTGGCCCTGCATGTGGCCGGCCTCGGGGGCGTCGGTGCCGATGAAGGAGATGTTCTCATGGGCGTCCAGAACGGTGTGCTCCTCACCGTCGCCTTCCACGGCGCGGTTGAAGAAGATCACGGGCAGGTCGCCGGCGGCCTGCAGGATCTGCTCGGCGGCGTCGGCGGAGCCGGAGGTGACCAGGTTCACCACCAGCACGTTGTAGCCGTTGGTAACGGCGGTCTGGACCTGCTCCAGCTGGGTGGCCTGGGTGTTGTTGGCGTCGAAGTCGTCATACTCGATGCCGGCCTCCTCCAGCTGCTCGTTCAGGGACGCGCGGACCGTGGACAGGAAGGCGTCGCTGAAAGCGTACCAGAACACGCCCACCTTCAGGCCGCTGACGTCGGGCTCCTCCGCCGCAAAGGCGGCGGCGCCCAGGCTCATGACCATAGCCAGCGCCAGGACGATCGCAAGGAATTTCTTCATAGGTGTAGTCTCCTTTTCAAATATTTGCCGGGGTCATGGGTGAGAAAGAGCGTAAAAATGGGCCCTTCTCCGTTACGAAACGCTTATGTACCCCCACATTTAAGTCAATCTTACCAATAATTTTATGTCTTGTCAATAAGTTTTGTAAGTTGTGAATAAATTGTTATTTTCTGTCCGCGGTGGAATAATAAGTGCGGCCCGGCGCAGGCCGGACCGCACGTCTTTTACTTGTCTTTGTCGGACTTGGGCGTCGCCTCGGGGGCGTCGCCGGTCAGGTGGCCCACGGCGTCCTCGCCGGCCTGGGCCACGTCGTCCACGGCCTCCTTGCCGCCCCGGATCAGGTCGTCCACCGCGTCCTCGCCGGCGCCGATGACACCGTCCTCCGCGTCCTGATCCTCGTCGATGACGCCGTCGGCGGTCTTATCGGTGGGCTTGGGACTGGGAGCAGGGGTGGCCGTGGGCCGGGCCGTTTCGGTGGCCGCCGGGATGGGGGATGCCTTGGCGCCGTCCATATCCCTGGAGCAGCCGGCCAGGGCCGAAAGGACCAGGACCGCCGCCAACAGGGTGGAAATGATGGTCTTCATCACGTATGCCTCCATTGAACTTAAAATTTGTACAAGCACTATTATGCCAACTTTTCGCCGAAACTTTCATGGGCCAACAAAAACAGCGCTGGAAATATTTGATTGCAATGAGGGCGGGTCTATGCCATAATGGGTCCATGGAACGGGAAATAACATGCTGCTTTACCGGCCACCGGGCCGACAAGCTGCCTTGGGGCGACAATGAGCGCGACCCCAGATGTTTGAATCTGAAACAGGCCATCGCCGACGTGCTGGCCTCGCTGTATGCCGCCGGATGCCGCCATTTCATATGCGGCATGGCCACCGGCGCGGATATGTACTTCGGCGAGGCGGTGGTGGCATTGCGGGACGAGCACCCGGACGTGACGCTGGAGGCCGCCGTGCCCCACGCGGGCCAGGAGGCAAAGTGGAGCGGCCTCTGGAAGAGCCGCTACTTCCGTCTGGCGGAGGAATGCGACACCCTCACCGTCCTGCATCGGGCCTATACGCCCGACTGCATGATGGACCGCAACCGGTACATGGTGGACGCCTCCCATTATCTCATTGCGGCCTACAACGGCTCCCCCGGCGGCACCCGCGCCACCATGCTCTACGCCATGCGCCAGGGCCTGGAGATCATCGAACTGGAAGTGGACGGAAAATAGCGGGACAGGTCACCCTGTCCCGCTATTGCTATATATCCCTGTATATCTGTCCCCGCGGTCCGGCGTCGATCACGCATACCACCAATTCGCCGTGGTCCACTGTGTAGATGATGCGATATGGCCCCACCCGGAGCCGGAGCATACCGGGATGTCCCTTTAGCTGCTTGATATCCTCACCGTTTGGAAGCTGCTCAATGGCCGAAACGACACGCACTTTCTCGTTGCGCGGGAGCCCATCAATAAACTTCTTTGCGCTTTTCCTCAGGACGATGCGGTACATCAGTCCAGCCCCCACTCACGCTTGCACTCTTCCAGGGTGAAGGTACGGCCTTTTTCCGGGTCCGGGTCGTTTTCATAGTTTTCAAGCATCCGCTGGCAAAAGAGGTCGTCTGCCTCCTCATCGGCCGTTATTCCCTGAATGTAGGCAAGGACATAGCCAAGTTTATACTCCGGCACACTGTCCAGCAGTTTGATACACATTTCTTTATTGCTCATACGCTTCGCTCCTTTCCGGCGTCCCGCTCCATGTTCCTTTTCTCTAGTATACTCACATTATAGCACACAAGTCAATCAAAACAGAAAGCCCCGGGGAACATCTTCCCCGGGGTCTTATGGTGGACGATACAAGACTCGAACTTGTGACCTCCCGCACGTCAAGCGGATGCGCTACCAGCTGCGCCAATCGTCCGTTTCAGCGTTGCTTATTCTATCGCACATTCCCCGCCTTGTCAAGGATAAATTCAAAAAGCCTGCGTCCGGCCGGACGCAGGCTTATATTGTTTTATATCATCCTGTGACGTGGACAGAGACGGTGCCGCTGCCCTGGGGGTCGTCGCTGACCTTTACGGTGATGGTGGCGTCGCCGGGGCCGACGATCTTGATATAGCCGTCGGCGCCGCTGCCCTCCACGGTGGCAACCTCCTCGTTGTTGCTGGACCACTCAGGCGTGCACATAACATCCTGGGGATACCAGGAGACGGTGAAGTGATAATCTGCGTTGCCGACACGGGCGTAGAAGGTGTCTCCATTATACTCGTGACCGGGCTGGTATTCCTGGCCGCTGATGGAGACCTTCGTGATCTGACGGGCAGGCGTGGGCGACGGGGACGGCGTGGCCGTGGGAGGCGGCACGGGCGTGGTCTGGCTTTCGATCTCCAGCTGGGTCTGGATCTGCTCGGCCTCCTTCACGTCCCGGCTCACGTTGGCGGACACGATGACGATGGTGAGCACGATCACCGCCAAAAGCAACACTGCACCGATGATCATCTGCATATTTACCGCCTCGGCCGCGCTCTTGGCGGCGGGCGTGCTGGGCACGGCGCTGTCCGTCTCCGGCACAGCGGTACGCACCGTCTTTGTCTTTTTGGCGCCGCAGTAGGGACAGCGGCTGCGGAACGAAGGATACTGCCGATGACAGCGCCGGCAGGTCGTATTGGGTACGATATTCATTCGATCACACCTTTCTGTAACGCAATTATAACAAAAGTTACAGAAAGATACAACCCCTTTTTGCCCTTAATATAAAGTTTTTTAAAAATTTTTTCTACTTTTTCTTCAAACTGTCAGCGTACCGGACTCGTCCTCCAAAAGGATGAGTATCTTTTCCTGCCGGCCGGTCTGGGCGTTCACGTACATGAGGTACCGGTCCCCGTCCTCTGTCTGGCAGAGGAACTCATGGCAGTACTTCTCCCGGCCGCCCTCGGTGGGGATGATGGCCATGGCGTGCTCCTGCACGGAAAGCTGCTGGGAAAGGCCGCTCTGGGCCGCCTCAGTAGAGACAGCCGCCTCCGGGATGGTCCTCTTGGTGTGGGCGGTGATATAGCCCTTGGCGTCATAGCTCATGAGCGTGCCCGTGTCCATGGCCACCGCCACCTTGATGAGGTCGGGGTAGCAGCGCACGCCGTTCTCCGCGTGCTCGAAGTTCACCACGAGCACCCCGTCGGAGAGCTCATGATAGCTCCGCTCCATGTTTTTGAGCCCCCAGCCGGTCATCATATCCTCCGCGATAGAGAGCCCCTGCTCCACGGTGTACACCGCCCGGCCCACGTCCCGCTGGCCGATGACGGACCATATCTCCCCGCCCTGCTTCGTCACGTAGACGGTGTAGTCCGTGCCGGCGGCAAAGCCGGCGCATATCCAGCAGGGCACGTCGCCGCCGCACTCCCCGGCGGAGCGCAGGGCCGAGGCGGACACGTCCAGGAACTTGGCCGCCTTTTTCAGGGCCTCCTCCTCGTCTATCTCCTCCCGGCCCTCCAGGAAGAGCGCCTCCCGGCTGGCCATGGTCTCGGAGAAGGGCCCGTCATAGATGAGGGTGGGTATCTCCGGGAACTCCTGCTCGATGGTCTGGAAGGTCTCCCCCGCCAGGGGCGGCTGGTCCTCTCCCCCCTCGGCGGCGGTGGTCTCAGCGTATACCTGGTCCAGGTCCATCTGGCCCTGGGCCACCCGGGCCTGCATGTCCTGCAGGTTCAGCTTCATGACATTGGCCGCCTCCGCCAGGCTGTGGAGGTTTTCCAGCTCCTCCTCCGAGTAGCCGCCGTTGGTGCCCACCGTCCGGGCCAGGGTGTTGGCGTAGTCCCCCGCCTTGGCCACGAAGCTGGCGGTCTGCTCCAGCTCCCGGGAGGCGTATGGCAGCGCCTCCATGGCCGCCTGGGCGGTCATGGCCCGGCCGAATATCTGGGTGCAGAGCGCCCCCTCCAGCGCCGGGTCGGACAGGTACTGGCTCTTCTCCAGGGCGTTGGAAAGCTCGCTCACGCTGGTGACAAGCTCGTCGAAGGCCCGCTCGGTGGTGGCCCGGGCGTACAGGTCCAGAGCGTTGGCCTTGCGGGTGCTGCGTATGGCGAATATCCCCGCCACCACCAGCGCGGCGGATAAGAACGTAACAACACGTATAACGGATCGCTTTTTCATAAAAATACACCTCTTGCGGTAGTTTCCCCGGCAAGAGGTGCATTTTCGATATCAATTTATGCCAGCGCGGAGAGCTTGTCCATTCCGTTATGCATACGCCGCAGGGTCTCGTCTTTTCCAAGGATGCGGCATATCTCCACCGCGCCGCCCGGCGTCACGGCGGTGCCGGTGACGGCGATGCGCACGGGCCACATGAGCTTGGCGTTTTTCACCTCCAGCTTCTCGGCCAGGGCGATCAGGGCGTCGTGGATGTGCTCGTCGTCCCACACGTCCACCGCCTCCAGCACGGGCAGCGCGGCCTTCAGCATCTGAAGGGCGCTCTGTTCGTCGCTCTTGGATTTTTTGTGGACGTAGAGCTCGGTGCCGTATGCAGGCAGAGCGTCGAAAAAGCCCAGCTTTCCGGGGATGTCCGTGAGCACCTCGGTGCGCTGCTGCAAAAGCGCGGCGATGGCCGCCGCATCGATGGCGGGATTTTTCACAGCCTGGCGGATATAGGGCTCCGCGACTTTCGCGAACTCCTCCGGGGCCATGGCCCGGATGTACTCGGCGTTGAAATAGGTCAGCTTTTCGATGTCGAAGATGGCCTGGCTCTTAGAGATGCCGGAAAGGTCAAAGGCCTCCGCCAGCTCCCGGATGGAGTAGATCTCCCGCTCCCCGCCAGGGGCCCAGCCCAGGAGCGCCACATAGTTCACGATGGCGGCCCGGAGATAGCCCTTCTCCACCAGGTCCTCATAGGAGGGGTCGCCATGGCGCTTGGACATCTTATTGTGTGCGTCCCGCATCACCGGCGAGCAGTGGACATACTTGGGCACGTCCCAGCCGAAGCCCTCATAAAGCAGATTATACTTGGGCGCGCTGGCCAGGTACTCCGAACCCCGGACCACATGGGTGATGCCCATCAGGTGGTCGTCGATGACGTTGGCGAAGTTATAGGTGGGCAGGCCGTCCCGCTTTATCAGCACCTGGTCGTCCAGGTCCTTGTTGGGGGCGGTCACGTCGCCGAATATTTCGTCGTGGAAGGTGGTTGAGCCCTCCTGGGGTATCTTCTGGCGGATGACGTAGGGCATGCCGGCGTCCAGACGGCGCTGCACCTCCTCCGCGCTCAGATCCCGGCAGGGGTCGGCGGTCTTGGCAAAGGAGCCTTCCTCCTCGCTCTCCGCCTTGTCGCAGAAGCAGTAATAGGCGTGGCCCCGCTGCACAAGACGCTTGGCAAAAGGCAGGTATAGCCCCCGCCGCTCGGTCTGCACATAGGGCCCCACCGGGCCGCCCTTGTCCGGGCCCTCGTCCCAGTCCAGGCCGCAGTCCAGAAGCGTGCGGTAGATCACGTCCACCGCCCCCTCCACCAGCCGGTTCTG
>CANRKN010000107.1 GCA_947631215.1 uncultured Oscillospiraceae bacterium | reverse complement strand
AAGTATTTCCTCATTGTTCCCTATGTTCTGAAAGAGGCGGCAGAAGGCCGATATGGGTCAGAATATGGGGGCATTCTAAGAAGGATCGATGAGGAGGAGAGGCGGTGTGGGCTTCTCCTTATGCAGCATTGTCCGGGGGACACGGGCATCATTGGCCAGCGTGTGCTTCCGAGAGGCTGGGTCGTGAGGCGGCCCTCCAGTATTTACTGGAACGGCATATGCTCCTATGGCATCTGCACCCAGAGTGGATTGTCCATACCGGACCTCATCCGGGCATCTCAATTCGTCCAAACACAGGACAGAACCATCCGCATGAGCAGCCGAGGTGGCGATGGTTCCTCTGATGAGCGGGATGACTTTGACGCAGGAAGGGATGCGGCGCTCCATTTCTTCTCCGTTCCGGATGATTATTACACCGATTGGCGCGAGGACCTATCGACACGGCTCACCGAGGGAGAGGCAGCCTTTCTCCGTGAGAAGATCGAAAGCCATACCCAGGGGACATTGCTCTGCTATATGCTGGAGCATAACGTCGATGTAGAAGAGTATGACTCTTTTGAGGCGCTTTGTGAGGCCCTGCATGAGGAGGTCCCCGCAGAGATGGGACACATGATGAAGCTGGCCAGCGATTTCAACAGGCTGGTCTATGCAGCGCGGGTGCGGTATAACTATGTGCTCTCAAGCGGGGAAAACGCGGATGCAGCAGATGAATGGGAGTACATAGAAACAAATAGGGGGTATATGCTGTCCGTCGATGTGGATGCAGTCCTCGCCAGCCTCCACATTGTGAATTACCGTCTGCGGTGGTTCCTTTTGGCATTCAAAGAGGCTGTTCTCACCGGCAGCCTGGACGCGGCAGATGAGATTCTCATAAACCGGGAGATCGAGATCAAGGGTCGCAGCCGGGCAAAGCTCTGTAAGCGGGATGACTACGACAATGACGTCTGGATTGGCGAGCGGTACCTGGACTACCGTTTTTCCAGCGCGAAGCGGTTGATTGCCGACATCTATCGGGGGGAGGGGAAAGAGCGTGCTTAAACCCAATTCAAACAGTGACCGTGTAGGCTACAGCTCCATACTCGTCCCCCCGGCCGGGACCAAGCTGAATATGGCTGTCGGTACTACATACTCCCTGGACCTGGAGGCATTGACGGCGGTATGCCTGTCTCTCGGCCTTGGCGAGGATACGGATAGTATGGTGCTGCAAAGCCCTATAGGGATGCTCGACGCCATCCGGAGGGTATCGGAAAAAGTGCTGATCTTCTGCGAAGCCGGGCAGATCAAAATGCCCGGCACTCCCAGTGCGCTGAGTCTGCTGCTGGAAAAAATGGTCATACCTGTGGCATTGCCAAAGCATGATGCCCGCGGCTTTTACCCTTCCTTTCACCCCAAATCCTGGCTGCTTCAGTACGTTGATGGACAGGGGCGCTTCAGCTATCGTTTCGCCGTTCTGAGCAGGAATCTTACCTTTGACCGGAGCTGGGACGTCTGCTTCTCGATGGACAGCACGGAAACGGCCCGCACTTCCGGGAAGACGAAGCCGATCATTGCCTTCCTTGACTATCTCCGCGGCCGGATCGGCGATACCACCCAAAACGCTGTAGAAAAGCGCGGCGCCTTGGAGAAGCTGGCTAAAGCTCTGTCCGGTGTATCGTTTTCGACCGGTACAAAGGAGTTTGGAGAGGACGTTGAGATATTGCCCCTTGGCATCGGTGCGAGGGGGTACGACATGAAGAATGACCCGCTGCTGTGCCCGAATCCTTCGGAGGCGGATTACAGCTTTCATGAGCTCGTCGTGTTCTCGCCCTTCCTGTCCGGGGCGATGATCGACCACTGGAATGAACCTGCGCACTCCTTGACAGGTACTTCCCGTGTTCTTATCACGCGGAAAAGTGAGCTTTCTAAAATCACGGAAGATCAGTCAGACCGGTTTAGGATATTCACTCTGAAGGACGACGTGGTTGATGGCGAGACAGCGCTCTCTGATGAGAGTGACGATAAGCAGAAGCAGGATATCCATGCCAAGATATATTTGCGGAGGAAGTATTCCACGGTCGATCTCTATTTGGGCTCCATGAACGCTACCTGGTCGGCAGTGAATCGGAATGTGGAGATGCTTGTCCGGCTGCGCACAAAGAACCGGTATTACAACAGCGAGCGATTTTTGCATGAGATCTTCTGCGGCGACGAAGAGGGGCAGCAGAACCCGTTTGAGCGTTCCAAGCCGACAGAGGCAGGCCCTGACCCATCTCAGGAGACTGTGTCACAGCTGGAGCAGGTCATAAAAACGATCTGCCGCATGCCGATGAAGGCCGCCGTCACCGCCCGGGATGGGAAATATGATATATCCCTTGAAGTGGAGGGCAGGATCCCGGAGGGCGATATTTCCATCACGCCCTTTCGGCGGGACAATCCTATCCCGATGAAGAACTCCATGCTGTTCCCTCAGCTGGAGCTTTTGCAGGTATCAGAGTTCTATAGGCTGCAGGTGAAAGCAGAAGACATCTCCGTGGAGAGGATCATCATGATACCGACCTCCGGCATCCCTGCCGAGAGGGAGAATGCCGTGGTAAACAATGTTGTGAAGGATCGCCGGTCCTTTGTGGGGTATGTGGCGTTCGTGCTGGGTGACGATCACCTCATGTCACTGCTGGAGGAACAGGCTGTCAGCAAGGGTAGGTCCTGGAAGAACCACCATGACCAGCTTCCTGCCCTCTATGAGAAGATGCTGAAGACGGCCCTGGATGAGCCGGAACGGCTGGAGGAGATCGAGTACCTTCTCAAAATGGTCTCGGATAAGACCATCATACCCGATGAGTTCCGGGATTTGTACGACACATTTATGAGAACGGTTCAGCGAGGCTGAATCATGACCTTGGGGGGTGAGCCAATGCCGCAATTCAACATCGATGCCGTAGAAGAGAAAACGATGGCAGGGCTGAAAGACTTTCAGAAAACGACCGTTGAACGCATTGATTATTTGTTCCGCCATGGCCAGAACCGGGTCCTCATTGCCGATGAGGTCGGTATGGGCAAGACTCTGATAGCCCGCGGTGCTATAGTCAAAACAGCTCGTATTCGCCAAGAAGTTGGGGATGAGCTGTTCAAGGTCGTTTATATCTGCTCCAATATCAGCATCGCGAACCAGAATATCCAGAAGCTCAAAGTGTCAAGCTCTGCCCGGATCGAGGGCGTCTCTGATACACGACTTTCCATGCTCCACTTGAAGATCGCGGAACAGGAATCCGACAGCAGCCTTCGGGACAGCTACATCCAGCTCATCCCCCTGACGCCGGAAACGTCTTTTCGTATGACCACCGGTGGAGGGACCGTGAATGAGCGATCTCTTATGTTCGCCATACTTTCCCGGATGAAGGAACTCTCAGGACTACGCAAAAAATTGGAGATGTTTCTGATCCATGGTGCTGAAAGCTCATGGGACTACTATTCTTTTTTGTATGAGAACCGGGTCCGTCAGCTAGAAAAGGGCAGGGATACGGATTATCCCTTGTCAGTCATTGAAGAGGTGAAGTCCAGTCCCGTTCTTCCTCTGCTCATCGAGCATCTCAAAGGCCGTGAAAAAGGCACCTCCCCCTATAAGGACTATGACGTCCTGAACAAGCTCCGGGTCATGTTCGCAAAAATAAGTACAGGACTGCTGAAGCCTGATCTTGTCATCATGGACGAGTTTCAGAGATTCAAGTTTCTTCTTGACTCTGACCAGGAATCCGAAACGGGTATCTTGGCGCATCGTTTTCTGGACGGCGGCGACACACGGATACTTCTCCTTTCCGCGACGCCGTATAAGCTCTACTCCACACCGGATGAGATCGACGCCGCCCATGTGGACGAGCACTACGCCGAGTTCCTGCAGGTCACGAACTTCCTCTTTGCAGACTCGCAGCTGGATTTTTACCAGATATGGTCGGATTATTCTACCGCACTGCGGGAAGCGCGGGGCAACGGCGCGGCGATCCTTCAAATCAAGAAGATCGCAGAGGACGCTCTATACTCTGGCGTCTGCCGGACGGAGCGCATATCCGTCATGGACGCCGGCGACTATACGGATGACAGCAGTGTAAAAGAGGCGCTTCGTAATGTGGACATGGACATCGCGTCCTATCTGGCCATCGGAAAGCTCCTCAAGCAGATCGACATCGGGATGACTGTCCCCGTGGACTATGTGAAGAGCTGTCCGTTCCTCATGTCCTTCATGCAGAAGTATAAGGTCAAAGAGGCCATAGAGAAGTATTTCCTCGCAAGGCCCGATGAGATTGGAAAGGCGAATAAGGATATTCTTTGGGTAAAGCCCTCAGATGTGGAGAATTACCGGCCCCTTCCGGCCGCGAACGCCAGGCTGGAGAAGCTGAAAGAGGTCGCCTTTGAAGGCGGCGCCGAGATGTTCCTGTGGGTTCCACCCAGCAGACCGTATTATCCCCTGCAGGGGGCATATAGGAATAGCAAGAACTTCTCCAAGGTGTTAGTGTTTTCCTCTTGGGAGATGGTGCCCCGGATGATCGGGGCAACGGTCTCCTATGAGGCGGAGCGCAGGACCGTCGGCAAGGTGGGAGCAGCGGCAAGAAATATAAGCCCCGCCAACCGGCGCTACAGTGCCAGACGCCGCTATCCCTATCCGCGTCTGCAGTTCTCCATGTCTGCCCTTGGCGAGCCGCAGAGAATGAATCTGTTCTGCCTCCTGTACCCTTCGGCAGCGTTGGCGGACATGTATGACCCCATTGCCGCTATGAACGACCGGCTCTCTCTGAGCGATATAGAGCGAAGCGTGAGGACCCAGGTCCAGGCACGGCTCAATACGCTCAAGGGATATCAGAAAAGCCATTTTGGCCCGGAAGATGAACGGTGGTATTACCTGGCGCCTATGCTCATAGACGGTCCCGGTTTTGTCAGCGGATGGCTGTCCGCTTTGAGGGGCACCATTGGCAAGGGCGGCGGCGAGCTGGACGCCGGCATCTCAAGCGACCGGGGCAACAAGGGGTTTCCCGCGCACATTGCCAGGCTGGAAAAGTATATGGAAGAGATCGGCACGTTACGTCTCGGACGCATGCCGGATGACCTTGTCTCCACGCTGGTCGATATGACCTTAGGCTCGCCCGCCGTCTGTATCTATCGTTCCTTCGGGGGCAATGTACGCTTCGCGACATACCTTTCACGCGTGTTTTTCAATTACTTCAACTCCACGGAGACTACCGCCGTCGTGGAATTGGCGGCGGATCGCCATCACGCGAAGAAGGCGGATGACAACACCCACTGGCAGGATGTCCTTTTGTACTGCAAGGATGGCTGTTTCCAGGCGATGTTTGACGAGTATCTGCACATAGTGCGGGAGAATCTGGGCTTTGCCGACGAAGATAAGCGCGACAGCCTGGCATATGAGACTATGTGCAAAGGCCTGCGTATGCACACGGCCTCCTACAAGGTGGATACATACGATCTGTTTCGGGGCCGCGTCCAGGGGAAGCAGACAAAAAAGGATTCCATGCGGATGCGTGCGCACTATGCGGTAGGCTTCGTCACCGACGGGGACGATGAGAAACGGTCCTTCCGTAAAGACAGCATCCGTGACGCATTCAACAGTCCTCTGCGGCCGTTCGTCCTGGCATCCACATCCATCGGGCAGGAGGGCCTTGACTTCCACTGCTACTGCCGGAAAGTAATGCACTGGAACCTCCCGGGGAACCCAACGGATCTGGAGCAGCGCGAGGGGCGGGTCAATCGCTTCAAGTGCTTGGCTATCCGGCAGAATGTGGCGGAAAAGTATGGCGATATCCCTTTCTCCAAGGATGTCTGGTCGGAGATGTTCCAGGCTGCCCAGACGGAGAAACGCCCCGGCCAGTCTGACTTGGTTCCGTTCTGGTGCTTCGGCGGGGACCAGCAGGTCAAGATCGAGCGCATTGTGCCCATGTATCCCATGAGCAGAGATGAGATCGCCTATGAGCGCCTTATCAAGATACTGTCCCTCTATAGGCTCACGCTGGGGCAGGCCAGGCAGGAGGAACTGCTGGAGTACATATTCCGGGAATGCAAAGACCCAGGCGAGCTGAAGGAACTGTTCATCGACCTGAGCCCATTTTCCAAAGGCATTGAGGTGCATACGATGGTGTAGGGGAGGTTCAAAAAGAAATGCTACCCTACAAATAGTGATGTGATGACGCCCTTGGCGATAAAGCGAACGAACAGCTTGACGGCGTGTTCCGACTTTTTGACCTCCGCAAAGCTGTCGCAGGTTTTCATCACACCTACCACGAAGAACAGCACCAGCAGAGCGAGGCCCACGGCCTGTAGCGCCCCGTTGATGGTGACGATTACATCCCAGGTGGTCCCGCCCTTAAATGTCTCTGGCCGCTGCGTGGCGAGTTGCCATATCTCCGCCAGCTTTTCATTCCAGGTGTTTAGGGCACGTTCAAGGTTTTGAACGACCCAGTTATCAGACATTAGATCACCTCTAGGCAACATTTTGAAAATGCAAAAACTCCTAGTGGTGTCGACTTGCCTCTAGAAGCATTGTAGCTTTTTATAATAAGTATTGAAGTGATAATAGTTTCGTAATAATATATAAAGCATTAGAATAAGAGCATGGGCTTCGACGTGAGGTCCATGCTCTTTTGTTAGCCGATGCTCATAACCCGGTCACAGTTGACTACATATCTGGGTAGTGTCAAGGTATTCCTTTTTGTACATTTTGTTCTACGCTACCGGGAAATATCCTCGGGGATAATGAGTTTCTCGCTGCGAACAAACGAAGATAGGACAACAGCCACCGGATGAAATCGGTGGCTGTTGGTATATATGAAGATAATACACAATTATCTATCAGTAAATAACACTTTTATGCATAAGGATTGTTATATGGAACAACGTATTGTCCTC
>CANRKN010000106.1 GCA_947631215.1 uncultured Oscillospiraceae bacterium | reverse complement strand
ATGCGGTGGATGGACGCGGCGAACACCGGCGCCGCGGAGAGGTACTTGATCTTGTCCACCTTGGGCTGATCCTTGGGGTAGGGGATAGTGTCGAAGAGCAGAAGCTCCTCCAGGTCGCTGTTCTCGATGCGCTCCAGGGCGGGACCGGACAGGACCCCGTGGCTGGCGCAGGCGTAGATCTTGTTGGCGCCGCCGATGTGCTTGATGGCCTTGGCCGCGCCCACGAGAGAGCCGGCGGTATCCACCATATCGTCCAGGATCAGCACGTTCTTCCCTTCCACGTTGCCGATCAGGTTCATCACCGAGGACTGGTTGGCCTTCTCCCGGCGCTTGTCCACGATGGCCAGATCCAGGCCCAGTTTCATGGCAAAGGTCCGGGCCCGGGAAACGCTGCCCACGTCGGGGGATACGACCATGAAGTCGCCGCTGGAGAGATCGAAGCGCTTTTTGTAGTGGTTGGCGAACAGGGGCCCGCCCGCCAGGTTGTCCACGGCGATGTCGAAAAAGCCCTGGATCTGCGGCGCGTGCAGGTCCATGGTCAGCACCCGGTCGGCGCCGGCCTGGGTGATGAGGTTGGCGACCAGCTTCGCGGAGATGGGGTCGCGGCTCTTCGCTTTCCGGTCCTGGCGGGCGTAGCCGAAGTAGGGCATCACGGCGGTGATGCGCCCGGCGGAGGCCCGGCGCATGGCGTCCGTCATCACCAGAAGCTCCATCAGGTTGTCATTTACGGGACCGCAGGTGGACTGCACCAAAAATACATCCGCGCCGCGCACCGGCTCATAGACGGATACGGAGCACTCGCCGTCGGCGAAGTGGGTGCATACCGCGTCGCCCAGGGAGATGTTCAGATTGTCACAGATGTCCTGTGCCAATGTGGGGTTGGCGTTTCCGGTGAAGACCTTGATTTCTTTCCCGTGTGAGATCATTCATGTACCCCCTGCCCATATGGGCATGTTTGATTCGATTTATCCTATATTCAATTTTACAACTCATATACCTGGTCACATTATAACAAAGGAACCGGCCAAATGGAAGGCTTTTGTCAAATTCTTTCAGGGAAAAACTTACAAATATTTTCCAGTCAAAATAGGGCAGTATCCACTATTCCGCCCCTCCCCGCCGGGATTGACAGCGGCGGGAGGGCGGCATATACTGCTGGATGGATAAAAACAGAAAGGCAGGACCCTCCATGGATCACATCCCCTACTTCGACGGCCACAGCGACGCCATCAGCCGGTGCACCTATCAGGGCTGGTCCCTGCGGGAGCACGAGGGCCACCTGGACCTCGTCCGGCTGGGACAGTTTGAAAAGGCGGCCCAGGTGTTCGCCCTGTTTGCCAACGCCGCCAGATTCCCCGCGGGCGTCCTGTGGGGCGAGTGCCAAAAGCAGCACGAGGTGTTTCTCCGGCAGATGGCAGAGAACGCCGACCTGGCGGTCCAATGCCGCACGGGGGCGGAGATAGAGGCCGCCCATGCGTCCGGCAGGGCGGCGGCGCTGCTCAGCATCGAGGGGGCGGAGCTCATAGACTGCGACCCGGACAAGCTGGAGACCGCCGCCGCTTGGGGCGTGAAGCTCGTGAACGTCACCTGGAACCACCGAAACGCCCTGTCCGGCACCAACGTGGACGCCCAGGACCAGGGGCTCACGGACCGGGGCCGGGCCTTCTGCCGGGAGGCGGCGGGGCTTGGCATCCTGCCCGACGTGTCCCACCTGTCCGACCCGGGCTTCTGGGACCTGGCGGAGATGGACCTGGGGCCCCTGGTGGCCACCCACTCCGACAGCCGGGCCCTGTGCGGCCACCCCCGGAACCTGACGGACGACATGTTCCGGGCCGTCCGGGACAGCGGCGGCGTGGCGGGCATCAATCTCTGCGACGAGTTCGTAGGCGGCAAAGCCTCCCTGGACGACCTCCTCCGCCACATTGACCACTTTATGGAGCTGGGCGGGGAAAAGACCGTATCCCTGGGCGGGGACTGGGACGGCTGCACTCTGGCCTGCGGCTGGCAGGGGGTGCAGGACCTGCCGATCCTGTGGGATGCCCTGGAGAAGCGGGGCTATGGCCGGCCCCTCCTGGAGGATATCTTCTACAACAACTGGCTGCGAGTGCTGGGATAAGGAAGCTCCTTCCCTTTTTTCGTTAAATATGATATCATAGAAAAAAGTCAACATACAGGAGGATACATATATGCTCCAGGACGGCAAAATACTGGTGGGCAAGGGAGAAAACCCCGTCTATCTCCTGCCCGGCATGGCCAACCGCCACGGCCTCATCGCCGGCGCCACCGGCACCGGCAAGACCGTCACCCTGAAGGTCCTGGCTGAGGGCTTTTCCGACATGGGCGTGCCCGTATTCCTGGCGGACATCAAGGGCGACGTGTCCGGCACGGCCCTGGCGGGGACCGACAACGAGAAGATGCAGGAACGGCTCCGGAACGTGGGCGTGGACCCGGCAGCATTCAAGTACACCGGCTATCCCTGCCGGTTCTGGGACGTGTTCGGCAAGGGCGGCATCCCTGTCCGGGCCACCGTCACGGACGTGGGGCCCCTGCTTTTGAGCCGGCTTTTGGACCTGTCCGACGCCCAGGAGGGCGTCCTCAACATCGCCTTCCGGGTGGCCGACGACAACGGCTGGGAGCTCATAGACCTCAAAGACCTGCGGGCCATGCTGGCGTATCTGGGCGAGCACCGCGCCGACTTCGTCAACACCTACGGCAACGTGTCCAGCCAGAGCGTGGGCGGCATCCAGCGGGCCCTGCTGGCCCTGGAGAACGACGGCGCGGCGGACTTCTTCGGCGAGCCCAGCCTGGACATCGGCGACTGGATGCAGGCCTCCCCCGACGGCCGGGGCATGATCAACATCCTACACTGCGTGGAGCTGGCCCAGCGGCCCCTCCTCTACGCCACGTTCATGCTGTGGATGCTGTCCGAGCTCTACGAGGGCCTGCCCGAGGTGGGCGACGCGGACAAGCCCAAGCTGGTGTTCTTCTTCGACGAGGCCCATATGCTCTTCTCCGACGCCCCCAAGGCCCTGGTGGACAAGGTGGTGCAGGTGGTGAAGCTCATCCGCAGCAAGGGCGTGGGCATCTTCTTCATCACCCAGAGCCCCTCCGACATCCCCGACGAGGTGCTGGCCCAGCTCAATAACCGCATCCAGCACGCCCTGCGGGCCTATACCCCCGCCGAGCAGAAGGCCGTCCGCGTGGCGGCCCAGAGCTTCCGGGAGAACCCCAAGTTCAAGACCGAGGAGGCCATCGGCGCCCTCGGCACCGGCGTGGCGCTCACGTCCATGCTGGACGATGACGGCGTGCCCACCATGGTGGAGCAGACCACCATCTGCCCGCCCCAGAGCTCCATGAGCGCCATGGACATGGCCGCGAGGGCCATGCTGGTGGCCAACGACGGGCTGTACGGCAAGTATGCCCAGGCCGTGGACGACCGCTCCGCCTACGAGATTTTGACCGAGCAGGAGCAGGCGGCCCAGGAGGCCGCCGCCCAGGCGGAGGCGGAGGCGCAGGCCGCCAGGGAGGCTGCCGCCGCCGAGAAGCAGGCCATCGCCGAGGCCAAGGCCGCGGAGAAGGCCGCCCGGGCGGAGGAGAAGGCCCTGCAGGCCCAGTACAAGGCCGAGGGCCGGGACAAGTACGGCCATACCAAGATGCAGCAGAGCATCATCAAGGCCAGCCGCAATACCGCCAAATCCATGGGCCGCCAGCTCACCAAGAACATCACCCGGGGCCTCATGGGCAACAGCTCCAAGACGGTCCGCAACGCCGCCAGCCAGTTCGCCGGCAACATCGTCAGCGACCTCATCGGAGGATTCTTCAAGTAAGTTGATCGAAAGGCAAGGCCTCGCAGAGTTCGCCGCCGAAGCGGCGAAAAAAGTGGGATATGATTTCCGGGGGCGTGTACCTCGGAAATCATTCTTATCAGCCCGCAAACGTGAACGCCCCCGTCCATTCGGACGGGGGCGCTTTGCGCTGCAACGGGCTGCAGCCTTCTCGTTTGAAAGGGTCTCCCTTTCAAACGAAACTATCTCTGTCCTTTATCATATGGGATACCCTCGGCCTTGGGGGCGCGGGAGTTCTTGGAGGTGAAGGCCAGGACCACGAGGGAGACGATGTAGGGCATCATGTTGTAGACGGTGCTGGGGATGTTCAGGTTGTAGAGGAAGGGGAAGCCCATGTACACGTTGGAGAGGGCCCGGAACAGACCAAACAGCAGCGCCGCCAGGGCGATACGGGTGGGCTTCCACTGGCCGAAGATCATCACGGCCAAAGCCAGGAAGCCAAAGCCGGCCACGCCGTTTTCAAACTTCCACTCGCTGACGCCGGCCAGGATGTAGGTGATGCCGCCCAGGCCGCCGTACACGCCGGAGATCAGCACGCCGCACCAGCGCATCTTGTACACGTTGATGCCCACGCTGTCCGCCGCCTGGGGGTGCTCGCCGCAGGCCATGAGCCGCAGGCCGAACTTGGTCTTGTAAAGCACCACATAGGCCACGACCAGGGCGATGACGGCCACCAGCATGAACCAGTTGAACTCGAACCCGGCGATGTTCACCAGGAACCGCTTTTTCGGCTCGATGTACTGGATGACGGAGGACACGTCGTTGGGGTTGGCGGCGGTGTTGATGGCCTTGACGAACACGGTGGCCGCCGCGGTGCCCAGCATGTTGAGGGCCGTGCCCACGATGGTCTGGTCCGCCCGGAAGTTGATACAGGCCACGCCCAAAAGCGAGGCGTATATCACGCCGAAGGCCACGGCGCCGATGATGGTGCCCAGCACCATGACGATGGGGGCCACGGACAGGGGCATGTAGCGCATGACCAGCGCGCCGCCCAGGGCGCCGATGACCATGATGCCCTCCAGGCCCAGGTTGATCACGCCGGAGTGCTCGGCGAAGCAGCCGCCCAGGGCCACCAGCAGCAGCACGGACGAGAAGATGAGGGTGTATTGCACAAGCAGTGTCATTTCCCGTCGCCTCCTTTCCCGGCCTCAGCGGATACAGCTTTTTCCCGCTGGGCTCTCCTTTCCTCGGTCTTGGCGATGCGCTTGTTCATGGCGTACTTGATGAACAGCACGAAGCCGCAGAGATAGATGATGAGGGAGGAGATCAGGTCGGAGATCTGGGACGAGTACATGGTCAGGTCCACATAGCCGCCGCCGTTGGTGATGTGCTGGATGAAGTAGGAGGCGAAGATGGCCCCGATGGGGTTCAGGCCGCCCAGGAAGGCGGCGGCGATGCCGTTGAAGCCCATGCCGGGGACGGAGGACTGGGTGACGGACCACTGCTCGTAGTCGGTCTGGTACAGGAACGCCCCGCCCAGGGCCGCCAGGGCCCCGGCGATGGCCAGGGTCAGGATGATGTTGCGCTTCTCCGCCATGCCGGCGTACTTGGCCGCGTTGCGGTTGTTGCCGGTGGCCTTCAGCTCATAGCCCAGCTTCGTCTTGTCCAGCAGGATCAGAATGATGATGGCCAGGATGATGGCCAGGGGGATGGCAATGGACACGTACTTGTTGCCGCTGAAGAGCTTTCCCAGACCCAGGGTGGGCAGCAGCGCCTGGGGCGCCTCGGTGGCCACATGCAGGGTGTAGGGGCTGGTGGGCTCCTTCACGGAGTTCAGTATCATGTTCGTCGTGTAGAGGCCGATCCAGTTGAGCATGATGCCGGAGATGACCTCGTTGACGTTGCAGTAGCTCTTAAGCAGGCCCACGATGGCGCCGTATACCGCGCCCACCAGGACCGTGAACAGCAGGCAGGGCAGCCAGCTCCAGCCCCAGCCCAGAGAGGAGATGAGGCAGGCGCAGCTTCCCACCACGAACTGGCCGGCGGCGCCGATGTTGAAAAGGCCCACCTTATAGGCGAACAGCACGCTCAGCGAGCACATCAGCAGCGGCGCGGTCTTTACCAGGGTGTTGCCCAGGTTTTTCAGCCGCAGGTTGGCCCGGGAGGAGTTGAGGAAGTTCTTCACCACCGCCACGATGGCCTCCCCCGCGCCGGCGGGATTGATGAACAGAAGTACGATGTAGCCGATCAGCAGGCCCAGGACGATGCATATGAGGGAAGCGACCAGGGACTGGACGGCCGGTTTTTTCAGCAGATTCTTCATGGGCTCACCTCGTCTCTCTTGGCGCCGGCCATGTACAGGCCCAGCTCCTCCTGGGTGGTCTTCTTCGGGTCCAGCTCGCCCACGATCTCGCCCTCGTACATGACCAGGATGCGGTCGGGCACGTCCATGACCTCATCCAGCTCCAGGCTCACCAGCAGCACCGCCTTGCCGGCGTCACGCTGGGCCACCAGCTGCTTGTGGATGTACTCGATGGCGCCCACGTCCAGGCCGCGGGTGGGCTGCACCGCCACCAGCAGCTCCGGGTCCTTGTCGATCTCCCGGGCCACGATGGCCTTCTGCTGGTTGCCGCCGGACATGGCCCGGGCGATGGTGATGGGGCCCTGGCCGGAGCGGACGTCATACTGCTCGATGAGCTTCTCGGCGTAGGCGCGGATGGGTCCCCGCTTCAGGAAGCCGGCTTTGCTGGTAAACTCTGGCTCGAAGTACCGCTGGAGCACCATGTTGTCCTCCAGGGTGTAGTCCAGGACCAGGCCGTGCTTATGCCGGTCCTCGGGGATGTGGCTCATGCCGGAGGTGGAGCGCTTGCGGATGGAGGCGTGGGTGATGTCCTGGCCGCACAGCTCGATCCTGCCGCTGACCAGAGGCTCCAGGCCGGTGAGGCCGTAGACGAACTCGGTCTGGCCGTTGCCGTCGATGCCCGCCAGGCACACGATCTCGCCCCGGCGGACCTTCAGGGACACGTTCTTCACCGCGTTGTTCTTGTGGACCTTGCTGGCCACGGTCATGCCCTCCACGTCCAGGACCACGTCCCCGGGATGGGCCTC
>CANRKN010000105.1 GCA_947631215.1 uncultured Oscillospiraceae bacterium | reverse complement strand
CAGTAGAGGATGGGCAGCAATATGGCGATGAAGCTCTTGGCGTATTTATAGTTGGAGATGCTCTGCCGGGCGGCCCGGGCCTCGTCGTCCTCGTGCATGTCCACGAAGCCCAGGCCCACCACGCCCACGCACACCAGCGCCGTGGCGCCCAGCTGCAGCCCCGAGATGGAGCCCAGGCCCGCGGTGACGAGGGTGAGGATGGCCACCAGCGCGCCGGAGGAGTTGCAGATGGGGGAGGAGACGCTGAGCTCTATGTACCGCAGGCCCAAATACCCCAGGGCCATGGAGAAGATGTAGAGCAGGCTCACCGGCAGGTAGGTGATGATGGTATGCATGTCGATATGCACGCCCTGGACGAACACCTCTATGGCGGCGTGGATGCCCATGATCACGCCCACGGCCACCACCATCTTCAGGTGGGAGGTCTTGTCCTTCTGGTCCCGGCAGCCGATCTTGGAAAACAGGTCGGAGCCGCTCCAGCACAAGAGCGCGATGACGGAAAGCCAGAACCAACTCATTTGTTATCTCCTTCCAGGTCCACCAGGCCTCTTTCGTATAGTTTCTGTAAGCTCATGAGGATGCCGATCTTGGCGTGGTACCAGGTGAGCCCGCCCTGGAAGTACACGGCGTAGGGCGGCCGGATGGGTCCGTCGGCACTGAGCTCAATGGAGGAGCCCTGGACGAAGGCCCCGGCGGCCATGATGACGTCACTGTCGTAGCCCGGCATGGGCCAGGGCACGGGGGTGACATGGCTGTCCACCGGCGCGGCGGCCTGGATGCCCAGGCAGAAGGCCTCCATCCGCTCCGCGGAGCCCAGTGTCACCGCCTGGATGATATCGTGGCGGGGCTCCGCAGCGCTGGGCACACAGGGAAAGCCCAGCTTCTCATAGACGTTGGCGGCAAACACGGCGCCCTTGAGGGCCCCGGCTGTCACCGTGGGGGCCAGGAACAGGCCCTGATACATGGCGGGAAGCTGGCCAAGGTTCGCGCCCACCTCCTTGCCGAGGCCCGGCGCGGTGAGCCGCCGGGCGCACGCCTCCACGCACGCGGTGGTGCCGCATATATAGCCCCCCGCGGCGGCCAGACCCCCGCCGGGGTTCTTGATGAGGGAGCCCACGGTCATGTCCGCCCCCACGTCGGAGGGCTCCTGGGTCTCCACGAACTCGCCGTAGCAGTTGTCCACCATGCACAGCACGTCCGGCTTCACGCTTTTGCAGAAGGCGATCAATTCCCCTATCTGCTCCACGGAAAAGCTGGGGCGGGTGGCGTAGCCCTTGGAGCGCTGAATGGTGATGAGCTTCGTTTTCCCGTTGATGGCGGCCCGGATGGCGTCCCAGTCAAAACTGCCGTCGGGCTTTAGGTCCGCCTGCCGGTAGCTTATGCCGAACTCGGCCAGGGACCCCAGGGAGGGGCGGATGCCGATGACCTCTTCAAGCGTATCATAGGGCGCGCCCACGGGGGATAAAAGCTCGTCTCCCGGCCGGAGCACGGCCCCCAGAGCCAGGGCCAGGGCGTGGGTGCCGCAGGTGATCTGGGGCCGCACCAGTGCCGCCTCGGTGTGGAACACCGCGGCGTACACCGCCTCCAGCGTCTCCCGGCCCAGATCGTTATAGCCGTAGCCTGTGCTTGTGGCGAAGCAGGCCCCGCTGACCCGGCAGGCCTGCATGGCCCCCAGGACCTTGGCCTGGTTATATTCCGCCACGGCGTCGATGGCGGCGAAGCGGTCCCTGAGCCCCGACAGCACCTTTTCGCCGAAGGCGTATACCGACCGGCTCAGGCCCAGAGAAGCGTATATCTCGTCCATAACTCTCTCCTTTGTGAATGACCTTACCAAACTTACCATTTACGCCCGGACCTGTCAAGAAAAAGCGGAGGGGGAGCGCCCTTTGGCGCTCCCCCTTGTCACGTTCCTATCTTCCCTTGTATTTCCTGCGCGTGGCCTCGCCGCCCCGCAGGTGCCGCTCAGCCTTGTTCTGCTCCAGCACCGCCCGGGCCTGGGCGTACAGGGGCCGGTCCACGTGCCGGAGCCGCTCGGTCAGGTCCTTGTGTACCGTCGACTTGGAGACCCGAAAATGGGTTGCCGCGTCCCGGACGGTGGCGTTGTTCTCCACGATGTACAGGGCCAGGTCCCGGGCCCGCTGTTCGATATCCTCTCGCACTCATACCACCCCGCTGCGTTTACTTGCCACAGTCTATGCAGCAGGGACGCAGGGTTAGAACAGGGAGGGACGAGGCGGCAGGCAGAGCGGTGGACCGCTTCTCGCAGACCACTTTGCCGGAGATCTTGGCTTGAGCGGTATAAACGGGTCAGGCATCCTGCCGCTTGTGAGCGGTGCGTATCCGCAGCACGTTCCAGGAAAGGGGCGGAAGCTGCGCGTGGAACACGCCGTCCTCCACGGCCGCGCCCTCCCGGCAGCAGGGCGTCAGTTTTTCCTGCCCCGGAGCGTTCTCCGCGTCAGGCGCCCCGGAGAGGCACAGGTGCTCCTCCACCGTCCCGCCGCCGAAGGCGGCCAGGGGACAGGCCAGGTCCGTGGGCACCGTCTGGGAGCGGTTCACGGCGAAGATGTCCAACTCCCCGCTGTCCTCATGCCAGACGGCCGCGCTCTCCAGGCAGGGCACATCCGTGAAGCTTTTGCTGTCATATTTAGGCGAGTCGACACTCTGCCGCAGCACCGTGCCCCGGCCATAGCGGCTGGCGTGGAGGAAGGGCCAGTAGATGCCCTGCCGCCACAGGGGCCCGCCCCCCGGCACGGTCATGATGGGGGCAATGACGTTCACAAGCTGGGCCAGGCACGCCATCTTCACCCGGTCGGCGTGGTTCAAAAGCGTGATGAGCATGGTGCCGAACACGGCGGTGTCCGCCATAGTATAGGTCTCCTCCAACAGCCGGGGGGCATGCTGCCAAGGCTCTATACGTTCCTCCTGGCCGGAGGTTCTGTACCACACGTTCCACTCGTCGAAGGACAGCATCATCCGCTTTTTCGAGCGCTTTTTGGCCTGCACATAGTCGCAGGCGGAGACGACCGTACGGATGAACCGATCCGTGGTCAGGCTCTTGGCCAGGTAGTCGCCCATGTCCCCGGTGGTATCGCCCAGGTACTGGTGCAGGGAGAGGTAGTCGATGTCCTCGTAAGCGTGCTCCAATACCGTGGCCTCCCACTGGGGGAAGGTGGGCATATCCGGGTTGGAGCTGCCGGAGGCGGTGAGCCGGAGGTGGGGGTCCAGCCGCCGCATGGCCCGGGCGGTCTCTGTGACCAGCCGGCCGTACTCCTCCGCCGTCTTGTGGCCTGTCTGCCAGGGGCCGTCCATCTCGTTGCCCAGGCACCAGTATTGGATACCGTGGGGCTCTTTTGCCCCGTGGGCAGCGCGCATGTCGCTGTAATATGACCCAACCGGCAGGTTGCAGTATTCCAGCAGGTCGCATGCCTCCTGGATGCCCCGGGTGCCCAGGTTCACCGCCATCATGAGCTCCGCCCCGGCACTTTTGCAGAAGCCGGCGAACTCGTTAAGGCCCACCTGGTTGGATTCCAGCGTCCGCCAGGCCGGGTCGGGCCGGACGGGGCGGCTCTCCCGGGGCCCCACGCCGTCCTCCCAGCGGTAGCCGGAGACGAAATTGCCGCCGGGCCAGCGGATGAGCGGCACATTAAGCTCCCGGATGGAGCCGATGACGTCCTGCCGGAAGCCCTCCCCATCCGCGGATGGGTGGCCGGGGCAGTATATGCCGTCATAGACGGCCCGGCCCAGGTGCTCGATGAAGGAGCCGAACATGCCGGGCTCCGCTGCCCCCAGGGTAAAATGGGGGTCCAGATGCACTGTCGCTTTCAGCATAGTGATACCTCCGAACAGCCTTAACGTTTAACTCTTAAAAGGAATGCCTGAGCGCCCCATCCGGCGCTCAGGCTTTTTTACGCAGGTCGGCTACCGAGTCCCGCACATGGACGGCGGCGGGGAGCAGCACACCCTGACGGGCGCCGTTATCCGAGCGGATCTGGTCCAGCACCAGCTCCGCGCTCCGGCGGCCTATCTCGTTCAGGGGCGGCGCCACGCTGGCGATGGGCGGATCGTAGGCGTCCACCACGCTCAGGTCATCGAAACCGAACAGGGAGATGTCCCGACCCACCCGCAGGCCCCGGCGGACACAGCAGGAATAGGCGCCGCTGGCCATCTCGTCGTTAAAGGCGAAGATGGCGGTGGGCTTCGCGTCGTCCAGCAGCCGCTCCGCGCAGGCATAACCGCTGGCCCGCCGCCAATCGCCGAAGGCGGTGGCAGCGGCGTTGTAGAGCACGCCGTTTTCATAGAGGGCCCGCTGGAAACCCTGCAGTCGGTCGAGGGCCGTGCGGTTGGCGATGGGGCCGGATATGACGGCGATGTCCCGGTGGCCCCGTTCCAAAAGGCAGCAGCCCACGTCATAGCCGGCCTTCTCGTCATCCGTCATGACATAGGAAAACCTCGACAGGTCCGGGGGCAGGCAGTAGGCGTATACGAAGGGGATGGAGCCGTGCCGGGGCTGATATACCACCTGGCGGCTGTGGTAGCCGATATAGACCACGCCCTCCACCTGCTTGGCCAGCAGGTTATTCAGCCCGTTCTCAAAGAGGGCGGCGTGTTCGGGGGTGTCGGTGAAGTCGTTGCCGTAGCGCTTATACAGCCGCAGGTTGGCCAGGATGATCTCGTAGCCGTTGGCCTCGCAGTACTCCTCGATACCGTTGACGATCTCCGGGGTATTAAAAACGGTCAGGTCCTCCGTGATGATGCCGATACTGTTGGACGCCTGCAGCTTCAGGCTCCGGGCAAAGGCGTTGGGCTGGTAGTGGAGCTGCTTCGCGGCGGCCACGATCTCCTCCACCTTCGCGGCGCTGGCGGAGCCGGGCTTTCCGTTCAGGACGTTGGATACCGTGGCCACAGACACGCCTGTCATCTGCGCCACATCCCTGATCGTAGCCATGGATTCGCCCCGCTTCCAAAAGACCAGCGCTCTCGCGGCCTTGGTGGCCGGCGGGCGCTGTGATACTGAAATATTACTATACTCCCCCTGAAAAAGCAAGAAGTTCATAGGCGCGGGTGGGCAAAGAAAAGGGAGAAATTCCCAAATTAAGGATTAAACGTTATTGTTCCGTGATGGCCTTTGAAATAATTGTACAATTTTACTGCCTTTTGACTGGCATAAAGCACAAAAAGTGCATTGTAGACAAAGACCGCTTTACATAGCGTGAAAGTCCTGCTAAAATATTAATTACTTACTAAAACGTTTAGGCTAATGCCGGTTCGTACCGCCCGGCACTTCATGAAACGGAAGATCGAGCTTTATGATACAACACATCCAACCGATCCGGATAGAGGACTGCCATATCACAGACCCGCTGTTTGGGGAGCGCGTGCGCCTTATGGCGGACCGCATGCTGCCCTATCAGTGGGACGTGCTCAATGACCGGGCAGCCGGCGAGGAACCGACCCACTGTGCGGAGAACTTCCGCATAGCGGCTGGGGAACTGCCGGGCCGGGCGATGAGAAACCCGCAGATCCCGAAAAATAAACTAACGATTTGACAGAGAATCGCAAGCGGCTGTTCAATGCGCTGTACACCCATGTGGAGTTTCGCATGGTGCGGCCCGTTGACTGCAAACTGTTCCAGTCTGCCGACCTGATCTGTACGATGGAGCTATTGGCAGAGAAAGCCGAGAGTGCATCGTTCACCAAGTCGGAGAAGGAGTTCTTCGGCAGCGTCTGTGCCTTCCGTAAGGACTATCTGCGGACGCTGGAGAAGAAGTGTACCGCAGGGAGGTGTGCGCACATGCAGTTTTATCGCATTGAAGCGGAAGTGGATGGAATGGAAGAACTGTCCGGCCGCAAACAGAAGCAGGACCGGGGATGCGTGTTTCAGGCCAGGACAGAGGCGGCCTACAGCGCCAGCGCCGACAGGGTCATGCCCGTTGTGTCGTCCCTGCAGGATGGGCGCGTCGTGTGCGGCATGCTGGCAAAGGACCCCTGTGACGTGGAGGCGAGAGCGGCGGCATCCTGTTCATCGACGAGGCGTACTCCCCCGCGGAGGGGCACGCCGGCTCTTTCGGCGATGAGGCTATCAATACCATTGTCCAGGAGATGGAGAACCACCGGCAGGACACGGTGATCATCTTCGCCGGGTATCCCTGGGAGATGGAGGCATTTCTGGACCGCAACCCCGGCCTGCGCTCCCGCGTGGCTTTTCATGTGCCCTTCCCGGACTACACCCCGGAGGAGCTGTGTGCCATCGGGGAGCTGACGGCCAGGGACAAGGGCATGCGCCTTGCCCCAGACGCCAGGGAGAAGCTGCTGGACATCCTGCGCCGGTATACCGACGAGGATCACCGGCTGAGTCAGAAGGAGATTGTGGACATCCTTCGGACAGAGTATGATATGACGGTGGACCGGAAGGCCGTCAAGCGCAACCTGATGAACCCTATTGAGTTCGGCTATGAGGTGGAGTACAGCGAGTCGGTGCGCATGATCCCGGACCCTAAGACGGGCCAGCCGGAGGAGAACTACATCCTGTCCAACTTCTATCAGCATCCGTTCGTGTATAACGGCCTTACATACTCCAATGTGGAGGCGGCATTTCAGGCGCAGAAGTGTGCCGACGACGCCGGGCGCGTCAAGTACACCCAGGTCAAAACCCCGTCCGGGTCAAGCAGATGGGGCGCAAAGAGACCCTGCCGGACGGCTGGCGGGAGAATGCCTATGCGTCATGCGGGACATCCTGCATGTCAAATTCTCCGACCCGGACCTGGCGGCCAAACTCCTGGCCACCGGGGACGCCTGGCTGGAGGAGGGCAACCACTGGCACGACAACCGCTGGGGCCGCTGCACCTGTGACAAGTGCAGGGGCAAGGAAAGCCTGAACTGGCTGGGGAAGATACTAATGGAGATTAGGACAGAACCGGGTTCCGATAAAAAATAAGTCCAATGGTATTAAGTCAAGAGGGTGAATCACGGAAACAACAGAAGGAAACGCCATAGGAGAGCTATGA
>CANRKN010000104.1 GCA_947631215.1 uncultured Oscillospiraceae bacterium | reverse complement strand
GATGCAGTACGCGCTGCGCAAGAGCAATGAGAAGAAGGCCAAGAAAGAAAAGGAGGTCAAAGAGTAATGTTTGCTTCTATCGTAACGATCTCCCTGGCCGCGATATTGACCAACAACTTCATCTTCTCCCAGTTCCTGGGCATCTGCCCGTTCCTGGGCGTGTCCAACAAGATGAGCACCGCCACCGGCATGAGCGTGGCCGTCATCTTCGTCATGACCATGGCCTCCGCCATCTGCTGGGTCATCAACGAATTCCTGCTGATCCCCTTCGGCGTGGCCGGCTTCATGCAGACCGTGGCCTACATCCTGGTCATCGCCGTGCTGGTGCAGTTCGTGGAGATGTTCCTGAAAAAGGCCATCCCGGCCCTGTACTCCGCCATGGGCATCTTCCTGCCCCTGATCACCACCAACTGCGCGGTGCTGGGCGTGGTGCTGCTGAACACCCAGAACAACTACAACTTCCTGGAGAGCGTCATCGACGGCTTCACCGGCGGCATCGGCTTCACCGTGGCCATCGTCCTGTTCGCCAGCGTCCGGGAGCGGCTGGAGTTCGCCGACTATCCCAAGGCCTTTGAAGGCTTCGCCATCTGCCTCGTGACGGCGGCCCTGTTCGCTCTGGCGTTCATGGGCTTCTCCGGCATGAAGATCCCTGTGTAAGGAGGGCGAGAAGACATGACTGTTGTTTCCGCCATCATCATCCTTGGCGCGCTGGGCCTGCTGTTCGGCGTGCTGTTGGTCATCGCCGGCAAGGTGTTCTATGTGGAAAAGGACCCGAAGGAAGAGGCCGTCCGCGCCGTTCTGGCCGGCGCCAACTGCGGCGCCTGCGGCTATCCCGGCTGTGACGGCTATGCCGCTGCGGTGGCAAAGGGCGAGGCCCCGGTGAACGGGTGCGTCCCCGGCGGCGCCGCCGCCGCGACTGCCATCGGCGAGATCATGGGCGTCTCCGCCGGCGCGGCCGAGGCCAGCGTGGCCTTCGTGCAGTGCTCCGGCTCCTGCGGCCACACCAAGAAGAAGTTCGAGTATGAGGGCCTGACCTCCTGCCTGGCCGCCACCCGTCTCGGCGGCGGCAACGGCGCCAACGTGTGCCCGGCCGGGTGCCTGGGCTTCGGCGACTGTGCCGCGGCCTGCCCCTTCGACGCCATGCACGTGGTGGACGGCATCGCCCAGGTGGACAGGAGCAAGTGCGTCGGCTGCATGAAGTGCGCCGCGGCCTGCCCCAAGAAGCTGATCACCAAGGTCCCTGCCGACTCCACCAACGCCGTGGGCTGCAACTCCAACGACAAGGGCGCCCAGGTCACCAAGTACTGCGACTTCGGCTGCATCGGCTGCATGAAGTGCAAGAAGGAGTGCCCCGCCGACGCCATCACCATCGAGAACTTCCTGGCCAAGATCGACCAGACGAAGTGCCAGCACTGCGGCCACTGCGCCGAGGTCTGCCCCCGGAAGGTCATCCATACCTTCGGCGAGTAAGACAAGCCCCATTCCAAGCGCCCGGCATACGTCGGGCGCTTTTCTTATTCCCCGGGAAATATCGGTTGACATCCGCCGGAAAAGAGGGTATCATTTTCCCACGCTTATAATAAGAAAGGCAGAGTATTTCATGGACCTGGAACAGATAAAACAGCAGCTGGACGAGGTGGACGGGCAGATGAGCGGGCTGTTCGCCCGGCGGATGGACCTGACGGCCCAAATGGCAAAGGAGCGGCAGGCCCAGGGCCTGGTGCCCATGGACCTGGCCGGCCAGCGGGAGGCGAAGGCCCGCTTCCAGCAGACCGCGGGTGAGGATCTCTCCGGCTATGCCGGGGTGGTGTACGCCACATTGCAGGACGTGGCCCAGAGCTATGAGGCCGCCCTTTTAAAGGAGCCCAGCGACCTGTGCGCCCGCATCCAAAAGAGCCTGGAGAACACCGCCCAGCTCTTCCCCGAGTCGGCCACCGTGGCCTGCCAGGGTGTGGAGGGGGCCTATGCCCAGATCGCGGCGGACAAGCTGTTCGCCGACGCCCACATCTCCTACGTAAAGAGCTTCGAGGCGGTCTTCTCCGCCATCGCCAGCGGCTTCTGCCGCTACGGGGTGCTGCCTTTGGAAAACAGCACCGCCGGCTCCGTCAACCGCATCTATGACCTGATGATGCAGTACAATTTCAGTATCGTCCGCTCCGTGCGCCTGAAGGTGGACCACAACCTCATGGCCCGGCCCGGGGTGAAGCAGGCGGACATAAAGGAGATATTCTCCCACGAGCAGGCCATCGCCCAGTGCGGGGAGTTTTTGAAGACCATGCCCGGGGTGAAGGTCACGGTGTGCGAAAATACCGCCGTGGCGGCGAAGCGGGTGGCGGAGTCCGATAGG
Organism: uncultured Oscillospiraceae bacterium; assembly: GCA_947631215.1. The sequence goes on along the minus strand of CANRKN010000104.1, from coordinate 4,716 downwards.
CGGGACGTGGCGGCCCTCAGCTCCCACGCCTGCGGCGCCCTCTACGGGCTGGACGAGCTTGCTTCCGACGTGCAGGACAAGGGCAACAACTACACCCGCTTCATCTGCATCGGCAAGGAACCGGAGATATTCCCCGGGGCGGACAGGACCAGCGTCATGCTCACCGTGAGCCACCGGCCCGGCTCCCTGTACCGGCTCATGAGCCGCATCACGGCCCTCGGCATCAACCTCACCAAGCTGGAAAGCCGGCCCCTGCCCGACAGGGACTTTGAGTTCATGTTCTACTTCGACCTGGAGACCTCCGTCTACTCCCCCCGGTTCATCCAGCTCATGGCGGACCTGGAGGAGATGTGCGAGACCTTCAAATATCTCGGCAGCTACTCGGAGATCGTGTGATGGAGGGCCTGCGGACGCTTCTCTGGGTGGTGAGCGGTCTGTTCGCGGCCCTGACGGCCTTCGCGGCGCTGGTGCAGATGCGGGACAGCCGCTTCACCGCCCCGTGCCTTCTGATCCTGGCCGGGTGCTTCGCCCTGGGCGTGGCGGTGTACGGCGGCGTCGGCGGCCATGAGGGCATGTGGCAGGCGGCGCTCATCGGCAGTCTCGCCATCAGCGCGGGGGCCATGTGGAACGGCCGGCGCAATGAGAATTTCCACATAAAGCACCACATCTTCCGGTGGGTGCTGTGCGCCCTGTTCGTGGCGGGGTACGCCTTTTTGTGAACGTGCAACCAGCGGTTGCGGATGTTCCAGCTTTTGCTGGTAGCGCCGCAACCGCCTTTTCTTTTATAATGTGGGCATACTAAAATAAAAGGAGGGCGGCTATGACTCTGTCGGAAAAAATAGCGTACTGCCGGAAGCGGGCGGGCCTTTCCCAGGAGGAGCTGGCCCAGCTCGTGGGCGTGTCCCGCCAAGCGGTGTCCAAGTGGGAGCTGGGGGACGCGGTCCCGGAGGTGGGCAAGCTCCTGGCCCTGGCCAGAGCCTTCGGCGTCACCACGGACTGGCTGCTGTCGGAGGAGGACCCCGCCCCGGAGGAGGGACCGTCCCCGGACCCGGCAGACGCCCCGCCCCCGGCGGCCCACACCTGGGTGGATTCGGTGCCCGGCGCGGTGGGGCGGCTCCTGCGCCAATACGGGTGGCTGTTCGGCCTGCGCATGGCCATCGGCGGGGGTTTGTTCGCCGCCTTCGGCTTTCTGATGCGCGCCATGATGAATCCCTTTGCCCGCACGGCGGACCGGTTCATGTCCGGCTCCTCCTTCGGGTACCCAGGCGACATCGTCTGGACCGACGAGGCGGGCAACGTGCTGGGCCAGACCGGCGGCATGAGCGTCTCCTCGCCCGTCTCCATCATATCCGGCTTCGTCATCGCCGTCGGCCTCATCTCCCTCATCGCCGGCATCATCATCGCCGTGAACCTCTACCCCAAGCGAAAAGGACCGAAAGAATAAGCAAAGCCCCCTGCCGGCCGGCAGGGGGCATATTATTGCGGTTTTCAGGGCCAGATGTAAGGCTCGCTCTCGGCGAGGCTGGTAGATTTGTTGGCGGCCCGCTGGCGGACGGTGAGGGCGGTCCCGCTCTCGGGCGGCTCATCCAGCTCCGCGGACACGGACCCGTCGGGATTCAATACCGTGTCCTCCTCGTCCCCGTCCAGGGTGACGCGGCTCCACTGGGTGAAGTTCTCCCCGGTGACGGTGAGGGTCACCGTCCCGTCGGCGTTCGTTTTCACCTCCGCGCCGTCTATCACGATGGGCTCCAGGCCCATCCTGAGGTCCGAGGCGGTATAGGGGTTCTCCCCGCCGTAGCAGTAGTCCTCCCCGTAGAGCACGTCGTATTCCAGCAGCCGCAGGCCATCCTGGTAGCCGTTCAGGCCCTGCATCTTCTGGTGGTAGCGGCTGATGACGCCGCCGTCCATGTCCAGGGCCTTCAGCACCCGGGCGGAGAGCTGATAGGCGCTCAGGTTCCGGTCCTTCAGCCCCAGGTCCAGGTTGCTCCATATGACGTACTCCGTCTGGAAGATGTCCCCATTCTCCAGCTGCCCGGAACCTATGTCGAAGTTGGGCAGGTGGTCCCCGTAGAGCACCAGCACGGCGGGCTTTTCCCGCTCTTCCAGGGCCTGGACCAGATCCCCGATGAACGCGTCCGTCTCCTTGAGTTGGCTCAGATAGTAGGCGAAGGCGTCCTCGTCCTCCTCATCGTCGGCCCAGTCCACGTTCAGCGCCTCCACGTCGGCGCTGTCCACGCCCCGCTGGTACTTGCCGTGACCCTGGACGGTGATGGCAAAGACGAACTGGGGGTCGTCGGAGCTGTCAAGGGCTTTGACGATCTCGCCGGTGAGGATTTTGTCCTTGGCCCAGCCGATGGGGTTATACTCGATGCCGTTCATGAACTCAATAGAGGTGTATGTGTCGAAGCCCAGCTGAGCGAAGACCTTGTTGCGCACGTAGAAGGTGCCGGTGTTGTTGTGCACCGCGTGGGCCTTATAGCCCTGGTCTTTCAGATCGGTGGCGATGGTCTCGCAGGCCTCCTCCTGCAGCACGGTCATATAGGGGTACTCCCCCATGCCGAAGAAGTCCAGGCTCATGCCGGACAGGACCTCGAACTCGGTGTTGGCGGTGCCCGCCCCCACGGAGGGGACGGTCAGGTACCCGGAGGCGCAGGTGTCCTTGAGGTGCCGGAACACGGGGATGGGGTCCTCCTCGTAGGTCACGTCGTCCAGATGGGCCACGTCGAAGAAGGACTCCAGCTGGACCATGACTATATCCGGCTTCACTTCCGGCGTGTCGTTCCAGTCCAGCCGCCGGAGCATGCCCTTTACCGCCTGTTTGGAATAGAGGTCCGGCTTATCGATGCCCCGGTCCACCGCCCCGGTGCCGAAGCAGTAGACGAACCCGTACCGGTCATAGGCGTCCACGATGTTGGAGTATATCTCCGCCCGCTCGTCCGCCTTGCCCCATACGGTGACGCCGTAGCCCAACGCCGTCAGCGCCGCGCACAGCAGCACGAAGGCGGTGGTCCGCTTGTAGCCCGGGGTGAATTTCCGCGCCCGGAAAAAAGACCAGATGAGCGCCCCCACCCCCGCCGCCAGGAGCACACATAGGGCGATGATGAGCCATTTATCGATGTATACGTCGATGATGGAGACGGCGCTGGGCAGGATGGCCAGGTCCACCGCCCCCAGGGGCGTGGACCGGAAGCACAGCACCACCGCGTTGGCCACGCCCAAGAGCAGCCACACCGTGGACACCAGCGCGAGAAAATAGTTCCGGCGCTTAAAAAGCCGGCATACCGCCAAGGTAGTCAGGATGATGAGGGCGTTCACCAGGAAGTTCACCGGGTGGGTGAAGAGGAACACCAGCCCCTTCCAGGGGGAGTGGCGGCCCAGCATCTCCAATGTGAGCGCCAAAAGCACCGCCAGCCCCGCCGGGAACAGGATGGGCTGCCGGTCATATAGGTCCCCCAGGCGGCCAAAGAACCGCCGGAGGGCCGGCTTTTTGCGGGAAGAATTCTGCATAGAAAAACACTCTCAGACGGTCACGCTTTGCGCGTCCCGGATGTTCCTTTTGGAGTACAGCACCACTGTGTCCTCCGGCTCCAGCACCATGTCCCCGTTGGGGATGAGGGCCCTCTCTCCCCGCCGCACCAGCACGATGAGGGTCTGCCGGGAGATGTCCAGGTCCCGGATGGGCCGGCCCGCCCAGGGATGGGTCCGGCGCAGGGTGATCTCCTTTAAGGTGACGCTCGCGTCGTCCTGGTAGCCCTCGGCCCCCAGTATCATGGCGTCCCCCTCCTCAATGACCGTGTCGCCGCGGGGCACCACCGCCTCCCGGCCCCGGAGGATGACCGCCAGCAGCAGCCCTGGCGGCAGGGGCAGGTCTTTGACCTGCCTGCCCAGCCAGGGATGGCCGGGGCCCGCCTCTAAGCGCACGAAGCGGATGTCCGCCTGGGTGTAGTCGCTGAAGCTCTTCAGGCGCGTATACTGCTCCACGAAGCCGGCGGATAAAATGCCGGTGGGAATGGCCACGATGCCCACGCCCAGGAAGGTGAGGATGGTGCCGAAGACGCGCCCTGCCACCGTGACGGGGTAGATGTCGCCGTAGCCCACGGTCAAAAGCGTGGATACCGCCCACCACAGGCCGGAGAAGGCGTTTTGAAATACCTCCGGCTGGGCCTCGTGCTCCAATGAGTACATGCACAGAGATGACGCCGTCATGAGCACCAGGATGATGAAGATGGAGCTCACAAGCTGATTCTTCTTGCTCCGCAGCACGTCCGCAATGACGTTCAGGGCGTCATAGTAGGCGTTCACCCGGAAAAGCCGGAAGATGCGCACCACCCGGAAGAGCCGGAAGGCCACCACGCCGGTGGGGAAGAAGAAGGGCAGGTAGTAAAGAAGGAAGCTCAGAAGGTCGATGATCCCGTTGAAGGAGACCATGTACCGCACCGTGGCCTGCAGGGGCGGCAGCGCGGGATAGAGATATTCCGCCGTCCAGACCCGCAGGGCGTACTCGATGGTGAAGGCCACCACCGTCACCAGCTCCACCCGGCCCATGAGCTCATGGTAGGGCGCGGAGCAGTCGAAGGTGGAGAACACCGCGATGAAGAGGTTGGTGAGGATCATCCCAATGAGGACAATGTCGAAAAGACGGCTGGGCCAGTCCTCCCGGTTGCCCACGGAGATGATGTCGAATATCCGCTTTTTCCGCGCTTCCCAGCTCACTGC
>CANRKN010000103.1 GCA_947631215.1 uncultured Oscillospiraceae bacterium | reverse complement strand
AGGTCCACTTCCTTGGCCTGGGAGTTGGCCATGAGCTGGTTGGTGGTGGTGTACACGCCGTCGGTGAGCAGGAAGATGACGTTGAAGTTGTTGATGTTCTTCACGAAATCCGTCACCAGCGTGGGTGCCGTGACCTGGAGCATATAGGGCATGGTGATGTAGCGGAAGGTCTGGACCTTGTTGGCGCCGTCCACGCGGGCGCTCTCCAGCTGGTCCGTGGGCAGGTTCATCAATATGCCCGTGGCGATCAGCATCTGATAGGGCACGCCGATCCAGATGTTGATGAGGATGATCATCACGTGGGCCCAGCCCGGCGCGGTGAGGAACGGTATGTAGCTGGTGGAGATGAGCCCAATGCTGCGAAGCCACCCGGTCAGGCCGATGTTGGCGCAGATGGTGTTCACGATGCCGCCGTTGGAGAAGAAGTTTCTCACCAGCAGCAGGCTCACGAACTGGGGTACCGCGATGGTGATGACCAGCAGCGTCCGCCACAGCCGGGGCGCCCGGGTCTTCTTGCTGTTGAGCAGAAGGCTCATCAGGATGCCGCCGAAGTAGGTGGTGAAGGTGGCGAAGAAGGCCCACACCAGCGTCCACCCCAGGACCCGCACGAAGGCGTAGCCGAAGGTGACGGTCATGCCGCCGTTGGAGAACAAGCTCTTGAAGTTCTCAAAGCCCACCCAGGTGAACAGGCTGTTGGGGGGCATGTGCTGCTGGTCGTAGTTGGTGAAGGCCACGAATATCAGCAGCAGTATGGGGATAACAGTGAAGATGACGATGCCGATGATGGGCGGCGTGAGCAGGGTGATATGGAACTTATCGCCCAGATACTCCGCGCAGTCCTCTTTGAAGGTGTTGATGTGCCGACCGGCCTCCGCGTCCAGCTGCAACTGATAGGCGTGGACCACGTTGCGGATCCACACCACCGCCGCCACGGCCCACACCACGAAGCTGAACAGGGAGAACAGCAGGATGAGGAAGGAGTGATCGTAATCGTTGTTCTCCATCTGCATGGTCTCGATGTTGAACTCCTGGGCGAACTGGACGGTGCCCAGCGTGCCGAACTTGGGCACGTACTGGCTGGCAAAGTACACGGAGAACAGGATGACGCCCACTTCCAGCAGTGTCATGAGGATGGCCTTGACATACTGCTTCCGCTTGACGTAGCCCGCGCCCCAGATGATGAGCGACAGCTTAACGGCCCAGTCGCCCTTGGCTATCGCGGTAAAGAATTCGCCGAAGAAATTGCCGATGGCCCGGAAGAATCCGCCCACGGCAGAGCCGACTTTTGTCATGCTTCTGCTCCACTTCCTTTCTTGCTTTCTCATTCAGGACGGCCCCAGACCATAGTGGCCTGGGGCCATCCCATCAGGTCATAAAGTCTATGGAAGCGTTATCAGCCCACGGGAGCGGTGACGCCCTCCACCAGCTGATCGAGAGCGGTCTGGATGGCCGCCTCATCGGTGCCGATGGTACCCTGAGCGATCTGCTCGCCGAAGGAAGCGGTGGGGTCCCAATACTTGCCGCCCACGCTCTGGACAACGCCCACAGCGGCGGCCTCGGTCAGGCCCACGACGCCCTTGTTGGCCTGGACAGCCTCGCTCTCGGAAGCGGCGATGTTGGTGGGCGGGATCTCACGGGCCTCGAAACGGGCCACCTGGGACTCCTCATTGGTGAGGAACTCAGCCAGCAGCACGGCCCAGCCGGTCTGGGCGGAGTGGGGGTTGACGCCGATCATCTTGAAGCTGACGGTGCCGCGGGTGGGGACCTGCTGGTCGCCCAGGGTCAGCAGGGGCAGCGCGCCGGCCATGTAGTCCTCACCGAAGGTGTCGGAGACCAGCTTGGTGTCCCAGGTGCCGGAGATGACGGCCGCCAGGTCGCCGCCGGCGATCTGGTTGGAGATGTCGCCGTCGGCGATGGCCATGAAGGCGTCGTGGCCGGCGATGGCCTGCATGGCCTGGACCACCTGCACGCCGGTGAAGCCGTCAGGAGAGGTGCCGTTCCAATCCATGTTGGTGGTGCCGTCGGCGTTCAGAGAGGTGGAGAAGCCGGCAGCGTTGAAGAAAGCGGTGTTGTACCAGCCGGAGGCCAGAGTCATGCCCACCTTCTTGCCCGCGGCGGCAGCGGCGTCTAGGAGGCCCTCCCAGGTCTGGGCCTGCTCGGCGCTGATGTAGTCGGGATCATAGAACATGAAGAAGCCGTCGGAGGCGAAGGGGAAGGCATAGAACGCGCCGTTGTAGGTGGCGGCGGTGATGGCGCCCTCCACGTTGGCGGCCTTGATGTCGTCCAGGCTCTTGCCGGCCATGGCCTGCAGAGCGGCCTCAACGGTGCTCAGGTCCAGGATAGCGCCGGCGTTCACCAGGTCGGGCAGCTGGTCGGAGGCGAAGGCATACACGTCGGCAGCGGCCTCCACGTCGGTGAGGATGGTGTCCTTCGCCGTGGACTCGGACTCCACGCCCAGGGTGATGTCGAAGGTCTGGTCGGGATAGGCGGCCTTGAAGGCCTCGATGCGCTCGGCCAGATAGGTCTGATCTTCCTCAGCGCCCCACACAGTGATGGCGATGGGGTCGTCCGCGAAGGCCACAGCGCCAAGGCTGAGGACCATCGCGAGCGCCAGGAGCAGGGAAAGAAGCTTTTTCATGATCGTTCCTCCTAATTGCTTTTTGGTTATTTGAACGGGGATATGCCGTCGTTCATAAGGTTCATCGTCCGTATCGTGATACGGACGCAAGGGGGCGCCCCCTTGCCGCATGTTGCAGACTATATTCGTTTAAAGTATAACAGTCTCTTATTTTGTTGTCAATCTACGAATTGTAACAAGATAATTTTTTATTTTTTTGCACTTTGCCCTATTGAATTCCCCTTCCCCGCCGTACTATCCTGTTGGCATGGTCAAGACCTATCCAGGAGGTGGAGAAAATGCCGAAAAAACTGCTGTTCGGAGCGGCCTATTACGCCGAGTACATGCCGGAAGACCGCATGGAAAAGGACATGGACCTGATGGCCGCGGCGGGCATGAACCTGATCCGCGTGGCGGAGTCCGCATGGAGCACCTGGGAGCCCCGGGACGGCGAATTTGACTTCTCCCTCCTTCTGCGGGTCCTGGACGCGGCCCACCGGCATGGCCTCTCCGTCATCGTGGGCACGCCCACCTACGCCATCCCCCCGTGGCTGGCGAAGAAATACCCCGATATCCTCGCCGACACCCACGGCGGCCTCTGCCGCTACGGGCCGCGGCAAAACTTCGACATCACCCACCCCGGCTACCGCTTCCATGCCGAGCGCATCATCCGCCGGCTCCTGGAGGCTGTAAGCGGCCATCCCGCCGTCATCGGCTACCAGCTGGACAACGAGACGAAGCCCTACGATACTTGCTCCCCCCGGGCACAGGCGCTGTTCAAACAGTGGCTCATAGACCGCTTCGGCACGGTGGAAAACCTGAACCAAGAAATGGGTCTGGCCTACTGGTCCAATTCCCTGGGTTCCTGGGACGACCTGCCCGACGTGCGGGGAACGATCAACGCAAGCCTGGGCGCGGAGTATCAGTCCTTCCAGCGCCATCTGGTGACGGAATTCCTCGCCTGGCAGCGCGCCATCGTGGATGAATATAAGCGCCCGGACCAGTTCGTGACCCACAACTTCGACTACGAGTGGCGGGGTTATTCCTTCGGCCTGCAGCCGGAGGTGGACCAGTTCGACGCCGCGGCGGCCCTGGATATCGCCGGCTGCGACATATACCACCCCGGCGAGAGCCGTCTCACCGGGGCGGAGATCACCTTCGGCGGCAACCTGGCCTACGGGCTCAGGAAAGCCCCCTATCTGGTCCTGGAGACCCAGGCCCAGGGCAATTTCGGGTGGCTGCCCTATCCCGGCCAGCTCCGGCTCCAGGCCATGGCCCACCTGGCAAGCGGGGCACAGGGCGTCGAATACTGGCACTGGCACAGCATACACAACGCCGTTGAGAGCTACTGGAAGGGCGTGCTGAGCCACGACCTGACCCCCGGGGAGACATACCGCGAGGCGGCCTCCTTGGGCCGGGAACTGGCCGCCCTGTCCCCCTATCTTTCGGGCATGCGCAAGGAAAACCGGGTGGCCGTCATGGTGAGCACCCGCTCCCAGGCGGGCCTTGCCTGGTTTCCCGCCTGCGCCCCCGGCGAGACGGCGGAGAAAAATTACAGCGACTTCCTCCGGTGGCTGTGCGACAGCCTGTACCGGCTAAATGTGGAGTACGACGTCATATCCGACGCAGCGCGGGATTTCTCCGCCTATGACCTGGTGGTCCTCCCCTGCCTCTATTCCGCGCCTGAGGACCTGCTGGGGGCCATAGACGGCTACGTAAAAGAAGGCGGCCATATCCTGGCCACCTTCCGCACCGGCTTTGCCGACGAGCACCTCAAAATATACCACGACGCCCAGCCCCACCTGCTCACAAAGTGCTTGGGCCTCACCTACGACCGCTTCACCAAACCCGAGGGCGTGACTCTGGCCTCGGACGATATCCCCCTCCCCGCCGGCACCGCCGTCACGGACTGGATGGAGCTGCCCCAGCTCACCACGGCCCGGGCCCTGTGCACCTACGACCACCCGATATGGGGCAGCGTCCCCGCTGTGACGGTGAACGACTACGGCAAGGGCCGGGCGGCCTATCTCGCCTGCTGCTTCTCCCCCGCCACATTGGACGCGATACTGGAGAGCTTGCTGCCACAGCTCGGGGTAGCTGAGGGTCCCGCCCGATTCCCGCTGATCGTGAAGCGTGGCAAGACCAAAGGTGGAAAGCATATCACTTTCTACCTCAACTTCTCCGGCGAGAGCATGACCGTGGACGTCCCCCACCCCGCCGGCACGTTTCTCCCCGAGGGCAAGGCCATCGCCGCGGACACCACCTTCCCCCTGCTCCCCTGGGGCGCGGCTATATTGGAGACCTATGCCTCGTAAGGGGCCCCCATGAAAGCCCAGCAAAGCGGGTTTCATGGGGAGAAGGAAAAACAAGTGAAATACTCAACCCCTGCCACGAACGGCAGGGGTTGACCTATGAAACTTGTTTTGACGCGCAGCGGGCCGCTGCCTCCTCGTTTGAAAGGGTCCCCCTTTCAAACGACTTAGGCAAGCAAAACTTTGTCGCTCTGGATGCTGCTGCCGGAGAGCTCGGCGAATTTGTCCAGAAGGTCCTTCATGGTCAGGCCCTTCTTCTCCTCCTCGCCGATGTCCAGGATGATCTTCCCCTCGTTCATCATGATAAGCCGGTTGCCGTGGGCGATGGCGTCCTTCATGTTGTGAGTGACCATGAACGCGGTCAGGTTGTGCTCCTTGATGACCCGGTCGGTGGTGTTCAGCACCTTTTCCGCCGTCTTGGGGTCCAATGCCGCGGTGTGCTCGTCCAGCAGGAGCAGCTTGGGCTTCTTGAGGGTCGCCATCAGCAGCGTCAGTGCCTGGCGCTGGCCGCCGGAGAGGAGCCCCACCTTCGCGGTCATCCGGTCCTCCAGCCCCAGGTCCAGGGTCTTCAGCATCTCCCGGAACATGTCCCGTTCCTTCTTGGTGATGCCGGAGCGCAGGGTGCGCCGGTCGCCGCGGCGCAGGGCCAGGGCCAGATTCTCCTCGATCTGCATGGTGGCGGCGGTGCCGGTCATGGGGTCCTGGAACACCCGGCCCAGGAACTTGGCCCGCTTGTACTCGGGCAGGCCCGTCACGTCCTGGCCGTCGATAACGATGGAGCCGGCGTCGATGGGCCACACGCCCGCGATGGCGTTCAGAGCGGTGGATTTGCCCGCGCCGTTGGAGCCTATGACGGTGACAAAGTCGCCCTCTTTAAGGCTCAGGTCCAGGCCCCGCAGAGCCCGCTTTTCGTTGACCGTACCGGGGTTGAAGGTCTTATAGACGCCTTTCAGTTCAAGCATCGGTGGACACCTCCTCCCTCTTCACGGGCTTGGCGAAGTACTTGCCCTTCCAATAGGGCACCGACAGGAATATGGCCACGATGCAGGCGGAGATGAGCTTCAGGTAGTTGGTGTTGATATTGCTCAAACTGATGACCGCCTGGATGACGGCGTAGTAGATGACCGCGCCCAGGGACACGCTCAGAAGTGTCAGGGCGAAGTTGCGGAATATCTTCGAGAACAGCGCCTCGCCGATGATGACGGCGGCCAGGCCTATGACGATGGCGCCCTTGCCCATACTGGAGTCGGCGAAGCTCTGGTACTGGCTCAGAAGCGCGCCGCTGAGGGCCACCAGGCCGTTGGAGATCATCAGGCCCAGCACCTTCGCCACGTCGGTGTTGATGCCCTGGGCCCGGGCCATATTGCCGTTGGCGCCAGTGGCCCGCAGGGAGCAGCCGATCTCCGTGCCGAAGAACCAGTAGAGGAGCAGGATGACCCCGATGGTGAACAGGCCCACCACAAAGATGGGGTGCTGGTAAAAGGGCCGGGAGCCCTTGGCCACGTCCTGCACGAACCGCAGGGACACCCACAGCTTATTGAGGTTGTTGACGTCGATCACGTTGATGGACACGTTGGCCTTCATACCCATGATGGCCAGGTTCACGCTCCACAGCCCCAGCTGCGTCAAAATACCGGCCAGGATGGCGGGGATGCCGCAGAGGGTGTGCAGAAGGCCCGTGGCAAGGCCTGCCAGCAGCCCCACGCCAAAGGCGGCCAAAAGGGCCACGGGGACCGGCACGCCGGAGCCAAACAGCACCACAAAGGTGGCGCCGCCGGTGCAGAAGGAGCCGTCCACCGTCAGATCGGCGATGTCCAGTATTTTGAAGGTGATGTAAACGCCGATGGCCATGATGCCCCAGATAAGGCCCTGGGAGATGGCGCCCGGCAAGGCGCTGATGAAGCCGCCCATGGAAGATTCCCCCTTATTTTTGTTCCGCGGGGGGTGTGCCCGCAAATGAAGTGTATAAGCGTCGATAGTATATCAGAAAACAGCGGAAAAGGAAAGCCCTTTTCCGCTGTTATGCTGCAAAAATGCGTTGTCTTATTCTGCCTTACTCGGCAGCGGCCTCGACCACGATGGCCTCATAGCCCTCGGGAGGGGTCACGCCCAGGTCGGCGCAGATGGCTTCGTTGTACTTGGGGGTGAAGGTGGCGGCATAGCCGATGGGGGTCTCAGCGATGTCTTCCTCACCGGTCAGGATCTTGGCAGCCATCTCGCCGGTGGCGTAGCCCAGGTCATAGTAGCTGATGGACAGGGTGGCCACGCCGCAGCCGGCGCAGATGCCCTCCTCGCCGCAGAA
>CANRKN010000102.1 GCA_947631215.1 uncultured Oscillospiraceae bacterium | reverse complement strand
AAGACCATGCCGATGCGCTGACGCAGGGCGTTGATGTCGGTGCTCAGGTCCATCAGGTCCTTGCCGCCGAACCAGATATGGCCGGAGTCGGCCTCCTCCAGCAGGTTGATGCACCGCAGAAGGGTGGATTTGCCGGAGCCGGAGGCGCCGATGATGCAGACGACCTCGCCCCGGTCCACCTCCAGGTCAATGCCCTTGAGCACCTGTAGCTCCCCAAAGGATTTCTCCAGATTTTCAATCTTCAGTATCTGTTCCATGGAGACCTCCTCAATTGGAGCTGGGGATGCCCCGGGTGTTGGGCATATCCAGCTTGCGGGACAGATATCGCAGCAGCAGGGAGCTGAGATATGTCAGGATAAGATACAGGATAGCAGCCATGCAGTAGATCTCCAGCTGCCGGTAATAGATGCCGCTGACGCTCTTGGTGGCGAACATCAGGTCCATGCAGCCGATGACGGACAGCACGGAGGAGTCCTTGATGTTGATGATGAACTCGTTGCCGATGGCAGGGATGGAGTTTTTCACCGCCTGGGGGAAGACCACCTTCAGCATGGCCTGCCAGCCGGTCATGCCCAGGGAGCGGGCGGCCTCGGTCTGGCCCGCGTCCACGGATTCCATGCCGCCCCGCAGCACCTCCGCCAGATAGGCGGTGGAGTTCAGGGAGATGGTGATGAGGCCGGCGGTGCTGGTGGACCAGATCTGGTTGATCTCCGCCACGGACAGGTCGGTGAAGTGGGTGAAGACGTTGAAGCCGGCGAAGAAGATGATGAGGGCCTGGACCATCATGGGGGTGCCCCGGATGACGGTGATATAGAAGGAGGCGAAGGTCCGGGCCGCGGACTTGACGAATTTCACAAAGTCATTGTCCCGCTTGTCCGGGGTCTGGATGCGGAAGAAGGCCATCAGGATGCCCAGCACGAAGGCGATGGCGGTGCCGGCCAGGGCCAGGAACACGGTGGTCTTGACGCCGTAGGCGATGGTGCCCAGGGATTTGGAGGTCATGTAGAACATGGACAGGAAGAATTCCGGCGGGTTGCTGTCCATGGCGGCGCACATGCGGACGGTGTCAGCCAGCTTGACGGCGAGCCGGTCCGCGGCCAGCAGGGCAAAGACCGCCGCCAGCACATAGGAATATATCCGGGCGGCCCGGACCGGTCCGGGCTTTTTCAGGAAGGTGCCGCCGTATGTCTTCCAGTGGGTCAGCTTCACGATAAGGGCCAGGGCCGCGGTGGCCAGAAAGACGCAGCAAATGCCCGTCAAAAGGCCGCAGATGAAGTTGTCCGTCCCCAGAAAGCTGTGCTCCGACGGGGCGGCGGAGATGAGCGCCAGGCACACCAGCGCCAGCAGGCTGCCCCCCAGGAAGACATAGCGGTGGTCGTTTCGGACGAAGGCGCGCAGCCGTCCGGTCTTTCTTGTTGCTTGGTTCATGTTCTGTTCCTCCAAATGACGCCGTTGGGGTGTGGGAGGGCCGTTTTACGCGGCCCTCCCGGTTCAGGTTCTTAGGTGGGCTGGCCCGCCACGGCGGCGTTCCACATCTCGTCCCGGGCGGCCTGGTCCAGGTCGGCCAGGGCGGCGTTCACCTGCTCCAGCAGGTCGGTATCGCTCTTGCGGATGCCCACGCAGGCGCCCTTGGATTCCAGCGTGAAGCCGTTGTCCCCGTCGAAGGTAACAACGCGGAAGCTGTCGTTGGAGGCCAGGTAGCCGTCAGCGTTCTCCAGGTTGATGACGATGGCGTCGCAGGTGCCCTGCTGCAGGCGGGAGATCATGTCGGGCACGCTCTCGGCGGGGGTCAGGTGGTCCACGCCCTCGATCTGGTCGATGACGGTGTCCAGAGCGGTATCCTTCTGGCCCAGGACGCTGGCGCCGGAGAAGTCCTGGATGGAGGTGGCGTCCACATAGGGGGAGTCCTCGTTGACCATCAGGGCGTAGACGGTCTCATGGTAGGGAGCGCTGAAATTGATGGCCTCCTTCCGCTCGGGGGTGTCCATCATGCCGGCGATGATGGCGTCGATCTGGCCCTGGTTCAGCGCCTCGATCAGGCCGTCCCAGCCCAGCTTCACGATCACCAGCTCCTTGCCCAGCGCGTCGGCGATATACCGGGCGACCTGCACGTCGTTGCCCTCGGCGTAAGCGCCGGGCACGTTCTCGATGGGCACGTTGGTGTCCGACGCCTCGGTCTCCTGCCAGTTGTTGGGGGCATAGGCGCACTCCATGCCCACCCGGAACTGGCCGCCGTCGGCGGTCTCCTCAGCAGGAGCTTCCTCCCCGGCGTCGGCGTCGGATGCCGCCTCAGCGAGGGTCTCTTGTTCAGCAGTCTCCTCGGCGGGGGCCTGCTCCGGAGCGGTCTCCTCCTTGGCGCCGCCGCAGGCGGCAAGGCACAGCAGCATGGCCAGGGTCAGGAGCAAAGCGGTCAGATTTCTCAGTTTCATGATGATCTTCCTTTCTGATTTGATACTGCAATAAAAATATCAGCCATGGATGCTGCGGAACATCCATGGCTGGCATTTCAAAAATGATGGGCTCTCCCGGGCGGGGAAAGCTGTCGGCCAATGATAGCGCTCCACATACGTGACAGTCCGGCAGATATTCTCGACCGGCCCAGCAGAACGCGCCGCAGGTGGCACATTCCGCTTCGGCGGCGGGCCCTTTCCGTCCTCCGGGAGTTCCTGCTCCCATGCCGGAGGTCTACTCATGCGCGCCGCGCCTCTATCATTGTCTCGGCCCGGACAGGGCCGAAGCAACTCTGTGAAATTTTCCCTGACTTTAACGTATCAGCGTTTGAATGTCAAGAGCTTATGGGCATTTTCTGTGGAATGGGCAAAAATATAGCGTACAGTTTTTCGCCTTTTGTGCACTTTGGGGCAGTAAATTGAAAAAGCCTCTAGTGTCTGCTGCCGTGGTAAAACGATGGCAGATGACATGACCACCAGCAAACTGGCGGTCATGACTATCGTCTATATCCAAACACGAGCAGTATCGCTGCCGCACTCTTACATCACCCCAGGCGGCGTCGAAGGTGAGGCTCACGGCCTTGTTGTCCCGCTGGACCGAGTAGATGGGCAGTTCCTTGGACGCGGCGGAAACGCCCACGATGTCCGGGCTGTTCACCACCCAGAAAATAGCCGCCACCGCAAGCACCAGGGCAGCGGGCCCAAGATACCTGCGGTGTTTCATAAGTACGCTTTTCAGTTTGCTCAACGCTTCATGACCTCCGGGTTCGATGTTTGTACATCCTATGAGCCCTGAGAGGCGATTATGTGCCTGACGGCGGGCGCCGCGGGGAGAAATACGATTGCTGTGCCGCCTCAAAATAATGTAAATATCAGGATATTTTGTCGTCTTGCGTCGTTATACGCCCCTGTGTCGTTTTCTGTCATATTATGGAATTACCTTGTTGGAAAGGTGGTCCCATATGACAAACAGCGAAGTTATTCTGCGCAGGATCCTCGGTCCTATCCGCCCCAATATCCGCCCTCTCGTCATGGCCGTCGAGATCACCAAAAGTCTCCTGTTCCAGATGCACATCGCCATGGATGACATCAAGGTCACAAAGCACGTCTATCCGGGCGTGGCAAAGCTGCTGGGCCAAAGCCAGGGCGCCGTGACGAAGAGCATAGAGCGGCTGACCCGCATCTGCTGGGACAGCATGGTGGAGCAGGACCTGACGGAGTACTACATCGGCCGGCAGCTGAAGCAAATGCCCGCGCCCCGTGAATTCCTCACATATCTCGCCGTCTATTCAGAACTGGACATGCCCTTTTTCACGGCGATCGAGGAACGGCCGGATCTCCTTTTTCAAGAGCCGGAGGGGATCCAAAAGGTGTTCATCACCACAGCAGAATGAGCGGTGCAAAAGCACCGCTCATTTTCATTTTATAGGCCGTTGTAGACGTTTTCCAGAAAGGTCCTGGCGGCCACGGCGTTGTCGTTGGTGGTGTTCTCCAGCGTGGCCTGGATAAAGGGCTTTCGCTCCTTCACAAATCGCAGGATGCGCTCATAGTCCATCTCACCGGTGCCAGCGGCGATGCTTTTGAGCTTGTCCCCCTCCCGGACGAAGTCCTTGAGGTGGACCACCGCCACGTCCTCCCCCAGCTTGTCGATGGCGTCGGCGATGACTGCGTCCTTATCGTCGGCGTTCCCCGCATACAGCAGGTTCACCGGGTCCAGGATGATGCGAAGATTATGGCTTTGGATGGCCTTCAGCACCTTCACCGCCCGGTCCGCGTTGTAGACGATGTGGTTCCACACCGGCTCGATGGCCATGGTCACGCCGTAATGCTCCGCGCACGCCACCACCGGCGCCAGGCCCCGGATAAAGGCGTCCAGCGCTTCATCCGTATGGGTGTTAGCATCCAGCTTATACTCGGCGTTGGGCGCGCCGGTCTCCGTGCCCACCACGCTGGCGCCCAGGATGGATGCCACACGAAGATGGCCGTAGTACCGGCTCTGGATCTCTTTGAGCTTCTCCGGGTCCGGGTGGGCCAGGTTCAGATAGCACCCCAGCACGGCCACGTCCAGTCCCGCGTTGGCGAATACATGCTTTGCGTACACGCCCAGGCCCTCCGACAGGGCTGCGGCGTCGAAGGTGACGCCGCTGATGACCTTGGAAAAGGCCAGGTGTACGCAGGAAAAGCCCTCCTCCCGCGCCTTTTGGGCCCGGGCCTCCATGGTCTTCTCCTCCGCCCTCAGGGCGGTGTTCACATCGTGTAAACGGATACCGATCTGCATAGCTGCCTCCTATGGCGTATAGTTGAACTGCTTATTGAGCCAGGTCTGGCAAAGAGGGACCCACGCCCGGCACACGTCGTCGGGGGTCTCCACCTCCCGGGTGCACATGGATATGCCGTGCTCGCCGGAGCCGAACAGATGCAGCTCAAAGGGCACACCCTGTTTTTTCAGGGCGCAGGCCAGCATCAGGCTGTTCTCCGGCGGCACGCTCTCGTCCTCCCCGCCGTGCCATATGAACGCCGGGGGAAAATCCGCCGTCACACGGTCCGGCAGGTGCATCTTCTCCCGCAGGGCCGGGTCATTGCCGGATACCCACTGGGCAGACTCCTCGTGGGCGAATTCCTTTGTACTGATCACGGGATAACACAGCACCAGCGCGTCGGGGCGCACGCCCTTGGGCAGGCCCACGTCGGGGTCATTCCAGAAGGCGCCCAGGCTGGCCGCCAGGTGTCCCCCGGCGGAAAAGCCCAGCACGGCCACCCTCTCCGGGTCTATGTGCCACGCCTCGGCATTTTCCCGCACATGGCGCACTGTCTCCGCCAGCTCCCGCAGGGGCCGGTAACCGCCGGCCCGCTCACCGCCGGAATATTCCAGGATGAACACCTGATACCCCTGTGCCAAAAAGGCGAAGGCCGGCGGGTCCTCCTCCCGGGGGGAGCACCAGCGATAGGCGCCCCCCGGGCAGATGATGAGGGCCGGCCGGACCTTGTGGGCCTGGAGGGTATCGTAATCCTCCTGGAGATATCCCTTCACCGCGCCGTCAAGGGCGCGGAAGGATACGCTCCTCATGGCTCAGGGCTGCTTGCCGATATAGGCCAGGATGCCGCCGTCCACATACAGGATGTGGCCGTTGACGAAGTTGGAGGCGTCGGAGGCCAGGAACACCGCGGGACCCATCAGGTCCTCCGCCTCGCCCCAGCGGCCCGCGGGGGTCTTGGAGACGATGAACTGGTCGAAGGGATGACGGCTGCCGTCGGGCTGGCGCTCCCGCAGGGGCGCGGTCTGAGGCGTGGCGATATAGCCGGGGCCGATGCCGTTGCACTGGATGTTGGCCTCGCCGTATTCGGAGCAGATGTTCCGGGTGAGCATTTTCAGGCCGCCCTTGGCCGCCGCGTAGGCGGACACGGTCTCCCGGCCCAGCTCGCTCATCATGGAGCAGATGTTGATGATCTTGCCGTGGCCCTTCTTGATCATGCCGGGGATGACGGCCTTGGCACAGATGAAGGGGCCGGTCAGGTCGATGTCCACCACCTGGCGGAAGTCCTCGGCGCTCATCTCCAGCATGGGGATGCGCTTGATGATGCCGGCGTTGTTCACCAGGATGTCCACACCGCCCAGGTCCGCCTCGATCTTGGCCACCAGATCGGCCACCTGGGCCTCGTCGGTGACGTCGGCGATGTAGCCGTGGGCGTCGATGCCCTCCTCGGCGTAGGCTGCCATGGCCTTGTCCATATTGCTCTGGCTGCGGCAATTGAAGACGATCTTCGCGCCGGCGCCGGCCAGCGCCTTGGCAATGGCGAAGCCGATGCCGTAGGCCGCGCCGGTGACAAGAGCTACCTTCCCCTCCAGGGAAAACTGTTTCATCATATCCATAGTATTTTCTCCTTATCGCAGATCGGTGGACACGATATTGTCCATGTCGTCGAAGGCCTGGTTCTCGCCGCCCATGGCCCAGATGAAGGTGTAGTTGGAGGTGCCGCAGCCGCTGTGGATGGACCAGGACGGGGAGATGACCGCGTCGAAGTTCTGCATCACCAGATGGCGGGTCTCCTGGGGCTGGCCCATGAAATGCATGACCACGTGGTCCTTGGGGATCTCAAAGTAGGTGTAGACCTCCATGCGCCGCTCATGGGTGTGGCTGGGCATGGTGTTCCACACGCTCCCCGGGGCCAGCTGGGTAAGGCCCATGGATAGCTGGCAGGTGGGCAGCACGTCGGGATGGATGAACTGGTTGATGACCCGCTTGTTGGCGTTCTCGTCCTCGCCGCAGGGGCGGTGGTTGGCCTTTTCATAGGTCAAAAGCTTCGTCTCATAGCTGCAGTGGGCCGGCGTGGAGGCCAGATAGAACTTCGCGGGCTCGTCGGCGCTGACGCTGCCGAAGGTGACGGTCTTGGCGCCCTTGGTGATGTAGAGGCAGTCCTCATACACCATGTCGTAGCGGGCGCCGTCCACGGTGATATAACCCTTGCCGCCCAGGTTGAAGATGCCCGCCTCCCGGCGCTCGAAGAAGCAGCTGGTGCCGAAGTTGGCCCAGATGTCGATGCCCTTATCAATGGGCACCTCCTCATGCACGGGCATGATGCCCATGACCACCATGCGGTCCACATGGGAGTAGGTGGCCTTCACGGTGTCAGGCTCATAGAGATCGGTGATCAAAAACTCTTTGCGCAGCTCCTCGGTGGTATAGCGCTTCACGTCGTTGGGGCTGGCGGAATAACGAATGTCCATGAATGTCCTCCTCGTATAATAAGTTTGAAAGTTAATAATCCAGATATCAGCAGGCTTAGAGATGCCCGTGATACAATAGCTGT
>CANRKN010000101.1 GCA_947631215.1 uncultured Oscillospiraceae bacterium | reverse complement strand
CTGGTGGGGGAGTCCGGCTCCGGCAAGACCGTCACCGCCATGGCCCTGTCCGGCCTCATCGAGCGGTGGAACGTGAACATGACCGGCCAGGTCCTCTTCGAGGGCCGGGACCTCTTAGCCTGCTCCCGGAACGAGCTGCGCGCGGTCCAGGGCAAGGACATCGGCGTGGTGTTCCAGGAGCCCATGACCAGCTTAAACCCCCTCATGCGGGTGGGCCGGCAGGTGGAGGAGGTGCTGCGCATCCACACCGACCTCTCCGCCGCCGAGATCAGGCGCATGGCCCTGGAGGCCATGGACCAGGTGGGTCTGCCCGACCCGGAGCGGACCTATGAGAAGTACCCCCATCAGCTCTCCGGCGGCCAGCGGCAGCGGGCCGTCATCGCCTCCGCCATGGTGATACACCCGAAATTGCTCATATGCGACGAGCCCACCACGGCCCTGGATGTGACCGTCCAGGCCCAGATACTGGAGCTTTTGCGTAATGTGAGCGAACAGTTCGGCGTGGCGATACTGCTCATAAGCCATGACCTGTCCGTGGTGCGGCGGCTGTGCGATCAGGTGGCGGTTATGTACCGGGGGCAGATCGTGGAGCGGGGCAGCACCGACGCCATCTTCAACGCGCCCCAGGACGAATACACCAAGCGGCTCATCGCCGCCATCCCCAAAAAGAGGAAGCACCATGAATGAGGCCTCCGCCACAACTGAACAGCGGGTCCTGGAGGTGGAGCACCTCACCGTCCGTTACTCCGACGCCACCGTGTTCGGCCGCCGGAGCGGGTATGAGGCGGTCCATGATGTTAGTTTTTATGTAAATCACGGCGAGATTGTGGGCCTGGTGGGCGAGTCCGGCTGCGGGAAGTCCACGCTGTCCAAAGCCATATTGGGCATGCTGCCCCAGCACGAGATCACCGGGGACATCCGCCACTTCACAAAGCGGCCCCAGATGGTGTTTCAGGACCCTTTCTCCAGCCTGAATCCGGCCCGGACCGTGGGCTGGATACTGGAGGAGCCCCTTCGCATTTTCGGCAAGTACGACGCCCCGGAGCGGAAGCGCCGGGTGCTGGACATGATGGAACGGGTGGGACTGGAAAAAGATTATGTAAACAATAAGCCCCGGGAGCTGTCCGGCGGCCAGCGCCAGCGGGTGTCCATCGCCCTGGCCCTGATCCAGCGGCCCCGGTTCATCATCGCCGACGAGCCGGTGTCGGCCCTGGACGTGACCATCCAGGCCCAGATACTGGACCTGCTGTGGGACCTGCGGCGGGAGCTGGACCTGAGCTACCTCTTTATAAGCCACGACCTGAACGTGGTCTACTCCATATGCGATAGGGTCATGGTCATGCAGGCGGGGCGCATCATTGAGTCCGGCACGGTGGACGAGGTGTACGACCACCCGCAGCACGAGTACACCCAGAAGCTGCTGAAAGCGGTGCGCGCATGAAGTACGACATTATAAAAGAGGGCCGGTTCATCGACCGGCCCAATCGATTTATCGCCCACGTGGAGCTGGACGGCGCTGTGGAGACGGTCCATGTAAAGAACACGGGCCGGTGCCGGGAGCTGCTGACGCCCGGTGCCGCGGTGTACCTGGCGGAGGGGACGAACCCCGTCCGGAAGACCCGGTACGACCTGGTGGCGGTGCAAAAGGGAGGGCGGCTCATCAACATGGACAGCCAGGCTCCCAACGCCGCGGCCCTGGAATGGCTCCGGGCGGGGCATCTGTTCCCCCAGGGGACGGAGATACGGCCCGAGTACACCGTGGGCGACAGCCGGTTCGATATCGCCGCTTTTACCCCTGAACTGGCGCTGTTGGAAGTGAAGGGGGTGACGTTGGAACGGGACGGTATCGTTCTGTTCCCCGACGCGCCAACCTTGAGGGGGACGAAGCATCTGAAGGAGCTGGCCGCCTTCCCGGGCGAGGCCTATGTGCTGTTCGTGATCCAGATGGAGAACGTCCGGTATTTCGCCCCCAACGAGGAGACGGACCCCGCCTTCGCCGCCGCCCTCCGGGCGGCCCATGCCGCGGGGGTGCATATCCTGGCCTATGACTGTAAGGTGACGCCGGAGAGCATGGTTATAAACCAGCCGGTGGAGATAAGGCTATAAATCTTATGTAGGTTGGCAAAGGGCGGCTGAGTCCGGCAGTATGCCTGCTGCTAAAGTTCGCTTCGCTCACCAACCGCATCCGGCACACTGCCGGGCCTCCCCGCCCGTCGGGTGAGCAAGCTTTTTCCAGCGTAAAGAGTAAGGCCCCTTCTGACGAGGGGGCTGTCGAGCGATAGCGAGACTGGGGGAGAGAATCTCTCCCTCCGTCGCGGCCTTGCGGCCACGCCACCTCCCTCGTCAGAGGGAGGCTTTTTCTACCCATTTTTCTTTGTCCGCAGGAAGAACGATGCCAGAAAGCCCACAGCGGCCAGGGCCAGAAGGACGATGTAGAGCCTCGCCCGCTCGCCGCCGCCAAGAAGGGCGCCTGCGGGGCCCATGAGGGCCGCGGCCAAGTAGAGACCGGGAAACAGCACCCGCCCGGCGGAGAAGACCTGCCGCCGGCCATAGATCTGGGCCATGGCGCAGGGCAGGACCACCGGCCCGCCACCGATCAAAAGCGCTTCGCACAGGGCGATGCATATGCCCTCCCGGGCGCCCAGCTCCTTGGGAAAGGCCCACAGAAGCGCCGCCGCGGCCATCTCTCCCAGGGCAAGCAGTCTCACACCGTTCATAGCGCCGAGGCCGTCGCACAGCCACCCGAACAGGTACCCGGCGGGCAGGGCCAGGATGGCTCCCAGGGCAAGCCAGGGCCCCGCCTGGACCACCAGGGCGTCCCCGCCCCCGTGCCGGGCCATGAGCCGGGGGGCCAGGAAGGCCGTCCACCCGGCGGCGGCCGCCGCGAGGGCGCCGAGACATACAAGCGCCAGCCACAGCCGGGGCTGGGAGAGGGCCTTGCCCAGGGGCATGGGCTCCTCCTCCGTCTCATCAGCGGGGGGCATGCCCGCCCCGTCCGGGTACATGCCGATGTCCTCCGGCTCGTCCCGGAGAAGGCAGCCGGCAAGGGCCAGCAGGCCCAAGGCCGCCGCCGCGCCCCCGGCGAGGGGCGTAAACACGCCGTTCAGGCGCGTCGCGATGAACTGGCCAACGGCCCCGGCCCCCAGGGCCAGGTATATTGACCCGCCCAGGGCGGCCGCGCCCATGGCCCGGCCCCGGAGCCGGACGAACCAGGTCATGATGAGGCCCATGCCGCCCAGGCGCAGGCACACCGCCCCCACGGGCAGCAGGTACTCGCCCAGAAGGTAGAGCCAGTAGGCCCCGCTGCGGCAGGCGACGAGAGCCATGCACCCCACGGCCCCCAGGGCCGCCCCGGCGGCCAGCGACGCCCGGGGCCCGCCCTTATGCAGGAGCAGCGCCCCCAGCAGGGCCCCCGCCGCCGTCAGCCAGTCGGCGGCCGCCGCGGGCCGGCGGAGCATGTCATGTGTCCAGCCCGCCGCCGGGGCGGCAAACTGGGCGGCCAGCAGCCTCGACGCGCTGTCCAGCGCCGCGGCCAGGCACATGCAGCCCAGGCACACCAGCACGGTCCCCAGGGCGTATAGGTTGTATTTTCGGCTTTGGAGCATATGGTTCTCCTTTTTTCTCCATCGTAACACAGTGGTGCCGCGAAAATCGTCAAACAGAAAAGAAAACTCCCGTCCGCCGGCAGGCGGGCGGGAGAGGCGTATTCACATGTTGGTGACGGGGGGATGCACATCCAGGGAGAACACCGCGGGACCGTCACAGGGCGCGGGTCGGCGGTACACGTCGAAGAACTCATCCAGCACCTTCTGGATGGCCTCCAGGTCGTACTCCTCCTCGAAGGTGTCCTCCAAAAGCCGGGCCTGGCTCCACTTGGGCAGGTCGTAGACCAGGGAGAAGTGGAGCAGGAAGTCGTAGAGCTTCCAGGGCCGGGCGGTGTCGTCCAGGCAGATGGACCGGATGGGCACCGACAATGCCATATCCCCGCAGGTGTTGGCGTAATGGCGCATGACGAGCCCCGCCACGCTCCGGGGCACCGTGGCGTTCACGGCGTAGCCCTCGGGCGCTACACCGTCCAGCACCCGGACCGTCAGGTCCGTGCCGTCCACGGTGAGGCCGCCCTGGCCGCCCACGGTGACGCCCAAGGCCGCGGCGATGGCGTTGGCCCGGTTGCCGTCGGCGGTGACGTGGATGTTCTTCCGGGACAGTTTCAGCTTATCCACCGCCTGCACGCAGGCCGCCAGGGCCAGCAGGGAGGAGGCGGTGCGGCCTATGCTCACGGTGAGCTGGGTGGCGCCCACGGACATCATCCGCCGGGCCAGGCCCTCGCTCTGCAGCTTCAGCACCCGGGGCAGCAGCTCCGGCAGAGGGGTCCAGGGGGTGTGGGGCTGGTCGGAGACCAGCTCCTCTACGGGGACGGACTTCTCCCGGCTGGGGATGGACACCCGTGCCATCACGTAGCCGTCGGCGTTTTGCAAAATAGTGCCGTTCTGGGCGATGATGCACTGGCCGGTGTAGAGGGTGCCCCCGTCGCCGCCCATGGGGCAGGCCATGACCACCACAGACATGTTCTCGTGGCTGGCCAGGCCCGCCAGGTTCACGTTTTCATAATGGGAGGCCGCGGTGGCGGCGGTGGAGGCGGAGCAGCACATCACGTCCAGGTCGTGGTGGTGCAGAAGCTCCTCCCTTGGCAGGGACGGCTCCATGAGGGGGTAGACCGTCATCTTCCCGGCCTGGCGCTCGATGGCGCCCCGGTTCATGTCCTCCGGCAGGTCCGCTGGCAGCACCAGGATGGAGCAGCCGTCGTCCCTGGCGCGGCTGATGGCGGCCAGGACGTTGGCCATATTCCGGCCCGGCTGGCCGGGGAGTATCTCCGGCGCGGCGGCGGCGAGCTTTATCTTCACCGTTGTTCAGCCCCTTTCAAAGGTGATCAGGTCCTCCGGGAAGTAGCGCAAAATGGCGGACCGGGCGGCGGCCAGGTTCCCGGTCACCGTGACGGTGACCGTGTCCCCGGTGACTTCGGCGTCAAAGCCGTACTGGGGCAGCTTCGGGAACACCTGTTCCTCCAGTACCTGCTCCAGCCGGCCGAGATCGTGCTCATAGCTGGCCCGCTCCGGGGGCGTATACCCCGGGATGGGGTCCCGGCCCGCAGTGAGGCAGATGGCCGTCACCAGCACGGCCAGGATAAGAAACAGCGCGCAGCCCGCCGGGCGGATGCTCTTTACGAAGGCCTGGCCCGCGGTGGGTCTCCCCTCCGTGGGCCGTTGTTCCCCGTTCACGTCTCAGTACTTGATGCGCTGGGCGATGTAGTCCGCCACCTCGCTCATGGGGATGCGGACCTGCTCCATGCTGTCCCGCTCCCGGACGGTGACGCAGTTGTCGGCGGGTATCTCCCCGTCGCCCACGGTCTGGAAGTCCAGGGTCACGCAGAAGGGGGTGCCCACCTCGTCCTGGCGGCGGTAGCGCTTGCCGATGGAGCCGGTCTCGTCGTAGTCGCAGGAGAACTCCCTGGAGAGCTGCTGGTAGAGCTCCTTGGCCGGGCCCGCGAGGACGTCCTTCTTGGAGAGGGGCAGCACCGCGCACTTGTAGGGCGCCAGCTGCGGATGCAGGTGCAGCACCGTGCGCACGTCGGGGTTGCCCTTCTTGTCCACGCCCACCTGCTCCTCGTCGTAGGCGTCGATGAGGAAGGCCAGCATGACACGGTCGGCGCCCAGAGAAGGCTCGATGACGTAGGGGATGAAGCCCTCGGCCATGCCCTCTTCCTTGTACTCCATCTTCTCGCCGGAGAAGGTCTGGTGCTGGGTGAGGTCGTAGTCGGTGCGGTCCGCGATGCCCCAGAGCTCGCCCCAGCCGAAGGGGAAGAGGTACTCAAAGTCCGTGGTGGCCTTGGAGTAGAAGCTCAGCTCCTCGGGGGTGTGGTCCCGGAGACGGAGATACTCGTCGTTCATGCCCAGCTCCAGGAGCCACTTGTGGCAGAACTCACGCCAGTACTGGAACCACTCCAGGTCGCTGCCCGGCTCGCAGAAGAACTCCAGTTCCATCTGCTCGAATTCCAGGATGCGGAAGGTGAAGTTGCCCGGGGTGATCTCGTTGCGGAAGGATTTGCCGATCTGGCAGATGCCGAAGGGCAGCTTTTTCCGGGTGGTGCGCAGCACGCTCTTGTAGTCGACAAATATGCCCTGGGCGGTCTCGGGACGGAGATATACGTCCGTGCCGGACTCCTGGGTGACGCCCTGGTGGGTCTTGAACATCAGGTTGAACTTCTTGATATCGGAGAAATCCGTGGCGCCGCAGCCGGGGCAGGGGATCTTCTTCTCCCGGATGTAGTCCACCATCTCATCGTTGGTGAGGGCTTCCACGTTGATGTCCGTGCCGGTCTCCTTGGCCCACTCCTCGATGAGCTTATCGGCGCGGTGACGGCGCTTGCAGGCCTTGCAGTCGATGAGGGGGTCGTTGAAGTTGGTGACGTGGCCGGAGGCCTCCCACACCCGTGGGTTCATGAGGATGCCGGCGTCCAGGCCCACATTATAGGGGCTCTCCTGGACGAACTTCTTCCACCAGGCGTTCTTCACGTTCTGTTTCATCAGAACACCCAGGGGACCGTAGTCCCAGGAGTTGGCCAGGCCCCCGTATATCTCGGAGCCGGCGAAGATGAAGCCCCTGTTCTTGCACAGGGCCACGATCTTGTCCATGGTCTTGTCTTCGGCGTGCATACGCATATCGTTGATCTCCTTTGAGACAGTTTATTACTTATTCAGCTCCGGTTCCCGGTAGTCCATGGTCCCCAGCTCATCCAGCGTGAGCTCGAAGGCGGGGATGAAGTGCTCAAGGAAATAGTCCACCTCGGCGAGGCCGTACCCCCGCAGGGCGTCCAGGGTCTTTTTCTCCGCCTGCAAAAATTCGTCGTTCCCCGCCCGGCGCTCCTCGATGCACTTGATGTAGGCGGAGAGCTTGTCGGCGGCCTTCACCAGGGGCTTTAATTCCGGGTCAGGCTCCGCCAGAAGGGGCGCGTAAGCCGGGCGCAGGGCCTCCGGCAGCATGGCCAGGAGCTTTTCCGCTGCCTCGGCCTCCACCTCCCGGTAGGCGGTCATGATCTCCGGGTTGCGGTACTTGATGGGGGTGGGAAGGTCCCCGGTCAATATCTCCCCCGCGTCGTGGAAGAGGGCCGCGGCCGCGGCGGCGTTGGGGTCGCAGGCCACGCCGAACACATCCCGGCGTATCACAGCCAGGGCATGGGCCAGCACCGCCACCATGTGGCTGTGCTCCTGGACGTTTTCACGGGTCACCGAGCGCATCAGGGCCCAGCGGTC
>CANRKN010000100.1 GCA_947631215.1 uncultured Oscillospiraceae bacterium | reverse complement strand
ACGTTCATCGGCGAGCTGGACGGCAGGGTGCTCTTTGAGAAGGTCATCAGCGAGGGCCAGGCGGCCCGCCGGACCACAGGGCGCAACCCGTTCATGCTGGGAGGGGATCGATAATGGCGCAGGAATACATCACGCTGAACGGTATCATCATCCGCCAGCCTGACGAGGGGCTGGGGTATGATTTTGAAACCACTTACACCGAGGACTCTACCCGGGCCATGAACGGTACGCTTTATTCGACGCCCATGTTCACGGTGGAGTCCTTCAGCTACACGGCCACCTGGCTCACCAAAGAGGAGATGCGGACCATCCTCCAGGTGGTGGCCCTGGGCAAGCCCTTCACCCTTCACTACATGTCCCCCTACTACGGCACATGGCGGGATGGGCGGTTCTACGTGGGCAAGGGTTCTCTGGCTGTGGGCCGGTGGAACGAGGCCAGGGAGCGGTACGACAGTTTGACGTTCAATATGGTGGGGGTGGACCCGATATGAAGTCGATGGGTGAACGGGAATACCAGGTTGACGTAGCGGGCGTGACCTACGGCATGGACCGCATCGAGGCGGCGGAGCTGAACCAGGCGCTGTTCGACACGGTGAGCGTGGGCAACACTGCCTGCGCCGTGTTCACCATGACCTTCCACCCCACCGAAGCGCCGCCCCGCATGGCCCAGGTCTGGGCATGGGCCCGGGACAAGGGCGAGACAACGTGGATACCCCTGGGGACATTTTGGATAGACGAGCGCGCCGAGCGGGACGGGAAGATGACGATCACCTGCTACGACGTCATGATGGCGGCGGAGCGGGTGTGGGAGCCGGGGGATGAGAGTGCCTTCCCCATGACCATGGAGCGGGCGGCCCGGCTCATCGCCGCGGCCATGGGCACCAGCCTGGACCCCCGGTGCGCCTTCAACGGCGCGTACACGGTGGACTACCCGGCGGCGGGGTACACCATGCGGGAGGTACTGGGCTACATCGCCGCGGCCCACGGGGGCAACTGGCTGGTGACGGCGGCGGGGCGGCTGCTGCTGGCGCCGCTGTTCGGATCCATGCCCCCGGAGACACACTATCTCATAGAAGAGGAGGGCGGCGCCATCACCTTCGGCGGCGTGCGGATACTGGTATGAACGGAAAACAGTACATCGGCCGGCGCATGAGCCGGTATGAGGGCTGCGGCCCTACCCGGGCGGTGGACGGCATCGCCCTCGTCGTGGACGAGGAGCACGAATACCGGGCGGGGGATATGGGCGGCTGCGTCATGGAGATCACCTGCCCTTACGGGACCCAGGCCATGGCGGACGCTTTGCTTCAGCAGCTGCAGGGCCGGAGCTATACGGCCTACGACGCGGAGAACGCGGTCATGGACCCGGAGGCGGAGCTGGGGGACGGGGTGACGCTGAACGGGGTATACACCCTGCTGGCCAGCCGGCAGATGGTGCTGGGCTCCGGACGCCTGTGCCGGATCGGCGCGCCGGCGGACAGCGAGATCGACCACGAGTACGGCGTGGCCGATACCTATGACCGGCGCATCGAGCGCAAGCTGGCCCAGTCGCGCAGCTACATCGACAAAAAGTCCGACGAGATACGCCTGGGCGTGGAGAGCCTGGTGGATGACCGGATGGCCGAGCTGGATGTGACGCTGGACGGTATCACCGGCACCGTGCGGGGCCTGAACGGCGACGTGTCCACTTTGAAGCAGACGTCAAAGAGCCTGGAAGGCCGCATCGAGAGCGCCGAAGGGGATATCGGGTCGCTGGAACTCACCTCGAAGAGCCTGACCGGAAAGATAGAGGGCGTCGACGGGCGGGTTGGGTCGCTGGAGCTCACGTCAAAGTCCTTTAAAAGCGAGATAGACGGCCTGGACGGCCGGGTCAGCAGGATAGAGCAGACGGACAACGACATCACCCTGAGCGTGGACGGCTCCCTGGGCGGCAAGGCCACGATAAAGCTGTCCAACGGCAGCGCCGGCACCATCGACCTTTCCAAGGTGCGCGAGGCGGTGGCCAGTGACGACACCGACGTTACCATCACCAGCGGTTCCATGCACTTCTACAACAAGACGTTCATGGTGGACAGCGACAATCTGACGGTCACGGCCAACGGCAGCGTGCATAGCTATAACATGACGGCAAACAACGTGACCATGGTGGGGGGCGGCGGTTCATACGACGAGGACAGCCCGGACAAACCATACGACGTCGCCGCGACGGTGAACGGCAACATGTATCTGACGCCCGAAAATTACACGGCGTCCGTCGGCATATTTGGCTCTCCCGGGTCGGGCAACATTGAACTGCTCTACGCCAGCACGAACTACAACCAGATGCCTTCGGTTGTGCTGGGTTACGTCCCCCGGGGCAAAAGCGTCGGCGCGCGCATCAACGGTTCGGTCATCTCCATGGAGCACACGCCGTCCTACGGCTCCGACCGGGACATCAAGAAGGACGTCGCCGACATGCCGGAGCGGTACCTGCGGCTGCTGGATGAGCTGCGGCCGGTGGTCTACCGCTACAGAGAGGAGCGGCCGGCCGCGCCCCTCCACTGGGGCTACATCGCCCAGGAGATGGAGGCGGCTCTGGGCCGCGCCGGGATGGGCCGGGAGGACGCGGCCGCGCTGGCGGGCGAGGACGGCACCGGGCAGATGGGCATCGGCTACGCCGAATTGATCCCCCTGCTGCACATGAAAATACGCCAGCTGGAACAGCGGCTGGCACGATTGGAGGCGGGCGCATGACAAAGAGGACCAAAACGGGATGCGAGGGCTGCCGGTTTTCCATCCCCATCTACATCGGCGACAGGGACGAGCTGATGAACTGCTGTGTATATATCCTGCGGACCGGACGAAAACGGCCGTGCATACCCGGCGCGGAATGCACGGTCCGGGAATCCCTGCGGCCGAATGAATATGCGCTTCAACGGCGTGAAAATCGCTGGAATGGATAAAATTTCGTGTTAAATACATATCTATTCAGCATTATGTAAAATACAAATATTTTTGGATAGCCTGCATAAACGCTGCGAGGGGCTGCAAAAACCCGGAAAACCGACAAAAATCGGCTTGACAACCGGCGGTATACAATCTATAATGGAACAAAATAGTAAAGCGGAAGCGGCCCGGCCGCGGATGCTTTCGATTCATGCGGACCCCGTTTTGTCAATGTCTCCTCCGACCACCGAAACGCGCTCCCGACGAAAGTCGGGGGCGCAAATTTTTTTGCCCATTTTTGGAAACATACCCAATATAAAAGGAGGCTATCCCATGATCTCACTGTCCGAGGAGGCCTTGGCGGGGTTCCGCCGGCACCTCCAGGCCCGGGAATGCGCGCCCCAGACCGTGGCCAAGTACATGCGGGCGCTTATGGCCCTGAAACGCCGATGCGGCGGGGCTTTGACCGAAAAAGACCAGCTCCTTGCCTTCAAGCAGGGACTGCTGCGGGAGGGCTATGCCCCCGCCACCGTGAACGGCATGCTGGCGGCGGTGAACCATTTCCTGCGCTGGGCAGGGGCGCCGGAGTGGTCGCTGCGGTTCCTGCGGGTCCAGCGGGCGGTATTCCTGCGGGAGGAGAAGGAGCTCACGCCCACGGAATACGAGCGCCTTGTGCGGGCCGCAAAGGCCGATGGCAACGAGCGTCTGGCCCTTTTGGTGCAGACGATCTGCGCCACCGGCATACGGGTCAGCGAGCTGGGCGCCGTCACCGTCGCGGCCCTGCGCCAGGGCCGGGCGGAGATACGCTCCAAGGGCAAGATACGCCTGGTCCTGCTGCCGGAAAAGCTGTGCCGGCGGCTGCTTGCATGGTGCGCGGCCCGCCGCATCCGCCGCGGGGCGGTATTCGTGACCCGCACGGGCAGGCCCCTGGACCGGAGCAACATCTGGCGCTGGATGAAGGCGCTGGCGGCCCGTGCCGGCGTGGCCTGGGGCAAGGTCTTCCCCCACAACCTGCGCCATCTCTTCGCGCGCACGTACTATAACAAATACCGCGACCTGGTGCGTCTGGCCGATATTCTGGGCCATTCCAGCGTGGAGACCACCCGCATCTACACCGCCCGCAGCTACCATGAGCAGCGGGCCCAGATGGACGCCCTGCCGCTCCTGGAATAGACCGCCCTACAAATAACATAACGCTGATTCCGTGATACGCCCGCCGCAAGGGGGGCGCTTTTGTGCTGTATTCGGGCGAAAAAACGTGAAAAACCCACAAAAACAGGCGGAATTAACAAGCATTTCCACGAAAAAACCGTAATTTTTTTTAATTTCCCTCTTGCTTTTGCAGTAGAGGGGCGTTATAATCTACACATCGAATCGTGCCCGAAGAAGTTTTCTTCGTGCCTGAACAACGGAATGTAAATTCTGTTGTAAAAGGACCGGGCGCGAAGAAAACCGAAAAATCATTAGGAGGACAACAAAATGACAAAACGTGCACTTAGCCTGCTTTTGACGCTGGTCATGGTTCTGTCCCTGTGCGTCCCGGCCGTAGCGGCCGAGGAGTTCGAGGCAGAGGCTCCGGCCGAAGTCGTCGAAGAGGCGCCTGTGGCCCCTGAGGCTCCCGTAGCCCCTGAGGCCGAGGAACCCGCGGAGGAGCCCGTCGTAGACGAGCCTGCCGCGGAGGAGCCTGTTGAGGAGCCCGTCGTGGAAGACGCGCCCGAGATGGCCTCCATTCTGCCCGAGGATGAGGAAGAGGACCTGCCCTACCTGGTCGCTCTGGGCGTAGTGAAGAAGATCTCTCACTACAAGCTGGAGAAGGCCCTGGAGAAGGCCGCTCCCTATAAGGCCCGTGTGGACGCCGGCGAGCTGTACGGCCACGATGACCCCGACGTGGACGGATCTAGTGGTACCCCGGACAAGGATCCTGCTACCGACTTCAACAAGAAGTATGCCGAGGCCCAGCGCTGCCTGGACGCCATCAACGGTCTGACCGTGGTTGGCGACGTGGCCGAGAGCGATGTCACCACAGCTACCACTGATCTGCTGAAGTACATCCCCTCCACCGGCGATGACGACTGGACCAAGTGCGACCAGTCGGTTCAGTACTTGACTGACAGCGTTGATACCATCAAGACGAATCATTTTGACACCGCTGCCTATATCAACGCTTGGGTCTATCCCGCGACCCATTACAGCGACACCACCGTCAAAAATACTTATCAGACCGGCGGCGCTTTTACGGGCGTGTACAATCACGGCGCTGTTACTCTTGACAGCACCAACCTGTTCTTCTCCGACGACGATGAGACGCCCTGGACCATGATGTACAAGGCTGACTATCTGGCCGCCCTGGAGGAGGCTGTGAAGGCCGCCAAGGCTTTCAAGGACAACACGGCTGCTGTCTACAAGGACTACACCGCTGTTCTGGATAAGGTCAAGGCCGCCGAGGCTCTGGAGCAGGACGCTTCCATCCCCACTCAGGCTGACGCCGCCGCTCTGAAAGCCCTCATCAAGGAGTATGAAGACGCTAAGGCTGATACGACCCCCTATGTGGACTTGAAGACAGTCACCTACACCAACATTCTGAGTGACACCTTGGGGCTGAATGGTTTCTATACTAACGTCTGCTATTACGACTACTGCAGCCTGACCAAGGACCTGAATAATGCCCTCATCAAGAAGGAAGCCACCTTGGAGGCCTATCGTCATGTGTTTAACAGCCTGACCAGCGTGGATGTCTACTTTGCCCTTCCCATCAGGGGTGGCAACCATAATGACGGCACGGCCTATGGTTTTGCCTACTCTGTCAACGGCCTCTACTCTAAGCTCTCCGGTGGTAACTTCACCAATGAGGCTGCTGCCAGCGATGTTGGCAACGTGTTGGAGATCGGCACCAACCCTCAGGGTGTCACCAACTTCTCCAAGACTGGTACTGGCCTTGACGAAGGTTATTACCAGTGCAACATGCCCGCTACTTTTGGCTCTCTGCCTGCAGGCTGGGGCTTCATCACGATCAACAAGAACGTCGGCGATGTTGCCGGTCAGAGTGATAATAGCGCCTTCAAGACCACCGATAAGATCGTGGCTCACTTCTATGAGAAGATCGAGACTATTACCGAAGGCGTGACCCGGACCAGTTGGCATGAGGTCGAGACCTATGAAGTGACCTTCCCTGGCGACGGCTACTTTGGCCCCGCCATCAGCACCAAGACCGGCTCTATCCAGGTCGCCTATGACGACGCTGCTGCTAACGCTAAGTTCAATTATCAGGGCCTTGATGCTACCACTTGGAACGCTTCTAACTTCGCGGCTGGTAGCGCTACTAGCGGCTTCCAGGTCAAGGCAAAGCTGACTGCCCAGCTTGGCACTGCAAAGGCTTATCTGGCCCTGCTTGGTGCTGACGGCAAAATCATCGGCCAGTCCGGCAATGCCACTAGCGCTGTATTCCCCTCTGATCCTGTCACTAATCAGATCACCATTGGACAGATCGGCGTCGGCGGCGCTGGTGACGTTTATACCGTGGCTCTGACTGAGAGCAAGGTCGTGGCCGGTCCCATGACCCTGAAACTGTACGTGGATGCGGACGGCGACGGAGTCAACTATGTTGTGCATGAGCCCGGCGGCACCGCCACCGTGACCATCGACCCCATCACCAAGTGGACCGTTGGTATCAACGGCGCCAAGAAGCTCATCGCTGATGTGGGCAAACTCGTGGAGACCGACTACAAGCTGGCCGGCACCGGCACCTTCGTGGTTGGCCACCGTGAGATCAAGGACGTTGCCGGCGCTTGGAAGGTCCTGACCGACGACGTGCAGCTGCTGCAGGGCTATGTGAATGGCGGCACCTACGCCAACACCAATTACAACCGGCAGCAGATGATTAACCTGGCTACGGATATCCACACGGTCTACACCTATCTGACTCCCAAGACCGCTGATATCACCGCTCTGCAGACTGCTTACAAGCAGGCTACTGCCATCAAGGAAGACGATTACACCTATGATTCCTTCGGCCGTCTGAGCGACGCTATCGACGATGCGGCCAAGGCGCTGGCTTCTGGCCTGCAGTCCGAGGTCGACAAGGCTCTGACCGCTCTGAACGCCGCCATCAATGGCCTGGAGAAGGAAGGCGATGCCGACAAGACCGCTCTGAAGGCTTCCATTGCTGCCGCTGAGGCTCTGAAGGAAGAGGACTACACCGAGGAGTCCTGGGCTGCCAACAAGGCCGCCATCGACGCCGCTCTCGCTACCGCGAAGACGGTCGACGCCAACGAGAAGGCCACTCAGACGCAGGTCGACAACGCGAAGGCCGCTCTGGACGACGCCATGGCGAAGCTCGAGAAGGTTCCCGAGCCCGCGGACAAGACCACGCTGGAGACCGCTATCGCTGCTGCCAAGGCTCTGAACGCTGAGGATTACACCGAGGAGTCCTGGACCGAGGCTGGCATCGCCGCCGCCATCGAGGCCGCGCAGGCTGTGGCTGACGACGAAGA
>CANRKN010000099.1 GCA_947631215.1 uncultured Oscillospiraceae bacterium | reverse complement strand
AAAACGCGGCGGGAAAATCCCGCCGCGCCGTTCCTTTTTCACTCCAAAGCCGCCTCGCCGGGCATATAGCCCGCCGGGTCTACCGGGAGACCGTCCTTGGTCATAGAAAAGTGCAGGTGGCTGACCTGATTGACTTCGCCCAGGGCGGTAGTCCCCACGGAGCCGATCACGTCGCCCATAGCCATGACCTGGCCCGCGGATACGGGCGGCTGGTCGGCAAGATTGGAGTAGACGCTGTGCACGCCGTTGCCGTGGTCGATCTCCACCGTGGTGCCCAGCAGATCGTCGTTTTCAAGCCGGCACACCGTGCCGCCCGCGCAGGCCAACACCTGGGTGCCTGCGGCGCAGGCAATGTCCAGGCCGTCATGGGTCCGCCAGTCCGCCATGGTGCTGTCGTACATAAGCGTCTGGATGGACCAGGGCCGGTCCACAGAACCCTGGACGGGCCAGATATACTCCGTCACCGTCTCGGAAAAGACCTCCTGTGCCTCCGGCTCCTCCAAAGCCCCGGTCTCGCTGTTCTCGTCCTCCGCCGCCTCAGCGGTATCTTCGGACTCCACGCCCTGGGAGGAGGTCACGGTCTCCACCTCGGGCTCAGGGGCCGCCTGCATCGTATCCTCTGCCGGGATCATGATGGTGGATACGCCGGAAACCTGCTCCACCGGTTCCTCTGCCGTCGTCACATCTTCTACATTAGTCCCCGCTTCGGTGAACAGGATCCACACGGATATGCCGATCACCGCCGCGCACAGGAAAAGGACTATGTAGAAGCCCTTTCCCCCCAGGGACCCGGCTGCGCCGGACCCATGCTTTTTTTCCATTTGCGTTGACCCTCCAAAAAAATTGGTGTTTCCGAGGCTTATTCTTGCCCTGGAAACACCAGCTTATACAGCTTTTGGGGTCAAATCTTCACTTTCTGATGGAGAAAAACGCCTCCATGCCCAAATACCGGGCCACCTCGTCCAGCTCGTCCTCGATGCGGAGAAGCTGGTTATACTTGGCCACGCGGTCCGTGCGGCTGGGGGCGCCGGTCTTGATCTGCCCCGCGTTCACCGCCACGGTCAGGTCCGCGATGGTGGTATCCTCCGTCTCGCCGGAGCGGTGGGAGATGACGGCGGTGTAGCCCGCCCGGTGGGCCAGCTGGATGGCGTCCAGGGTCTCGGTGAGGGTGCCGATCTGGTTGAGCTTGATGAGCACAGAATTGGCGACTTTTTTCCCGATGCCCTCCTTGATGCGCTCTACGTTGGTGACGAACAGGTCGTCGCCCACGATCTGTATCTTATCCCCCAACTCGTCGGTCATCAGCTTCCAGCCGTCCCAGTCGTCCTCCCCCAGGCCGTCCTCGATGGAGATGATGGGATACTTCTCCACAAAGCCCTTATACATCTCCACCAGCTCCGCCGCGGTCATGTCTATGCCCCGCTTGGGCAGGTGATAGACCTTCTTCTCCGGGTCGTACCAGTCGGAGACGGCGCAGTCGATGGCGATTTTGAAGTCCTCGCCGGGCTTATAGCCGGCCTTTTCGATGGCCTCCACCAGGGCCTTCAGGGCGTCCTCGTCGCTGTCCAGGTTCGGGGCATAGCCGCCCTCGTCCCCCACGCCGGAGGCGGGGACCACCTTTTTCAGCGTGTGGAACACCTCCGCGCACATGCGAAGGGCCTCTTTAAAGCTGGGCGCGCCCACAGGCATGATCATAAATTCCTGGATGTCCACGTTGGAGCCGGTGGCATGGGCGCCGCCGTTCAGCACGTTCATCATGGGCACCGGCAGGGTCTTGGCGTTGCAGCCGCCCACGTACTGGTATAGTGGCAGGCCGATGGCGTTGGCTGCGGCCTTGGCGCAGGCCAGGCTCGCGCCCAGCATGGCGTTGGCGCCGAGACGGGTCTTGTTGGGCGTGCCGTCCAGCTCAATCAAAATTTTGTCCACGGCGGTCTGGTCCAGGGCGTTCTGGCCCATGAGGGCCTCGGCGATCTCCGTATTCACGTTCTGCACGGCGGTGAGGGTGCCCTTGCCAAGATACCGGCTCTTGTCGCCGTCCCTGAGCTCGCATGCCTCATGCACGCCGGTGGACGCGCCGGAGGGCACCGCCGCCCGGCCCACGGTGCCGTCATCCAGGGTGACCTCCACCTCCACGGTGGGGTTGCCCCGGGAGTCCAGGATCTCCAGGGCCTTCACGTCAACGATCTCAAAATAGTCCTTCAAAGCAAAAACTCCTTTGATTTGATATGTCAAGCAGTCCCGGCGACAGCCGGGACCGCCAATGACAACTATTTACGCAGCGCCGCAGACAGCGTTACTTCTGGATAAGATTCTCGCCGTCCATCACGGCGGGCTGCTCCAGCCCCATGAGATGCAGCATGGTGGGCGCGATGTCCGCCAGGCGCCCGGGATGGAGCTTCACGTCGCCCGCGCCGCAGACGATGAAGGGCACGGGGTTGGTGGTATGGGCCGTGTGGGGCGTGCCGTCCTCGGCCCGCATCTTGTCCGCGTTGCCATGGTCGGCGGTCACCAGGAGCACGCCGCCCATCTTCTGCACGGCGTCCCAGACCCTGCCCACGCAGGTATCCACGGTCTCCACGGCCTTCACCGCCGCCTCCATGACGCCGGTGTGGCCCACCATGTCGCAGTTGGCCAGGTTCATGATCACGGTGTCATAGGCACCGGACTCGATGCGCTCCACCGCCTTGGCGGTGACCTCCTCCGCGCTCATCTGGGGGATCAGGTCATAGGTGGGATACTCCTTGGGGGACGGCACCAGCACCCGGTCCTCGCCGGGATAGGTCCGCTCCACGCCGCCGTTGAAGAAGAACGTCACATGGGCGTACTTCTCCGTCTCCGCGATGCGAAGCTGCTTCATGTCGTGGCGGCTCACGATCTCGCCGAAGGTGTCCTCCAGGACCACCGGCGGAAAAGCGATGGGCAGCTCCGTCATGGCCTCGTCGTACTGGGCGGTGCAGACGTAGTTCAGGGGGAACCGGCCCTTGGGCAGGGCGAAGCCGTCGAAGTCGGGCTTCATCAGCGCCCAGGTCATCTCCCTCGCCCGGTCGGGCCGGAAGTTGGCGAAGATGACGCTGTCGCCGGACTGGATCATGCCCTCCTTGTCGCAGACGATGGGCTCCACGAACTCGTCGGTGACGCCATTGGCGTAGCTGTCGCCCACGGCCTTGACGGGGTCGGGCTCCTGCACGCCCTCGCCGCAGACGATGGCGCGATAGCCCTTCTCCACGCGCTCCCAGCGCTTATCCCGGTCCATGCCCCAGAAGCGGCCCTGGATGGTGGCGATAGCGCCGTAGCCGATCTCTTTGCAGTGGTCGGCCAGCTTCTGTACGTAGCCCTGCCCGGAGGAGGGCGGCACGTCCCGGCCGTCCAGGAA
Source organism: uncultured Oscillospiraceae bacterium (assembly GCA_947631215.1). The sequence goes on along the minus strand of CANRKN010000099.1, from coordinate 4,043 downwards.
GCAGTGGACGTAGCACTGCTTCACGCCCCGCTTCTTCGCCATGTCCACCAGGGCGAAGATGTGCTTGATATGGCTGTGCACGCCGCCGTCGGACAAAAGGCCCATCACATGTACAGGATGCCCGGACTTCGCCGCTTCATCCATGGCGTGGGCGTAGGCGGGATTTTCAAAAAAACTGCCGTCGTCCACCGCCCGGCTGATGCGGGGCAGAGGCTGGAACACCACCCGGCCCGCGCCGATGTTGGTGTGGCCAACTTCAGAATTGCCGATCTGCCCGGCGGGCAGGCCCACGTCCTCGCCGCTGGCCTGCAGCTGGGTGTTGGGGAACTTGGCGAAAAGCCCGTCCAGGACGGGGGTATTCGCCACGGACACGGCATTCCACGGACCGGGTTCGGCCAGGCCGAACCCGTCCATGATAAGCAGTACGGTAGGTTTCTTACTCATTGGCAGCACCGATGATGTCCGCGAACTCCATCTTCAGGCTGGCGCCGCCGATGAGGCCGCCGTCGATGTCGGGCTGGGCCAGCAGCTCGGCGGCGTTCTTGCCGTTCATGCTGCCGCCGTACAGGACCTGCACGCCCTTGGCCAGCTCCTCGCCGTAGAGGCCCGCCAGGACCTTGCGGATGTAGCCGCAGACCTCCTGGGCCTGCTCCGCGGTGGCGGTGCGGCCGGTGCCGATGGCCCAGATGGGCTCATAGGCGATGACGACCTTCTTCATCTCCTCGGGGCTGACGCCGGCGAGGCCGCCCTTGATCTGGCTCTCCACGAAGGTGAGGGTCACGCCCGCGTCCCGCTGCTCCAGGCTCTCGCCGCAGCACATGATGGGGGTGATGCCCGCGCCCAGCAGGGCCTTCAGCTTCTCGTTCACCAGCTCGTCGCTCTCGGCGTGATAGGCCCGGCGCTCGGAGTGGCCGATGATGCAGTAGTCCACGCCAAGGTCCGCCAGCATGGCGGCGGACACCTCGCCGGTGTACGCGCCCTTGTCATGGCTGGACACGTCCTGGGCGCCCACCTTCATCTGGCTGCCGGCGGTGGCCGCCTTCATGGCGGGGATCAGGGGGAAGGGCACGCACAGCGCGCTGTCCACACCCTCCGCCAGCTTCGCCTTGGGGGCCAGCTCCGCCCAGAAGCCGGGCACCTCGCTGGCCAGCTTGTTCATCTTCCAGTTGCCCGCGATCAGGGCGTTGCGATACTTTTTCTCCATAGCCCACACGCTCCTTACGCGTCCTGCAGCGCGGCCACGCCCGGCAGCTCCTTGCCTTCCAGGAACTCCAGGGAGGCGCCGCCGCCGGTGGAGATGTGGGTGATCTTGTCGGCGAAGCCCAGCTGCTCCACAGCCGCCGCGGAGTCGCCGCCGCCGATGATGCTCACAGCGCCGGAGCCGGCCACGGCACGGGCCACGGCGCGGGTGCCCTCGGCAAACTTATCGAACTCGAACACGCCCATGGGGCCGTTCCAGACCACGGTGCCCGCGCCGGCGAGGGCGGCGGCGAACTTCTCCCGGGTCTTCTCGCCGATGTCCAGGCCCTGCCAGCCGGCGGGGATGGCGCTGGAGGGAACGGTCTTGCTCTCCGCGTCCGCGGCGAATTCCTTGGCGATGACGGTGTCCTCGGGCAGCAGCAGCTCCACGCCCTTGGCCTTGGCCTCGGCGATCATCTGCTTGGCAAAGTCCACCTTGTCCTCTTCCAGCAGGCTGTCGCCCACCTCAAAGCCCTGGGCCTTGATGAAGGTATAGGCCATGCCGCCGCCGATGATGATCTTGTCGGCCTTGTTCAGCAGGTTCTCGATCACGCCGATCTTGTCGGAGACCTTGGCGCCGCCCAGGATGGCCACGAAGGGACGGGCGGGGTCGTCCAGAGCCTTGCCCATGATGGACAGCTCCTTGCCGATCAGGAAGCCGGACACGCCGGGCAGATAGGCGGTGACGCCGGCGGTGGTGGCGTGGGCGCGGTGCACGGTGCCGAAGGCGTCGGACACGAACAGCTCCGCCATGTCGGCCAGCTCCTTGGCGAAGGCGGGATCGTTCTTAGTCTCGCCCTTCTCAAAGCGGGTGTTCTGCAGGAGCATGATCTCGCCGGGCTTCAGGGCCGCGGCCTTGGCCTTGGCGTCGGGGCCCACCACGTCGTCGGCCAGGATGACCGGCTTGCCCAGCAGCTCACTGAGGCGGGCGGCCACGGGCTCCATGCGCAGTTCGGCCAGGGACTTCTTCCACTTCTCCTCGGTGAGGGAGGCGGGGTCCTTGCCCTTCTCGGTCTGCTTCTTCACCCACTTTTCAAAGTTGGGCTCGGGCTTGCCCAGATGGGAGCAGGCGATGACGGCGGCGCCGTTGTCCAGCAGGTACTGGATGGTGGGCAGGGCCGCGCGGATGCGCTTGTCGTCGGTGATCTCATTGGTCTTCTTGTCCCGGGGGACGTTGAAGTCGCAGCGCAGAAGGACCTTCTTGCCCTTCACGTCTACCTGGGTGACGTTTTTCTTGTTGTAGTTCATGATGTATCCTCCATTTATGATTTTTTAAAATTGGTAAACTTATTCATTCCCGGCCCACGGCCAGGATGCCCGTCTCCAGCAGCCCCGGGAACCCCTGGCGCCGGAGCACGTCATATAGGATGATGGACGCGGAGCTGGCCAGGTTGAGGCTCCGGGCCCGGGGCTTCATGGGGATGCGCACGCACCGGTCATAGTACCGCTCCATGAGCTCCTCGGGCAGTCCCGAGGTCTCCCGGCCGAACATCAGGGCCGTATCCGTCCCGAAGTCCGCCTCTGTATAGCATCGGGGCGCCTTGGTGGACAAAAGCCACAGGTTCTCATCCCCGTTGACTTCCAGATACTCCTCCACATTCTCATAGACATGCACGTCCACCAGGTGCCAGTAGTCCAGGCCCGCCCGCTTCACGGCGGCGTCGGAGATATCAAAGCCCAGGGGCTTTATGAGGTGCAGGCTCGCGCCGGTGGCGGCGCAGGTCCGGGCGATGGCCCCCGTGTTCTGGGGTATCTCCGGGGCATAGAGGACGATGCTGTTCATAATGACCGGGACCCCCAAAACCGCCTATTTCGCCAGTATCTTATACCTATGCTATTATATACCATCCCCTGCTTTTTTCAAGGGAAAGTTTGCCCCTCCCGGATTTCTGTTGAAAATGTGGAAATATCTGACTATAATATAAATGAGGTGACACCATGGATACATTATACATCGTCGTGCCCTGCTACAACGAGGAGGAATGCCTGCCCCGGACGGCGCCGGTGTTCCGCCAGAAGCTGGGCCGGCTCATAGAGGATAAGCTCATCACACCGGAAAGCCGCGTTCTTCTGGTGGACGACGGCTCCGCCGACAGGACCTGGGACATCATCTGCGCCCTGCATGAGGGCGACAGACACTTTTGCGGCCTGCGCCTTTCCCCCAACCGGGGCCACCAGAACGCGGTCATGGCCGGGCTCATGGAGGCCCGGGAACGGTGCGATATCACCGTCAGCATCGACGCGGACCTGCAGGACGACATCGACGCCATCGGCGATATGGTGAAAAAGCACGGCGAGGGCTTCCCCATCGTCTGCGGCGTCCGCTCCAGCCGGGAGACAGATACCTTTCTGAAGCGCACCACCGCCCAGGGCTATTACGCCCTCATGAATCTCTTCGGCGCAAAGCTCGTCTACAACCACGCCGACTTCCGGCTCATGGATAAGGCGGCCCTGGAAAAGCTGGCCCGCTACCACGACGAGGACCCCTTCCTTCGCGGCCTCGCCACCCGGCTGGGTCTGCCCATCGCCACGGTGGAGTACGCCCGCACGCCCCGGGTGGCCGGCGAGAGCAAATATACCCTGAAAAAGATGGTAAAACTGGCCGTGCGTGGCCTCACCTGCGCCCACTGCAAGCCCCAGGACACGCCCAGACCACCCGATCCCCACATCGCGGAGCGGCTGTTTTCGTGAATATTTATCCCCTTTTCTCCGGAAAAGGGGATTTGTTTTGTATACATTGCAAGAAAATGCGGCTTTATGCATTATTTAGTGCATAAAGCCTTGTTTATTCATTTAAAGGGGAA
>CANRKN010000098.1 GCA_947631215.1 uncultured Oscillospiraceae bacterium | reverse complement strand
GCCCGGTCGGCGGTGGCCACCTGCCGGTTCCATACCTGGCCCATGAGGGGGCTGAGAAGGGCATAGGCGCCCTCCATAAAGAGGATGCACCCCACGGAGAGTATTGCCGAGCGGGTCAGTGTCAGCATGACGCAGGCCGCGCCTGTCAGCGCCAGCGCCCCCAGCACCGAGCGGCTCCGGCCCGCCCTGTCGGTGAAGCGCTGGGAGAACACGCCAGCCATGGATACCGCCGATATGGCGATATAGACCCAGCCCATGGCACGGCTGGACATGCCGCAGCGGAGATACTGGTTCTGGCTGAGCCAGGTGCATACGGTACTGAGCACCACCCCGTACAGGGCCCAGCAGACCACCAGGAGCATGAACCGCCCCTGGCGCAATGTGGCGCCCAGCAGCCGGAAAAAGGTGCGCACCGGCGCCCGCCGCTCCTTTTCCGGGGGGCGGACCTCCGTGAGGAACGCCGTGAGCGCCACCGCCAGAGCGTAAGCGGCGAGGGTGGCGAGGGCCGCCAGGGCGTAGTCCTCGGCCATCCAAAGGGAGAAGGCCCCGGCGCTTATAAGAAGCCCCGCCGTGCCCCAGGCGCCGGACCGGCCAAAGACCTTTTGGCTCTCCCCGTCGCCGCAGGAGAGGTACAATATGCTCTCGTCCACCCCGGACAGGGCGGCGACAGCGGCGCTCAAAAGCACCCGCTCCCAGAAGAAGTCCATAAAGCTGTCCGCCCGCCAGAAAATGAGCTTACTGAGCGCGTACACGCCGCAGCCGGCGAGCATGGTCTTTTTGTAGCCGATGCGGTCGGCCACGACGCCCCAGGGCAGCTCCATGGCCAGTTGGATGATAAAGGAAACGCTCTCAAGAAGGGCGATCTGCCCCAGACTCAGGCCCCGGGCCTGGCGGTACAGGGAGGCCACGGGGGCGTAAAACACCATGCCCTGCAGAAAGGACACGGCGTAAAGGATATGGATATTGCGTTGGTTTTTCATGACAAAATGACCTCAAAACAGAAATGATCGGGCCCAAATGGGCGCAAAAAGACCACGGAAACATGGCAAGCCGCAGCCTGCCTTTTATCCGTGGGTCATTCTGTTTTAAGATCGAAATGCCATGTCAAATTTACCTCGTGCAGGATATTATACGCTCGCGTAAATGCCCCTGTCAACCCAGACTCCGGGCCTTTTTCAGCACCCGCACGTCGCTGCCCACGAAGGACAGCACCTGATACTCCCCCTCCAGCCGGGAGACAATGGGCGCCGGGTACCGGGCCGCCATCTGCTCCGCGGTGAGGTTGGTGCTGATGATGGTGCGCTTCCCGGCCATCAGCCGGGTGTTCACCAGGGTGTAGAGGGCGCTGACGGACTGGGAGTTCACGCTCTCCGTGCCCAGGTCGTCCAGGATGAGAAGGTCACAGCCCTCCATGCGCCGGACCTTGTCCTGGGCATCCTCGTCGGCGTCATAGCCCCGGGCGTCATGATAGGCGTCCATGGCCGCCACGGCGGTCTCGTACACCACGGAGAAGTCCCTTTTGGCCACCTCCCGGGCGATGCAGGCGGACAAAAACGTCTTGCCGAGACCCGTGCCGCCCCGGAACAGCAGGTCCATGTGCCCCCGGCCGAAGCTGCGGGCATAGTCCCGGCACAGGCCGTAGACCGTCTCCATCTGGGCCCGGGGGGATATGCCGGATACCGGGTCGGGCCGGTCGTCGTAGTAGCTCAGGTCAAAGTCGGCGAAGCTCTCGTCCTCCGCATTTAGCAGGGCGGAAAGGTCCCGGACCCGGGCCGTTTCGTAGAGCGCTTTGAGGCAATCGCACATCCGGCCCTCCACATAGCCTGTGTCCCGGCAGATGGGGCAGTCCCATGCCCCATCCAGCCAGTCCATGGGCCAGCCGTGGGCGGCCAGCAGCTCCGCCCGCCTGGCCTGCAGCTCCAAGCTCCGGGCCCGCAGGGCGTCCAGGGAGCCCTGGCCGTTCATGACGCCCGCGGCGGCCCTGGGCACCAGGGCCGCGATGTCCGCGTCCAGCTGCCGCAGCTCCGGGACCTTGGCATATGCCTCCTCGTGGCGCTGCCGGTCCGCGCGCAGCGCCCGGCGGCGGATATTTTCCTTTTCCTCTCTGGCCTGGGCCAGCAGTCTCCCGTCCATGCTCTCTCCTCAGCTGTTCGTCAGCTTTTCCCGTATCTTCCGCATCCGCTCCAGCTCCCCGGCGTCCGGGGCGGCGGGAGCGGCGCTGCTTCGTCCCGCGGCGGGCTTCCGGTCGCCCTTTTCGATCTCGGGAACGGTGTGCAGGCCCTTCTTATGCCAGGAATTGACGATGGAGTCCATGTATTTCCACTTCAGGGCCCCCGTGTTGGTGACGGTCCTGTCCGCCGCCAAGGCCAGCGCCTCCGGGCCGAAGCCCATGTCCATCCAGACGGCGATGTATTTCCTCTCCGTGGGGGACAGCTCCCGGTCCCGGATGCCCATGGCCCGCTGAATCTCCCCGGCCAGGCTCCGGCGCTTTTCCTGCTCTTCCAGCCAGGCCTCCGCCTGTTCACAGGTCATGAGCTCCCGGTCAAACCAGGCGTAGGCCTCCCGCTCGATGACGGAAAAGCCAAGGTTCTTTTCCGCGCCATAGCGCCGGTCGTGCTCCTGCCTGCAGTGGTGGATGAGCAGCATGATGACGTCCGCGGGGAGCCCTAAGTCGTCGTATATACCGAAGAGCTTTTTAAGGTCTGTGGAGGAGAGGACCCTTCCCAGGGTGGTCTGGGCTTCCTCCACCAATGCCTGAAAGGCCGGGTCCGACTGGCTGCGCCGGACCACGTCTGCCGCCCGGTATTCCGGGGGCTCCCGGTCCGGCAGGGGCTTTGCATCTTCCTCCGTCAGCAGGCCCATGCCCTCCAGCTTCATGGCCAGGCCCCGGATGGCTCGCGCCGACAGGCGCAGCTCCGCCGCGGCCCGGGCCATGTCCAGCGCCCCGCCGTTTTTCAGGATGTGCAGATAAAGGAGCGCCGCGTCCCCGTCGCCGGACTCCAGGAGCCGGTCCGCATGCTGCCGGGGCACCGCCAGCAGGGCGGGGCAGTTCAGTTTTAGCTTCGTGTCGTCCATGGGGAATGTCCTTGTCTCTTTTGTGTAAGGTCCTCAACTAAATAGTATAGCAGAAATGACCGGCTGTGACAAGTTTTGCTTGTTTGGCAGATACATGGTATACTGACAGAAAAGGGAGGGCGCGCCGATGAAGGGAAACGTTGACCTGCATAACCACACCACGGCCTCGGACGGGACGTATACGCCCCGGGAGGCGGTGGGGCTTGCCCATACACTGGGCCTCGCCGCCATCGCTATAACCGACCACGACACAGCCGCCGGCGTGCCCGAGGCCATGGCCGCCGGGGCGGCGCTGGGGGTGGAGGTCATCCCCGGGGTGGAGATGAACGCCCAGTACCGGGACAAGGGCGTGCACATCGTGGGGCTGTTCATAGACCCCGCCGCCGAGAGCGTCCGCGCCGCCATGGACTTTGCTGTCCGGGCCCGGGACGCGCGCAACGAAAAGATCGTCGCCGCCATGGCCGCGGACGGGTTCAGTATCACCGTGGAGGGCCTGCGGCAGGCATACCCCGGGGCGGTGCTGGGCCGGCCCCATATCGCCCAGTGGCTCATGGACAGCGGCTTCGCCCCCTCCGTGGACGACGCCTTTCGCCAATATCTGGGGAAGCGGGGGCGCTACTATATCCCCCGGGAGCGGATGGCGCTTCCTGAGGCGGTAAAGGCCATCCGGCAGGCCGGGGGCCTCGCGGTGGCGGCCCACCCTCTGCAGTACGGCTATGAGGGGGCGGACCTGGAGGCCTTCCTGCGGGCGGCGAAGGACGCCGGATGCGGGGCCATGGAAGTGTGGTATCCCGGCTATACGGAGGCACAGCGGGCCATGCTCCTGGACCTTTCTGACCGCCTAGGCCTGACTCCCTCCGGGGGCAGCGATTTCCACGGTGCCCGCAAGCCTCTTATCCATATGGGCACCGGGAAGGACGGGGACTTGGCGGTGCCCTATGAGGTGCTGGAAGGGCTCCGGGCGGCCCGGGAGGCGAATTTATTACAAAGACCTTAATTTGGGGATTTGTACTTGTTTTATGGGCAGATGTTGTTTATAATATAGTGGCCTATACAGTTTTTTCAGTCATCGTATCATGTGAGGGACTATGCTTGAGCTTTTAGCCCCCGCCGGGAGCACCGAGGCGGTCATCGCCGCGGTGCAGAGCGGGGCGGACACAGTATATATGGGCGACGCTCTGACGGCCCCGGGCAGGAGCGGCGCGGACCTGGACCGGGAGGGCCTGGCCAGGAGCATCCGCTACTGCCGCCTCAGGGGCTGCCGGGCCGCGGTATCCGTGGGCGGGCTCTGCACCGACGAGAGCATGGGAAGGGCCCTGGATCTGGCGGTATTCGCCGCGAAGGAGGGCGCCGACGCCCTCGTCGTCCGGGACATCGGCCTCATCGGCGCATTGCGCCGGGTGCTGCCGGATATGCCCCTGTGGGGGGACATCCGCATCGCCGCCAGCAGCCTGGAGGGCGTTACGGCGGCGGCCGCCATGGGCCTTTCCCGGGTGGCGCTGGCCCCGGAGCTGTCCGCCGAGCAGCTGGCCGTCATCGCCCGGGCCGCCCCCATAGAAACGGCTGTGTGCGTCCACGGGCCGGTGTGCGTGGCCCACGGGGGACGCTGCTACATAGGCGCGCTGGCCCACGAGCACCGCAGCGACAGCTGCATGAACTGCACCGAGCCCTGCCGGGGCCGGTTTTCCCTGGGCGGGCGGATGGACGAGCGGCCGCTGTCCATGGCGGACGTGTGCCTCATAGACCACCTGGAGGGCCTGGAGGCGGTGGGCGTGACCTGCGCGCTTCTCGAGGGCCGGAGCCGGACGCCGGAGTACGTGGCCTATGTTACGAAACTTTATGCCCGGGCCATCCGGGAGCAGGTCATGCCCTCGGACGAGGAGCGGGAGACTTTGCGCCAAGTATTTTCCTCCGGCGCCCTCACGGACAGCTGGTTCACCGGGGAACCGGGGCCGGACATGTTCGCCCTGCCGGAGATAAAGCCCGATAGGGCCGCGGCCCGGACGGCGTCCGAGGTGCGCAAGGGGTATATGAACGGGGAGCTTCGCCGGGTGCCGGTGAAGTTTTACGCGGTGATGGAGCCGGGGAAGAAGGCTCTGTTCGCCGTGGAGGACGGCATGGGCCGCCGGGCGGCTTACCGGGGCTATGAGCCCCTGGACATGGGCCGGCAGGGCATATCCGAGGGCCGGGTAAGAGAGATACTCTACCGCACGGGGGGCACCCCCTTTTACTGCACTGAGGCCAACTGCGCCATAGGGACAGGTCTTGACTACCCTGACGAGGCGGTGGAGGAGGCCCGGAAGGCCCTTCTGGCGGACCTGGCGGACAAGACCCGGGAGGACGTACCTGTCCGGGAGGGGGAGCGCCCGGCCATGCCGGAGACGGTCCCGCCCCAGGGCCCGCCCAAGCTCATCATCCAGGTGACCAACGAAAACCAGCTCACGGCGGACCTGGCCGCCCAGGGGCCGGATCTCTTATACGTCCCCGCGGAGCTTCTGGCCGCGGGCACGGCGGGCATCGAGCCCTTTAAGGCCCGGGGCGTGCGCGTCGCGGCGGTGCTGCCGGCGGTGGTATCCGAGGCGGAAAAGCCGGAGCTGCGGGAGCTTCTGGAGACCCTGAAGGCCCGGGGCATAACCGAAGTGCTGGCCGGGGACCTGGGGCTGCTGCTGGCCGCGGGACAGGCGGGCATGGCCGTGCGGGGGGACTTCGGTCTCAACGTGGCCAACTCCTGGACGCTGGATAGGCTGGGCCGGGCGGGCTTTCAGTCCGTGACCGTGTCCTGCGAGCTGTCCGCCCGGCAGATCGCCGCCATGGCGAAGAGCGCCCCCACGGAGATGATCGTCTACGGCCGGGTGCCGGTGATGGTGACGGACCACTGCCTCATCCGCAACAGCGCGGGGCGGTGCTCCTGCTCCACCCCTACCAGCATGTCCGACGTGTTCGGCGGCGTGTACCCGGTGGCGAAGGAATTCGGCTGCCGGAACACGGTCTATGACGCCCGAAAGATATTCCTGGCCGACCACCCGGAGGTGTATACCGGCATAGGCCTGTGGGGTCTTCGGCTCCTGTTCACGGCGGAGAGCCCCCGGGAGTGCCTGCTGGTGACGGAGCGGTACAAGGCCATGAACGACTATGTGCCCATCAACGCCAGCCGGGGCGCCTATCAGAAGGGAGCGCTATGGATCTGATACTGGCCTCGGCATCCCCCAGACGGTGGGAGCTGATGGGATATTTCGGCCTGCCCTTTTCTATCGTCCCCGCCGCGGGACCGGAGACGCCCCCCGCCGGGGCGGACGCCGCCCATACGGCGGAGGTCCTGGCCCTGGCCAAGGCGAAAGAGGTGGCAGGAGTTCACCCCGGCGCTGTCGTCATCGGCGCGGACACGGTGGTGGAGATAGATGGTATTATTCTTGGCAAGCCCCGTGACGAGGCCGACGCGAAGCGCATGCTGCGGATGCTCGCCGGCCGGGAGCACCGGGTGTATACGGGCCTCGCGGTCATATGTGGTGACAAAACGAAGAGCTGCGCCGAGTGCACAAAGGTGTGGTTCCGGCCCATGACCGAGGCGGAGATCGACGATTATATCGCCACCGGCGAGCCCATGGACAAGGCCGGCGCCTACGGCTATCAGGGCCGGGCGGGCCAGTACATCCGGGGTATAGAGGGGGACTTTTTCAACGTGGTGGGTCTGCCCCTGTGCCGGCTGGGACTTATGCTTGCGGAAATAGGAGTCAAGCTGCATTGAAGGAATACCTGAAAAAATACGGTCTGCGGATCGGGGCGGCGGTACTGGCCGTGGTGCTGGTGGTGGTATTGGCCACCGCGCTGCTGCATGGCCGGGCCGGGCTCATGTCCAACCTGACCGGGGCTATCGCCAGCCCCGTGGGCCAGGCGGCCTCCGCCGCCGTGGAGTGGATCGAGGGCATATACGGCTATATCTACAAATACGACCAGCTGGTGGCGGAGAACAACTCCCTCCGGGCCCAGCTGGCCCAGGCCCAGCAGGCGGCCATCGACGTGACCCAGTACAAAGAGGAGAACAAGAGCCTTAGAAACGCCCTGAACTTCGCGGAGAAGCACGAGGACTACGTGATGGAGCCGGCCAAGATCACCGAGTGGTCCAGCTCCAACTGGGAGAGCTCCTTCCGCATCTCCAAGGGCGAGGCCAACGCCGCGAACCCCATCGAGGCCGGCGACTGCGTGGTGACGGAGTACGGCGCCCTGGTGGGCCAGGTCATCGAGGTCGGCGACAGCTGGAGCACGGTGCGCACGCTTGTTGACTCCAGCATCGACGTGGGCGCCCTGGTGGGCGAGGCCGGCGCGGTGGGCATGTGCGTGGGCGACTTCGCCCTCATGCAGGACGACCTGCT
>CANRKN010000097.1 GCA_947631215.1 uncultured Oscillospiraceae bacterium | reverse complement strand
GCTTCGTCTTGTATTCCTCAAATTGCAGCAGTGCCATATCGACCGTTCCTCTCTCATAGCCGCGTCTTATATCTTCCCGTCCATCATACCTTGAACGGGCTGGAAAATCAAGGATTTTCCCTCGGATTGCAATATGGCCCCGTTTGTGGTATGGTTAAGGTGCTATGAAACGACTGATTCCTTTAATAATCGTCATATTCGTGCTCCTGGCGGTGCTCATCGGGCTCATCATCTATTATGTGGCCCGGCCCGCGGCGCCCCCGGAGCCCAGCCCCACGCCCATCCCCACCCCCACGGTGGACCCCCACGAGGGGGAGGTGCAGGTACTCAGCGGCACGGGCGGGTACATGTGGGTGCCGGAGGCGGAGGATATGCCGCTGTTCAACCGGGAGCCCACGGACTTCAACGTCCAGGACCAGGTGCCCACCTACGCCGGCTCGGATCTCACCATGGTCCGGGGCGTGGACGTATCCGACCATCAGGGCGAGATAGACTGGCAGGCGGTGGCGGACTACGGCGTGGAGTTTGCCATGATCCGCTGCGGCTACCGCTCCTACGGCGAGGGGGAGATACACGAGGACGCCCGCTTCCGCGCCAACATCCAGGGCGCCCTGGACGCAGGCCTGGACGTGGGGGTATACTTCTTCTCCCAGGCGCTGAACATCGTGGAGGCCGCCGAGGAGGCGGTGTATACCATCCGCCTCATCGAGGATTACGACGTGACCCTGCCCGTGTTCTTCGACTGGGAGCCCCTGCCCTATGAGGGCTCCCGCAGCGCGGACGTGGACGGGGAAGTGGTCACCGCCGCATGCCTGGAGTTCACGAAGCTCGTGGAGGCCGCGGGCTATGAGCCGGGGATGTACAGCTACCTGAACCTGGCCTACTATACCTACGACCTCAACCAGCTGGTGGGCCTGACCCTCTGGATGGGCGACCCGGGCACCAAGCCCATCTTCTACTATGACCACGACTTCTGGCAGTACTCCTACACCGCCACCGTCCCGGGCATCAGCGTGGACGTGGACATGGACGCCATGTACGTGAAAGTGCGCTAGGCCAGGTCTCCCTTTGCCGCAAGCGGCAAAGCTCGAGTGGCCCGCGGCTTCTCCTTTTCCCCATGAAACCCGCTTCGCTGGGCTTTCATGGGGGCCCCACTATGTGTTGCCAGCCCCCTCGTCAGAGGGGGCTGTATTCTTTACATGGGGCGATTATCCAGGATTTTCCACTCATTTGCTATGTTTTTGCCCTGAAATGAGGAAATCCCGACCTGAAATGCTATTGAAATCCCGCGGGGGGGGGGTATAATGGCAAATGACATAATGTATCATTGTGTCATATGCATTTATACACCCAAATCGCATCACAGGAGGGGAAAACATATGAAAAAGCGTATATTGAGTCTGTTCCTGGCGTTCGTGATGACTCTCAGCCTGGCGGCGCCCGCCTTCGCGGCGGATGAGGCGTTCCTGGCGGAGGAGAGCGCGGCGCAGGAGGATATGGCCCCGGCCCCGGCCCCGGCGGCACCGGAGGACCCTGTGCCCATGGAGGCGCCCGCCCTCCCTGTGGAGGAGGAGCCGGTGCCGGCGGAGGACTATGTCCCTGTGGCCGTGGATGAGCCGGCCCCCGCGGTCATGGCGGAGCCGGCGGCGGATGAGCCCGCCCCCGCGGCGCTGGGAGCGGATGCGCCCTATGAAGACAGTGCGCAAGATTTTAACACGTTCTGGATAGAGAATCTTGACGGACAAAAGATCACGATGAATGCGGACGCCACGGTGAGCAGTGTGCTGGCGACTACCAACGCCAGGTTGATCGTCGATGGCGATCACAGCATCGCCAACAAGAGCGAGTCCAAGGATATCTCTGTGATCTCTGTTAACAATGAGAACGCTTCGCTGACCCTGGACGGCAGCGTCTCGGTCTACTCTGTGGAGGGGTCTACCCAGCCCACCATCGACGTTAGCAACGGCGAGCTGACGATCAAGGGCTCCGCGACCGTGGAGCACAAGGATGGATACACCGCCGTCAAGGTCCAAAGCAGCGGCAATGTGACCGTCTCCGGAAACGGCACCGTCACGGGGACACTGACCATCACGGGGGGCAAGCTGACCGTCGAAGAAGGCGCGGAAGGCACCATCGGTACCCTGGACGTCACCAACCTCGGCAGCGGCGAGGTGAAGCTCTCCGGCGGTAAATACGGTTCGATCACGGGCGAGGACCTGGGAGCCCTGCTGGCGGAGGATTACTACTTCGCGACCCAGGCAGACAGTACATACGTAGATCCGGCAGAAGGGCCGCTCAATAGCGTCCAGGTGCTGCCTAAGAAGACTATCGAGCTTACCACCCCGCCGAAGGGGATAACGGGGATGACCTATACCGCCGGGGATCGTGCTCTCGTGGAAAAATCCGTGATCACGGGCGGCACGGTAAAATACGCAGTGTCGGAAGATGGGGAGACCCCGCCGGAAGATTATCTTTATACGGACGACCATCTGCCCTGGGCGTCGCTTCCCGGCACCTATTATGTCTGGTGGAAGGTGGTCCCGGCCCCGGACTACAAGGAATACGATGGGACGGAAGATGATAACCCTATAGAGGTCACCATTGGAAAGGCGCCAACGACGACGGTGATCGGCGATCTGTCCGGTCTGACATACGGCGCCGGGGCGAACACCGTCACCGTGACGGTGACGGCCCCCAATGTCACTCAGTATAATGGCGGCAGCATAACGCTCAAAGTGGGTGAAACCCCCGTAACGAGCAAGGACAGCAGTTCCTCGGGATTTAGCAACGACGGCACTCACCAGATGTCGAAGACGTTTGACCTCACCGCGGAAAACCTGAAAGCGCTTGCAAAAGGGGCGACGCTTGAAGCGGCGTTTACCGATCAATATCAATATCTTGAAGATACCGAAGACACAAAGAAGAGCGTCACTGTCCAGCCCAAGGAGATCAACCCAACGGAATATGTCGATATCACAGTGCTAGCAAAGGTATACGACAAGACCGGTGTGTTCGACACTGTCACTGCTGTGCTCCAGGAGAGCGCGAAGGTCTTACCTGATGACAACGTGGGCGTGAAATGCACCGGGACGGCGACGGTGAAGGGCACCGACGTGGCTACATATACCGGCGTGGAGGTGACGGGTCTTGCCCTTACGGGCGAGGACGCCGTGACCCATAAGCTCTACAAGCTGTCCGACCCCGGCGTGGGCGACGCCTATACCTTTAGTAAGGTCACCGCGACCATCACCCAGGCCGACTCCAAGATCGATCCGACGCCCCAGCCCAAGACTGACCTCAAATATACCGGTGCACAGCAGAACCTGCTCGACCCGGCTGGCACGGCCGAGGGTGGCACGCTGCAGTACGCGGTGGTCAAGGAGGACACCCCCTCCGAAACGCCCGACGGCGCAGCATTCAGCACAGCCACGCCCCAGGGGGAAGAGGTCGGGACGTATACGGTGTGGTACAAGGTGGCGGAGAACAAAAACTACAAAGGTATAAACCCCAATAAGGTCATAGCCAAAATCAACCCGGCGGAGACCAAGGTGGAACTCAAGGCCACCAAAGGCGTCACAGATGGGAACAAAGCGACTTATGGCGGCGATACTGTAGAGCTCACCGCGACGGTGACGGGCGCTGACGGAAACAATATCACGGCGTACAGCGCCAAAAACGGCAAAGTGACGCTCAAACTGGGCGGTCAAGCGTTTAGCGGTGTGAACTCGCAGGATGTCACTTTCACCAGTGGCGAAGGAGCGGCGGCGTTCACCCTCACCAGCACCGAACTGAGAGCGATCGCATTAAGCAAAAACAAAGCTCTCACAGCGGAGTTCACCCCGGACGAAGGTGACAATAAGCTTCTCGGGAGCACCAGCAATGAGGTGACCATCGACGTCCAGCCCAAGGTCATCACGGCCGCGGACCTGAAGTTCGAGTTGAAGGACGGCAAGGTCTATGACGGGACTAACGTCCTTGCCGCGGACAAATACACGCTCACTTTGAGAGTGAGTACGAATAATCTCGAAAAACTGACGATAAACCACGGCGATGCGGAACTGAAAGATGACACCCTGGACGGCAAAGAGGTGGGTACCTATAATAAGGTGACGGTAAAAGACCTGGTGCTTGCGGGCGATACGGGTCTCTATACGCTGAGTGGAGTGACCAGCTTTGAACTTGATAGCAGCAACAGCGTCAGCGTGGAGGTCACGAAAGCGCCCATCTCGTTCACGGAGAACGAGGAGGGATGGCAAAAGCCCTATAACAAAGGCAGCCAGATCGAAGTCGCCAAATCGGATATAATCGCGCTGCAGAATCCGAAAACGCCCGCGCTCACCGAGGGCGACATCAAGGTCAGCTATAAGTATGGCAGCCAGCCTTTGGACACCGCGCCCACCATGCCGGGTGTGTATGAGGTCTATGCCGACGTGACCAACACGAACTTCCAGCTGACGACCGAGAGCCCCGCGCATGTTGGCACGCTGACCATCACCCACGTCCATGAATGGAACATGAGCGAGTGGGACCATAATGACCCGGATACGAAAACGGGCTATCACTGGCACCCCTGCAATGGCGAGGGCGAGTGCAATCTGACGATCGCGGCGGATTTCGAGGCATGCAAAGATCAGCAGGACTCCAGCGGGAATACAAACGGGTACACCGCGCACAACTGGCTGAACGGCACGGACGAACACCTCGGCTGGGTACCGGACCCGGACGATGAGTGCGCCCACAGGACATGCGCGGACTGTGGCTACGTGGCCAAGAGCACCCACGAGTGGAACGGAGAATGGAGCTACAACGAGGAAGAGCACTACAAGGTGTGCAGCATATGCAAGCTGGAGTACGACCACGAGGCCCACGACCCGGTGCTCTCCGGCGTAACAGGGGAAGACTTTGTAGAATATAAATGCACGACCTGCGGCTGGACGTTCAAAGAGCCGATCGGCGTCTACCCCGTAAAGGGTACCGTGACGCAGAAGACCGAAGGAGGTTCCGAGAACGTACATTTGGCTAAGGTCGAGCTGGCGCCCTTCGCGGGCGGCGAGGCTGTTGCGGCGACCAAGACCGGCGTCGACGGCAAATACGAGTTCCTGGAAGTGAAGCCCGGCGTCTACACCCTGATCGTCACTTTCAATGACGTCACTGTCACCTCGGTGGTGGAAGTGGCCGACGAGGAAGTGACCGCCGACGTCATACTGCCCGCGGCCGGCGTGAAGGTCGGGCTCACCTATAAGGTGGAAAACTCCGACACGCCGAAGGTGACCGTGAGCGGCCTGGATCAGGTGGCCGCGGAAAAGGCGGCGTCCGGCGAAACGGTCACGATGGACATAACCGCCGAGGAGGAGGCCGAAGTCAGCGGTGACGTCGTGGCTGCGCTCAAGGAAAAGGCGGGCGGCCAGAGCGGGAACCTGTCCTATCTGGACGTGACCATCAAGGTGACGGGGAGCGGAGACCCGGAGGAGCTCCACGAGACCGACAGCATCATCACCCTGGTGGTGTCCTACGACTTCTCCGGCAAGAACAATATCACCGTGTACCGGTACCATGAGGACGATGCGGGGAACAGCGAGACCATAGCGCTCACGCCCAGCAGCAGCGGTTCGGCCGACGGCACCTACAGGCTGGATACGGCCCGGGGCCTGATCTACATCTACGCCAGCAAGTTCTCCGTGTACGCCATCGGCTATACCGAGCCCTATTATCCCTCCATACCCACCACGGATAAGACGGCGCTGAACGCGGCCATCACGGCGGCGGAGGAGCTGAAGGAGGAGGACTACACCCCGGAGAGCTGGTCCGCCCTGGAGACCGCCCTGGCGGCGGCCAAGGGCACGGCAGATAACCTCTGGGCCACCCAGACCATGGTGGACAGCGCCCAGAAGGCGCTGAAGGACGCCGTGAACGCGCTGGTGCCGGTGAAGGCGGACGCGCCCGCCGACAAGAGGGAGCTGGAGGGCTCCATCGGCGTGGCTGAGGAGCTGACGGAAGAGGACTATACCCCCGAGACCTGGGCCGTGGTGGAGGACGCCCTGGCCAAGGCCAAGGACGTGTACGCCGACGAGGACGCCACCCAGGAGGACGTGGACGCCGCGCTGAAAGCGCTGGACGACGCCATAGACGCCCTGGAGGAGATCCCGCCCGTGGATAAGTCCCTCCTGGGGGAGCTCATCACCGCGGCCGAAGCGATAAACGAAGCCGAATGCACCCCCGAGTCCTGGGCCGCCATGGTCAGCGTTCTGGAGCGCGCCAAGGAAATATACGCCGACCCGGACGCCACCCAGGAAGAGGTGGACGCCATCATCCTGATACTGTACGGCGCCATCCTGTCGCTGGAGCCGGCCGAGCCCGCGCCGGAGGTCGACAAGAGCCAGCTGGAGCAGACCATCGCCGACGCCGAGGCGCTGAACGAAGAGGAGTGGACCCCTGAGACCTGGGCCGACATGATGGATGCCCTGGAGGCCGCGAAGGCCGTGTATGCCGACCCGGACGCCACCCAGGAGGAGGTGGACGACGCCGGACTTGCGCTGTTCGTCGCGATCCTGTATCTGGAAGATGTGAACGCCGAGCCGCTGCCCCCGCGCCTCCCGCGTCCGGCACCGGCTGGAGCTATGACGAGGCCACCGGCGTGTGGTACTTCTACAAGAACAACTGGCTCGTGTCCGACTACTGGGTCGGCAAGGTGGACGGCGCCAGCCAGTGGGACGGCAACTGGTACTATGTGGGCGTCGACGGGAAGATGCTCACCGGCATGCAGTATCTGGATGACCTGCACGGCGGCATGGGGTGGTACTTCCTGCAGCCCACCAATAAGAACGGCGAGATCGGAAAGATGCTGACCGGCTGGCAGTGGGTCGGCGGCGAGTACGGCACGGGCTGGTTCAGCACCAAGGAAGGCTCCGCCGGCAAGTGCACCTACACCACCGAGCTGGGCGACTGGAACGGCAGCGCCTGGATGAAGTAAAGGAAAGACAACAGACCAACGGGGAGCAGAGCTTCGGCTCTGCTCCCTTTTTGTGCGTTGGGCATAATATAAATGACCCTCTTGACATATACCCTGGGCGGGTATATGATATAGATACCCCAAGGGGGTATATCGGACAAGGAGGCGCCGGGATGGAGAAGACGTGCTGCTGCGGCGGGAAGAAGACCGAGCGGACCGAGGAGGAGCGGAAAAAGCTCATCCACCGCCTGAACCGCATCGAGGGGCAAATACGAGGCGTCCGGGGCATGATAGAGAAGGACGCCTACTGCGCCGACGTGCTGGTGCAGTCGGCGGCGGTGAGCGCGGCGGTGAGCGCCTTTGAGCGGGAGCTGCTGGCCAGCCACATCAAGGGCTGCGTGGTCCGGGACATCCGGGCCGGGAAGGACGAGGCCGCCGAGGAGCTGGCCGACGTGCTGAAAAAGCTCATCAAATAAGTCCAATGGTATTAAGTCAAGAGGGTGAATCACGGAAACAACAGAAGGAAACGCCATAGGAGAGCTAT
>CANRKN010000096.1 GCA_947631215.1 uncultured Oscillospiraceae bacterium | reverse complement strand
CTTATCGACACGAGCCCGGACAGCGGCCTGGTGTTCCGGCCCCTGTCGCCCCGGCTGGAGACCCGGATATACCTGGTATGGAAAAAGTATCAGGTCTTTTCACCCATCGCGGAGCGTTTTCTGGAAAGCGTCCAGAGAGAAATGAATGCGAGGTAGCACACTGAACAATTCTTCAGAGGAAGCTCCGCAGGAGCGCAGCCGCACAATTTTTGTGCGATCAAAGGGGCTTATCCGTGCGGTGGTGTTGGAGGACATGGTGCTGCGGCACATGCAGATGGTCATTTCCTATGTGACCACGCATGAGGCGCACTTCCGGGCGGTCATAGGAGACAAGCTGAAGCTGGCGTCCGACGAGGCCATCCGTGTGGGCAAAAAGAAGCTGTCCAAGGCGGAGAAACGGCTGGACGAGCTGGATCGCATCTTCATGCGGCTGTATGAGGACCGGGTGAACGGCACGATCTCCGACGAGCGGTTCGCCTCCATGAGCAGGACCTATGAGGACGAGCAATCGCAGCTCAAAAAGGAGATTGAAACACTCACCAAGGAGATAGCCCAGCAGACGCAGAAAACCGATGATGTGGAACGCTTCATAGCCCAGGCGCACAAATATGTTGGGCTGGAAGAACGACGCCCTACGCTCTGCATGAGCTGGTAAAGGCCATCTACATTGACGAGCCGAACAAGGGCGACGGCAAGCGGCGGCAGAGTATCCACATTTCCTATGACTTTGTGGGGTTCATCCCCATAGACGAGCTTATGCAAGAGGAAATGGCATGACCGAAGCCATGCCATTCCCGAAAACTGATATTGTACTGTCTTATGAGAGCGCGCCAAAGCCAGACCCCCTCATCGGTCAAAGCTCTTCTTCCTTTTCCCCATGCGACCCGTTTCACTGGGCTCGCATGGGGACCCCATTTTCCCGCAAAACCCATTTCATTGGGCCTTTGCGGGAGCATTTTATATGTGGTCCCTCTTGACAGACGGTTAGCATAGTGATATCATTATGATATCACATAACGGGAGGGATAACAGCCATGGAAAATAAAAATGTGGAAGAGATCGTTTTGAAGGGCAGGAAGCGGGGCATGGCGGTGCTGCTGGCCGTGCTGGCGGCGTACATCGTCGCCGCCGTGGGCATCGTCACCGCTGCCACAAAGCTGGAGGGGGCGGCGATGGGCATCGTCGTCGCGGTGTGTGCACTGTGGTGCTGCTTCGGGTGGATACTGCTGTGCGGCCTCAAGGTCCTGAAGCCCCAGGAGGCTTTGGTGCTGACGCTGTTCGGCAAGTACATCGGCACATTGAAGGGCGAGGGTTTTTACTGGGTCAATCCCTTCTGCTCCGCCGTCAATCCCGCCGCGGGCACCAAGCCCAGCACCGGCAGCACCAGCGCCGGCGGCGGGAGCGGCCTTGCCAAACTCCTGGCCGGCAGCGGCGGCGAGGCCAACGTGAACATCAATCTGGATACCGGCGGGCTCGTCAACAAAAAGCTCTCCATGAAGGTCATGACCCTGGACAACAACAAGCAGAAGATCAACGACTGCCTGGGCAATCCCGTGGAGATCGGCATCGTGGTCATCTGGCGCATCGTGAACACCGCCAAGGCCGTGTTCAACGTGGACAACTACGTGGAATTCCTCTCCATCCAGACGGACAGCGCCCTTCGCAATGTGGTGCGGCTGTACCCCTACGACGTGTCCCCCAACGTGGACACCACCGGCGACGGCGTGGCCGACGAGGGCAGCCTCCGCGGCTCCAGCGAGGTGGTGGCCGAGCGCATCCGCGAGGAGATCCAGGGCAAGGTGGACATGGCCGGGCTGGAGATCCTGGAGGCCCGGATCACCTATCTCGCCTACGCGCCGGAGATCGCTGCCGTCATGCTCCAGCGGCAGCAGGCCAGCGCCATCATCGACGCCCGGAAGATGATCGTGGACGGGGCCGTGGGCATGGTGGAGATGGCCCTGGACCGCCTCAGCTCCGGCGGCGTGGTGGACCTGGACGAGGAGCGGAAGGCCGCCATGGTCTCCAACCTTCTGGTGGTCCTCTGTGGCAGCAAGGACGCCCAGCCCGTGGTCAACTCCGGGAGCTTGTACTGATGCCCCATGGCGGATAAACAGGAGAAAAAGCAGCTTTTACTGCGCATATCCGATAAGCTGTACGGCGAGCTCTCCGCCTGGGCGGCGGAGGATTTCCGCTCGGTGAACGGGCAGATAGAGTACCTTCTCACCCAGTGCGTGAAGGAGCATAATAGGTCCGGGCGCTATACGCCCCGGGAGGAAGAATAGGGCAGGGGCGCGGCGTTTATGCCGCGCCTCTTTTTCCCACCGCTTGACAAGCGGCCCCGGGGCGGGTAGACTTGTAGGGTCCCGAGGGACAAGGGGGGCTTTTACCTTTGAAGAGATTTTTGGCCGTATGTCTGGCCCTTTTGATGCTGCTGCCGGCGGCGGTATGCGCCGAGGCGGCGGGAGAACTTACTGAGGAGACCATCGCCGCCTCGCTGGACGTGGTGACGCCGGAGATGATCGCCCGCTTCATCACGGAGGCCGGCTGCGGCCGGGACGCGCTCGCCCTGGAGCGGCTGGATACCTCCGTGGATGAGGAGACACTGGACTATTACCTCACGGAGATATACGGCGTGGACACGGCCGGGATGACGGGCTGCGCCATCTACCGGGCCGGGGGCGCGGAGGCCTTTGAGATCGCCGTGCTGCGCATGGGATCGGAAAAAGAGGCTAAGAAGGCCGCCCAAGCCCTGGCCGACTACACACAGCGCAGGGCCGGGGACTTCGCCGGCTATGAGCCGGAACAGGCCGAGATCGCCGAGAACGCCATGGCCGCCGTCTCGGAGTACGGCGACGCGGTTCTGCTCCTGTGCGAGGACCCGGAGAATGCCGAGGCGTTCTTCCAGGCCAGCTACAGCCTCCTGTTCCGCTGGCCCTTCGACCCGCCGGAGGATGAGTACATGGTACCCTACGATGACGCCCCCATTCTGGCGGCCAGGGCCAGCGGCGACAGAGCCGGCCTCTCGGAAAAGGACGCCGCCATCCTGGACATGGCGGGCGCGGTCGTGGACCAGTGCGTCACCGGGGACATGACCGACTACGAGAAGGAGCGGGCGCTCTATAAGTGGGTGACGGAGAATGTACGCTACGACGAGAGCCACTATGACCCTCTGGCGAAGCCGGACCCGGATTCCTATACCCCCTACGGGCCCCTCCACAACGGCCAGGGCGTGTGCCTGGGCTACGCATCCACCTTCCAGCTCCTCATGGACATGGCGGGGGTGGAGTGCATCACCGTCATGGGCGCGGCCTATCACGCCGCCCAGGAGAACCACGCCTGGAACATGGTGCGGCTGAACGGGCAGTGGTACTGCGCGGACCCCACCTGGGACGAGGGGGACCCGGAGGAGGCTTGGCGGTACTTCAACGTGACCAGCCAGACCATGGCCGCCACCGACCACCAGTGGGATTACAGCGCTGTCCCGGAGGCCATCGCCCGGGATGGGGGCATACCGGGCTGACAGGCTATGAAAACAGCATGAAATCAGGCGGCGGAGAAGCGGGCTTCTTCGCCGCTTTTACCAATTATTTCCCTGTGGACTCCGAACGCTTGCGGCCCCATGCAGGATTTGATATAATCCCTTCGTATGCTTGGCATACGAGGAGGCACATATCATGGCAAAGATAGCAGTCACCACAGACAGCAACAGCGGCATCACCCAGGCCGAGGGAAAGCGCCTGGGCGTCCGGGTCATCCCCACGCCCTTTTTCATAAACGGAGAGATGTTCCTGGAGGACATCACCCTGACGAGGGAGGAGTTTTACCAGCGCCTGGACGCGGACGCGGACATCTCCACCTCCCAGCCCTCTCCCGGGGACCTGGAGGACACCTGGACGGAGCTCTTAAAGGACTATGACGCCATCATCCATATCCCCATCTCCCGGGGCCTGTCCACCGCCTGTGAGACGGCGGCCATCGTGGCCCAGGACGAGCCCTTCGCCGGGCGGGTGTTCGTGGTGGACAACCAGCGGGTGTCCATCACCCAGCGCCAGTCCGTGCTGGACGCCCTGGAGATGATCGAAAAGGGCATGGAGGCGGCCGAGATCGCGGACGTCCTCTTAGAGGAGAGCCTCCAGTCCAGCATATACATCACCGTGGACACTCTCAAGTATCTCAAAAAGGGCGGCCGGGTCACCCCCGCCGGGGCGGCCCTGGGCGCGGTGCTGAACATCAAGCCCGTGCTCACCATCCAGGGCGATAAGCTGGACGCCTTCGCCAAGGTCCGGGGCATGAAGGCGGCGCGGCTCAAAATGCTGGACGCCATGGAGAAGGATATCACGGAGCGCTTCGCCGGCCAGCCGGTCCACCTCATGGGCGCCTACACCTGCACGGAGGAGGAGGCCCAGCAGTGGAAGGCCCAGATGCAGGAGCGTTTCCCCGGGTATGACATCTTCATGTGCCCCCTGAGCCTGTCCGTCACCTGCCACATCGGCAAGGGCTCCATGGCTTTGGCTTGCTCGAGGGTCATCAAGGTGTGACATTTTCCGCGTTTTTGAGGGACGCTCACGGGCGTCCCTCTTGTCTTTCCCTCATGGATATGCTATAATCCAGTTTTGTGTGAATAAATGTGTTTTAAAAGGAGCGCATGACCCCCTATGATCCTGGGCAGACACATAAACCGCTATTACATAAAATACGCCGGCAGGCTCCTATTGGGCCTGGCGGCGCTGTTGGCGGTGGACTATCTGCAGCTCATCATCCCCAACCTCTACCAGATGGTGATCAACGGCGTCAACGACGGGGCCGTGCTGGTGGACGGGGTGATGGTGCCCTTCGACATGGACTTTCTGCTGGACCGGATATGTATGCCCATGGTGGGCGTCATATTGATGATCGTCTTTTGCCGGTTTTCCTGGCGCGTATGCTTCTTCGGCGCGGCCATCAAGGTGGAGGCAGGCCTGCGCAACGAGATGTTCGACCACGCAAAGGACCTGTCCCGGGAGTATTACCAGGTCAACAAGGTGGGCAACCTCATGAGCCTTTTCACCAACGACCTGGACACGGTGCAGGACTGCTACGGAAACGGCCTTCTCATGGCGGCGGACGCCCTGGCGCTGGGCAGCATGGCGGTGTGGAAGATGTGGCGGATGGACCATCTGATGACGGGCCTTGCCATGATCCCCATGGCGCTGCTTTTGGCCTCCAGCGCGGTCATCGGCCGGTACATGATGAAGAAGTGGGACATCCGCCAGGCGGCGTTCTCCGCCCTGTCCGACTTCTCCCAGGAGAGCTTTTCCGGCATTGCCGTCATCAAGGCCTTCGTGAAGGAGGCCAAGGAGCTGCTGGCCTTCCAGAAGCTGAATAAAGAGAACGAGAAGGCCAACGTGGACTTCACCCGGGCGTCGGTGCTGCTGCGCATTCTGGTGACCATGTTCGTGGAGAGCGTCATCTGCATCATCCTGGGCTACGGCGGGTACCTGGTCTATAAAGGCACCTTCAACGCCGGGCAGCTCATGGAGTTCATCGGCTACTTCAACGCCATCGTCTGGCCCATCATGGCCGTGTCGGAGCTCATCGACATGACCAGCCGGGGCAAGGCGTCTTTGACCCGCATATCCGAGCTTCTGGACGCCAAGCAGGACGTGGCCGACCGGCCCGGCGTGGAGAGGCTGGAGGGCGTGAAGGGGGACATAGAGTTTCGCCACCTCACCTTCCGCTATCCCGGCGGGGAGTATGACGCCTTGCAGGACGTGAGCGTATCCATCGCGGCGGGGGAGAGCGTGGGCCTGGTGGGCAAGACCGGCTCCGGCAAGACCACCCTGGTGGACCTGCTCCTGCGCACCTACAACGTGCCCGACGGCACGGTGTTCGTGGACGGCCAGGACGTGAACGGCGTGGCCATCCGGGACGTGCGGGCGGCCATCGCCTATGTGCCCCAGGACAACTTCCTCTTCTCCGACACCATCGCCCGGAACATCGGCTTCGCCCTGGACGCGCCGGACATGGAAAAGGTGCGCCAGGCCGGCATTTTGTCCGACGTGGATGGGGACGTGTCCGCGTTCCCGGAGGGCTATGAGACCGTGCTGGGGGAGCGGGGCGTCACCGTCTCCGGCGGGCAGAAGCAGCGCATCTCCATCGCGCGGGCGCTCCTGAAAGACGCGCCCATCCTCATATTGGACGACTCCGTCTCCGCGGTGGACACGGACACGGAAAAGACCATCCTTCAGAACCTCCGCTCTGCCCGGGCAGGGCGGACCACCATCCTCATCGCCCACCGCATCTCCACCATCGAGACCATGGACAAGATCATCTTCCTGGAGGACGGCCGCGTGGCCGCCGTGGGGCGGCATGAGGAGCTTATTGAGTCCTGCCAGGCCTACAGCCACCTGGTGGAGCTGCAGAAGCTGGAAGAGGAAGGGGGCGGCGTCAATGCGTGAGTATCTGCCCCTGCTGATCGTGGGCGCCATCATCGGCTTCTTTGCCGTGCTGTTCATCTGCCTCTGGGGCTGGGTGAAGCGGCAGAAGGAGACCGGCACCGACAGGCACATGGCCGACGGCGAGATCATGCGCCGCCTGGCCAAATACGCCAAGCCCTACTGGAAGCAGTTTATACTGGTGCTGGCGCTGATGGTGCTGTCCATCGCCTATTCTATCGTCTCGCCTGTACTGGTGGGCGACATCGAGGAGCTCATCAAGGCGGACTTCGAGCTGAATAAGCTCTGGTCTATGGTGACGGTGTACGCGGCGCTGCTCATAGTATCCATGGTCTGTACCTACCTGCAGAGCATCATCCTGCAGAAGGTGGGCCAGAAGATATTATCCGCCCTGCGGGAGGACCTTTTCGTGCACATCGAGAGCCTGTCCCACGACCAGCTCAACAACATCCCCGTGGGCAAGCTGGTGACGAGGGTCGCCAACGACACCAACGCCATCTCCATGATGTTCACCAATATCCTGGTGAACATGGTGAAGAACGTGTTCATCCTCTTCGGCGTGCTGGGGGCCATGCTGCTCTTAAACTACGCCCTGACGCTGATGGTGCTGTGCTTCGTGCCCTTCCTGCTGCTGTTCACCATCCTGTTCCGCAAGCTGACCCGCCGGGCGTTCCGCCGGGTGAAGGACTGCACCACGGACATCAATACGTACCTCTCCGAAAACCTGTCCGGCATCAAGATCACCCAGGTATTCAACCGGGAGCAGGCGAAGATGGGCGAATTCCTGGACAAGAGCGACAAGCTCAAAAAGGCCCGCCAGCAGCAGATGTACGTCTTTGGCGTGTTCCGGCCCATGGTGTACATGCTCTATATCTCCTCGGTCATGTGCCTGTTCTGGCTGGGGGGCAAGGGGTATATCGAGGACCGCACCTTCCTGGGCCAGACCATCACCTCCGGCACGGCGGTGACTTTCTATCTCTACATCTCCAAGTTCTTCGACCCCATCCAGATGCTGGCGGAGCAGTTCAACATGCTCCAGTCCGCCTTCGCCTCGGCGGAGAAGATATTCGCCGTGTTCGACATGGCCCCGGA
>CANRKN010000095.1 GCA_947631215.1 uncultured Oscillospiraceae bacterium | reverse complement strand
GACAGCAGCCGGGCCGCCGCCTCCAGGATACGGGGGTCGCTGCCCTCGGTGAAGACGATCTTCCGGGGATGGGCGCGAAGGGAGTCGATGAGTTGTCTGAACATATCCATACAGGTTTCCTCCTCTGGCGAAATATACAAAGAAAGCAGGCGCCGCAGTTTATGTCTGCATCACTTTAAACCATAGTAGCACGCGCACATGGAAATTTCAAGTTTCTGTTTACAAATTTTGGCCCGCCGTGTATAATACATAAAGTTATCATCCCAAAGAAGCGAGGACACACCATGAACGACCTGCAGTTTTGCGCCAATCTCAGCCGCCTCCGGCGGGAAAAAGGCGTGAGCCAGCGGAAAGCGGCCTCGGACCTGAATATATCCCAGGCCCTTCTGAGCCACTATGAAAACGGCGCCCGGGAGCCGGGCCTGGCCTTCGTTTGCCGGGCCTGTGATTACTACGGCGTGACGGCGGATTTCCTCCTGGGCCGCACCGGCGAGGAGAGTCCCGGCCGCCCCGGCCCCGAGGCCATGCGCCAGATGGCCCAGCAGCTTCGCCAGATGGCGGAACAGGCGGAGAGCTATATATGAGACAGGACGACATCCGCAATTTCTCCATCATCGCCCATATCGACCACGGCAAGTCCACCCTATCCGACCGGCTTATCGAGCTGTGCGGCGCGGTGGAGGCCCGGCAGATGGAGGACCAGATCCTGGACAACATGGACCTGGAACGGGAGCGGGGCATCACCATCAAGGCCCGGGCGGTGACCCTGAACTGGAAGGACTACCAGCTGAACCTCATCGACACCCCGGGGCACGTGGACTTCAACTATGAGGTGAGCCGCTCTCTCGCCGCCTGCGAGGGCGCGGTGCTGGTGGTGGACGCGAGCCAGGGCGTGGAGGCCCAGACCCTGGCCAACACGTACCTCGCCCTGGACCACGACCTGGAGATCCTGCCCGTCATCAACAAGATCGACCTGCCCGCGGCGGACCCCGCCCGGGTGAAGACGGAGATCGAGGACATCATCGGCATCCCCGCCATGGACGCGCCGGAGATCTCCGCGAAAAACGGTATCAACATCCAGTCCGTCCTGGACGACATCATCGCCCACGTCCCGGCCCCCCAGGGGGACCCGGCGGCGCCCCTGAAGGCCCTGGTCTTCGACAGCCAGTATGACAGCTACCGGGGCGTCATCGTGCTGCTGCGGGTGAAGGACGGCGTGCTCAAAAAGGACATGGACGTGAAGTTCATGGCCACGGACGCGGTCTATAAGGTCGTGGAGGTGGGCCACCTTCTGCCCACGCGGCTGGAGCCCTGCGACGCCCTCTCCGCCGGGGAGGTGGGCTATTTCACTGCCAGCATCAAGAACGTCCGGGACACCCGCATCGGCGACACGGTGACGGGCGCGGAGAGACCTGCGGCGGAGCCCCTGCCCGGCTACCGGCCCGCCCGGAGCATGGTCTACTGCGGCATCTACACCGAGGACGGCAGCAAGTACCCGGACCTGCGGGACGCGCTGGAAAAGCTGCAGCTGAACGACGCCAGCCTCTCCTTTGAGCCGGAATCCTCCGTGGCCCTGGGCTTCGGCTTCCGGTGCGGCTTTTTGGGTATGCTCCATCTTGAAATAATCCAGGAGCGGCTGGAGCGGGAGTTCGACCTGGACCTGGTGACCACCCTGCCCTCGGTCATCTACGAGATCGAGATGACGGACGGGACCGTGAAATACGTGGACAACCCCCACAACTACCCGGAGGTGTCCGCCATCGCCGAGGCCCGGGAGCCGTTTGTCAAAATGAGCATCATCACCCCCAACGAGTTCGTGGGCAACATCATGCCCCTGTGCCAGGACAGGCGGGGCATCTACGAGGGCATGCAGTACCTGGACCAGCGGCTGGTGGAGCTGAAGTATGAAATGCCCCTGGGCGAGATCATCTACGACTTTTTCGATACCCTGAAAGCCCGCACCAAGGGCTACGCCTCCATGGACTACGAGTTTTCCTGCTACAAGCCCTCGGAGCTGGTGAAGGTAGATCTGCTCTTAAACGGCGAGGCGGTGGACGCCCTGAGCCTCATCGCCCACAGGGACAAGGCCTATCCCCGGGCCCGGCGGCTGTGCGAAAAGCTGAAGGAGAACATCCCGAGACAGCTTTTCGAGGTGCCCATCCAGGCGGCCATCGGCGGAAAGATCATCGCCCGGGAGACGGTGAAGGCCCTGCGCAAGGACGTGCTGGCCAAGTGCTACGGCGGCGATATCACCCGAAAGAAGAAGCTGTTGGAAAAGCAGAAGGAGGGCAAGAAGAAGATGCGCTCCCTGGGCAGCGTGCAGCTCCCCACGGAGGCGTTTCTCGCGGTCCTCAAGCTGGACGAATGACATAAGGAGGACAGGATATGAAGACCTCATCCAGACCCTTCGGCGCCCTGGCGGACGGCACCGCCGTCACCGCATACACCCTGGAAAACAGCCGCGGCATGGCCGTGACCGTGCTGGACTACGGCGCCACGGTCCAGGCCCTTCTGGTGCCGGACAAGACCGGCGCCCTCGTGGACGTGGCCCTGGGCTACGACACCGCGGCGGAATATGAGACCGGCGACGGCTTTCTGGGCTCGGCCATCGGCCGGGTGGGCAACCGCATCGGCGGGGCCCGGTTCTCCTTAAACGGCGTGGAGTATACCCCCGCGAAAAACGACGGGGAAAACTGCCTCCACGGCGGCATAAAGGGCTTCGATAAGCGCATGTGGACGGCCGCCGTCAAGGATGACGCGCTGGTGTTCTCCCGCCGCTCCCCCGACGGGGAGGAGGGCTTCCCCGGGAACTTGGACGTGACCATCACCTATGGCCTCACCGAGGACGGGGCGCTCACCATCGCCTATGACGCGGTGAGCGATAAGGACACCCTCCTGAACCTGACGAACCATACATACTTCAACCTCAATGGCGGCGGCTCCGCTCTGGACCATGAGCTTCGCATCAACGCCGAGCGCTTCTGTGAGAACGACGGCGGCTGCCTGCCCACGGGAAAGCTCCTGGACGTGGAGGGCACGCCCTTCGATTTCCGTGAGGCCAAGCCCATCGGCCGGGACATCGGCGCGGACTGCGAGCAGCTCCGCCGGGGCAGCGGCTATGACCACTGCTACGTCCTGGCCGGGAGGACCGCCGCGGTGCTCTATAGCGCGGAAAGCGGCATAGAGATGACGGTGGTGACGGATATGCCCGGCATGCAGCTCTACACCGCCAACGGCCTGGGCCGGCGCACGGGCAAGAATGGCCGGACCATGGATGTGCGGGGGGCGGTGTGCCTGGAGACCCAGCTCTTCCCCAACGGCATGAACTGCTGGTCCTTCCCCTCCCCGGTGCTCCGGGCGGGGGCGAAGGCCCATACCGAGACCAGCTACCGCTTCGGCCTCCGGTAAATTCTGGCCGTTGACTTCCCGCCCGTATGCAGGTATGATAGCTGCATGAGAGCCAAGGAGAGAGACCTATGAGAAAGAACATCCGGGCCATTCTGGCGGCGGCGGTGCTGGCGGCGCTTTTGCTGCCGTCCCTGGCGGCGGGCCAGGGCGCCCGCGCGGCGGAGGGCCCCGACGTGCCCCGGCCCCTGGCCGAGACGGCGGACAGCGAGACCGACATCGTGGTGGAGGATTCCGCCACGGATACCGACACCCCGCCCACCGCGCCGCCGGACATCCCCCCGGCGCCCAAGTCCGGCACCGGCTGGGTGGAGAACAAGACCACCGGCGACATCTACTTCTATAAGGACTACCAGCTGAAGAAGGGCTTTTGGGTCGGCAACAAGGACGGCGCCAGCAAGTGGGCCAACAACTGGTACTATGTGGGCGGCGACGGCAGGCTTCTGACCGGTTTCCACTACCTGGACGACCTCAAAGGCGGCAAGGCCTGGTACATGCTGCAGGTGACCAATGCCAACGGCGAGATCGGCAAGATGCTTGCCGGCCGGCAGTGGACCTTTACCGACGCAGGATGGGGCGAGTTCAGCCCCAGATACGGCAGCCAGGGCATGTGCACCTGGACCACGGCCTGGGGCAGCTATGACGCTGCCGCGGGCCTGTGGGGAGACGGGCTGGCCCACAGGGGTTGGTAG
Organism: uncultured Oscillospiraceae bacterium; assembly: GCA_947631215.1. Next base: position 3,520 of record CANRKN010000095.1, on the reverse strand, counting down.
CCCGACGGGCGGTGAGAACCGGCAGTATGCCGAATGCGGTTGGTGAGCGAATTGGGGCCCCCATGAAAGCCCAGCAAAGCGGCTTTCATGGGGAGAAGGAGGAGCCGCGGGCCACTCGAGCTTTGCCGCTTGCGGCAAAGGGAGACCTGGCCTGTGTGCTTCGACGCCGTTTAGCAGTAGGCATACTGCCGGTTCTCACCGCCCTGGCACCACGTAAATGAAGAAGAAAGACCTGCCAGACGGCAGGTCTTTCCTTTGTCTTGTTTACTTTGCCGCGACGCTCTCCGCCATGGCGATGAACTCGTCCCGGGTCATCTCAGCGCCCCAGGAACGTCTCACCTGGAACCGAAGGCCCAGGTCCGGGTCTATCCACTCCAGCTCCTGGTGCCTGCCCTCGTCGCCCTCCAGGTACCGGGCGTCGTGGCCGCCCACGGTCACCTGCTCCTCCTCCGGGTAGACGGCGTCCACCGGCTCCCCGTTCTCGTCGAAGGAGAAGGACAGAGGCGATACCTCGCTCATCTCCAGCCCATCCGACCAGGTCAGGGTGATCTCGCCGCCTGTGGGGCCCTGATACCGGCATATCACGTAGTTATAGCCGTCCCCCGTTATGGAGTCGTCCGCCGTCTGGCCGTCGACGACGTACAGGGCGTAGCCCTCGGGCAGGGCCGCGATGGCGTAGTCGCCGATAGCGGTGATGGCCGTATCCGCGTCCGCCGCGCGGTTATGGGTGTCCGTGGCGGACAGGCGCTGGACGAAGGCGTAGTAATTCTCCTGGGCCTTCTCCCGGTCTATGGGCCCAGCGAAGCGCTTTGCCAGCACGTCGAAGCCGACGGTGTCCGCCAGGGCCTCCAGGTCCTGCTTCGTATAGGCCGGCCGGATGGGTTCGTCCAGGTCCACGCCGCCGAAGTTCGCGTCCAGATAGTCCTGATAGGCCTTGTCGATGTCCTCTATGATATTGGCCGCCCAGTCCTTGTCCTGCTCCGCGGCGTCTTCCGACGCGACGATCTCTTCATAGCGGGCGCGGAATTCGTCCTTGCTCTTGGGCTGGTCGGGGTACACGGCCTCGGTGCCCATGTCCACGTCCAGATGGATGTAAGCCCCGCCCGTCTCCAGAAGCATCAGGGAGTTGTCTGTGTCCATGACCAGGTCCAGGGTCTGGCCGGAGGCGGTGGTGTAGCTCCACTCCTCATAGTCCTGAGGGACGTGTCCGGCGATCATGGAGAAGGAGCCCTTGACCGACGCATACAGAGTGCCGCTCAGGTCGTCCGTGCCGAAGTCGATGCCCTCCAGCTTGAAGGTGCCGTCGTCGTAGACATAGCCGCCGCCGTCGGAGCCGTCCGGCAGGAAGGGCTCTGTGCCCAGATAGTCGTACACGTCCTCGGGGGCGTAGATGACGTGCAGCTCCTCAAGGGGCGTCAGGCCGTACTTTTCCATGATCTCGTCCAGCTTCTCCGCCTGGTCCCTGAAGGGCGCGTCGTAGAGGTGGGCGTAATTCCTTGGGGTCTCATAGTAGCTGTCGTCCACGCCCATCTCCGTATAGCGGTCCAGGTTCTGATCCCAGTTCTCCTCCCGCAGGGCGGACCACTCCGCGTAAGCCTCATACTCCGGCGTGCCCTGGTAGCCCACCAGGGAGAGGGAGGCCTTGGCCTGCACGGGCTGGGCCTCGGCCTCCGCGGCCTCCGGCTCGGGGGCGGGCTCCGCGCCTGTCTCGATGGCGGGGCTGGGCTGGATGATATAGTCCTTCACGCTGGCCTGATACACCGCGTAGGCGGTGACGCCCAGCGCCACGGCCATCACCGCCGCCGCGGCGGCGATGAGCGCCCTGCGGCCCCGCTTCCGGCGGGGAGCGGCATGGCCGCCCACGGCCGCGGGACGCAGCCGGTCACGGACCAAGCGGCTCACCCGGTCTGCGTCGGTGACATGGGCGTCGGGCAGGTCCAGCTCGTCCTCCTGATAGCGGTCCATCAGGTCATACAATGTCGTATAGCTCATGGGTCAGTCCCCTTTCCTCGAAATAGCGTTTCAGCTTCTCCCGGCCCCGCTCCAGGCGCTTGCGCACCGCGGCGGGGGTCATGTCCAGCATCTGGGCGATGTCCCCGGCGCTCTGGCAGTAGTAGTAAAAGCGCAGGAATATCTCCCGGTCCGGCGGCTCCAGGCTCTCCACCGCCTCCTTCACGAGACGGGAAAGCTCCCGTTCCTCTACGGCCCCCTCCGGGCCGGGCACGGCGAGAGCCAGCATATCCTCCTCGCTCCCCAGCTCCACGCCCCGGGCCCGCAGGCAACTCACGGCCTTGTGCCGGGCGATGGCGCCCAGATACCCCCGGACCTTCCCGGCCTGGGGCCGGTCGCCGCTCTGCCACAGGGCCAAAAACACGTCCGCCGTCAGCTCCTCCGCGTCCTGGCGGGGGCGATAGGCGCCGATTACGTTCCATATCACGGTGCTGACGTAGGCCGTATAGCGCCGGACGAACCAGTCCAGGGCCGCCGGGTCTCTCTCTTTCAGCAGGGCCAAAGCCCTCTCCTCGGTCATGTTATCCCTCCTTGACAGCTGTCACTGTGAATATCGCGGAAAGGGAGGTTAGTGTGACACCCGACGCGCGGCGGGAGCCGGCAGTGTCACGGTCTCACGGCTCGTGAGCGCAGCGTAACAAGTGAGCCGGGATACTGTCGGGCCCGTCCGCGCTATACCAGCGTGGTGCCAGGGCGGCTGAGCCCGACAGTATGCCTACTGCTAAAGTTCGCTTCGCTCACCAACTGCATTCGGCATACTGCCGGTTCTCACCGCCCGTCGGGCGGGTACAACAAAACAAGGGAGCGGATATTCATCCGCTCCCTTTTAAAATACCTTTTCATACCCCACCCGGAAGGGGTCGTGCTCCACCGTGTCCGTGAGCTTGATGACGCCGCAGCGTTCATAGCCTCGGCGCTTTAAAAGCGCCTGCATGGGCATGTTGTCGGCGTGGGTGTCCACCCGCACGCTCCCATAGCCCCGGCCCAGGGCCAGGTCCTCGCAAAGCTGCATCATCTCGTCCGCCAGGCCCCGGCTCCGGTAGGCCGCCTTCACCGCCACCCGGTGGACGGTGGCATACGCGGCGTCATCCGCCGTGCGCCAGGCCCCGTTGATGGCGGGATAGTCCGGCTCCGGCGTAAAGTACTCCGCGGCGCACCCGGCGGGCGCGCCCTCATGGGTGAAGAGCCAGCACCCCCCGGCGGCGATGTCCCGGCGGAAAGTCTCCTCGTTGGGGAAGTTATCCTGCCACTGGTCTACGCCGTTTTCCTTCATATAGGCGCTGGCCTCCGCCGTGATAGCCAGCAGGTCCGGGATATCCTCCACTGTGGCCAGGCGGCAGTCATAGGTGAGCTTTTCCCGGCCCGTGAGCCGGGCGATGATGCGTTCCTCCTCGGGCGTTTTGGGCTCATAGGCGGCGAACATGTCCGGCCGGCGCGCCTGGGTGCGGATGAGCTGCTGCTCCCGGCGCCAGGCGTCGATGTCGTGGTGCTTGCCCTCCCGCAGCACCTC
>CANRKN010000094.1 GCA_947631215.1 uncultured Oscillospiraceae bacterium | reverse complement strand
GACGTTTTACTCGAAAGCGAGGCGGTTTGAAAAGGTGGATTAAATAAACCGCTCAATAATTTGAATTGGTGTACTTTTTCCGACAGTCGAAGCCAGGGGAAAAGACAGCCCAGAATTTGTTGCCGTTTCCAGGTTTTGATGCTATAATGCGAATATGTAGAACACGCAGGAAAGTTTGGTAAAGTACACATTTGCAAAACGGGCATAGCTTTGCTGATCCTCCTGCGGTCTTTTCGGATCGGAGGAGGATCGCTTTTTGATCATCGGGATACAAGATGAATTGCTGCGGATCAACTCCCTCGGTCTGCTGGACAGGCTCCTGGCCGATAGAACGACCAAGGCGCACATCCTCTGGGCGACGGACGCCTATACCGACCTGGGCCCCGGCTATCAGCGGGACAGGGAGATCAGGGCCGAGCTGATCACCGGCGAGCGCTCCGGCGTCATCAAGAACCGGGCACGGAAGGCCCTGGAGCAGCAGTCCGCCCGCACCCGGCAGCACGCTGAAGTATTTACACCCAACTGGGTCTGCGCGAAAATGTGCGACTATGCCGACGAGGTGTGGTTCGGCCGGCCGGACACGTTTTTTAAGGACGACGAGCCCACCAACCGGGTGGGGTTTTCCAAGCGGAAGAACTGGAAGCGGTACGTGGACGACCGGCGCATGGAGATCACATGCGGCGAGGCGCCGTTTTTGGCGAGCCGGTACGACGTCTCCAACGGCGAGATCATCCCCCTGGAGCGGCGGACCGGCCTGCTGGACCGGAAGCTGCGGGTGGTGAGCGAGAACACCGACACGGAGGAAGAGTGGCTGCAATGGTCTCTGCGGGCGTTCCAGGCAACCTATGGCTATGAGTTTCAGGGTGACAACCTGCTCATTGCCCGTTTGAACCTGCTGATGACCTTTGAGGAATATCTGTCCAGCCGGTGGAAGCGAAAGCCGACGAAGCAGGAATATGAGACCATCGCCAACGTCATCGTTTGGAACCTGTGGCAAATGGATGGGCTCACATACACCATCCCGTATCGGAAGCCCGAGGAGGAGGGCTTCCAGTTTGACTTTTTTGAAAAGATGGGTTTCCCGGATAAGGAAGAAAAGACACAGCCCTATTGCCGGATCTATGACTGGCGGAAGAAAACCAGCGTTGAATTCCAGGAGTTAAGAAGGGGGACGGGAAAGATGAAGTTTAATTTTATCATTGGCAATCCGCCGTATCAGGAAGAAACAGAAGGAACGTCAGATAAGCCGGTGTATAACAGCTTTATGGATGCCGCCTATTTGATTTCTGACAAGGTTTTGCTTATAACACCTGCTCGTTTCTTATTCAATGCTGGAAAAACACCAAAAGCGTGGAATGAAAAAATGCTAAATGATGAGCATTTCACTGTGCTTGATTACGCACAGGATAGTGGGCACTATTTCCAGGGGACGCGAATTACTGGTGGGATTTCTATATCCTATCGAGATGCTACAAAGAGTTTTGGCGCTATTGAAGTATTTTCCCAATATGAAGAAATACGATCGCTGTCTGCAAAAATGCACAAATACGTCCAAGAGAGTTCTTTGCCAGATATAATGATACTCCAGAACCGCCTTAACCTTGATAGTTTATATCAAGATTACCCACAGCTTAGGTCAGTAATAAGCAGCGAGGGAAATGAACGACGAATTGTGAGTAGTGCGTTCAATAAACTACCAATATTTCAAAATACCAATGAAGATCGCCAAGAAATGATCGCAATTTTTGGCCTGGAGGGAACAGGACAAAAACGCGTAAAGAAATGGGTAGACAAAAATTATATCGAGGACAATGGAAATCTATTCAAACATAAGATAATGGTTTCCAAATCGAATGGAGGCGCGGGAAATCTTTGTGAAACACCGGTAAGGATTATTGCGGAACCGTTTATATTGGGACCTGGTATTGGGTATACACAATCTTTTATTGGCATAGGGGCTTTTGCAGCTGAATTAGAAGCAACATCTGCATTAAAATACATAAAGTCAAAGTTTGCGAGATGTTTATTGGGTATCCTGAAAATAACGCAGGATAATCCCCCGGAAAGATGGAGATTTATCCCCCTCCAGGACTTCACCCCCGCATCCGACATCGACTGGTCCAGGTCCATCCCGGAGATCGATAGGCAGCTCTATGCCAAGTATGGGCTGGATGAAGCGGAGATCGCGTTCATCGAATCCCACGTGAAGGAGATGAGCTGATGAGCGTGCCCAACATTGCGCCTAACGTCCGGGTCGTCCCCATGATATACGCCTACAACACGCCGGGCGTCAGCTATCACGACGGCTGGACGAAGATCGGGTACACGGAAAAGCAGTCCGTCCAAAAGCGCATCGGCCAGCAGACCCACACGGCTGACATCCGCTGGGCGCTGGCCTGGTCGGACAACGCCATGTATAAGGACGGCTCCGGGGAGTATTTCACGGACCATGAATTCCACGACTTTCTCCAGAGCCAGCACCACATCCCCCGGGAACCGAAAACCGAGTGGTTCCAGATAGACGGTCCCCGCTCGGAGGAGCTGTTCCGTAGCTTTGCCCGGCGGGAGACCTCCTGGCCGGAGGCATGTACCTACGACCTGCGAAAAGAGCAGGCGGAGGCCGTGGCCATGACGGCGGACTACTTTGAGAGCGGCGGAACGGAGTTTCTCTGGAACGCCAAGCCCCGGTTCGGGAAGACCCTGGCCAGCTATGACTTGATCGAAAAGATGGAGCTGGACCGGGTGCTCATCGTCACCAACCGGCCCAGCATCGCCAACTCCTGGGCGGAGGATTTCCGCAAGTTCATCGGCTGGCGGGATAGAATGGCCTTCGTTTCGGACACGGACGCCCTGCGGGGCCAGGCCGGAGTCCAGACTAGGGAGGAATATATCTCGGCACTGAGCCGGGGCATCGAGCGGGGCATCGTGGCCTTTGAATCCCTGCAGGGGCTGAAGGGCTCGGTCTACTTCGGCGGGCAGTATGACAAGCTGAAGTGGATCAGCGATATGCAGTTCGACCTTCTCATCATCGACGAGGCCCACGAGGGCGTGGACACCATGCGCACAGAGCGAGCCTTCCGAAACATCAAGCGCAGACACACGCTGTATCTCTCCGGCACACCCTTCAAGCAGCTTGCCAGCGACCAGTTTTCCAGTGAGCAGATCTACAACTGGTCCTATGCCGACGAGCAGGAGGCAAAGGAAAACTGGACGGGGGACGACTACAACCCCTACGAGGCCCTGCCCCGGATGAACATGTTCACCTATCAGATGTCGGGCATGATCTATGACCAGCTTAAGCTAGGCGTGGATCTCTCCGACGACGGGGACACGGTGGATTTCGCTTTCGATCTGAATGAGTTTTTCGCCACCAACGAGAGCGGCAAGTTCGTCCATGAGGCGGAGGTGCGCAGGTTCCTCCACGCGCTGACGACCCAGGAGAAGTACCCCTTCTCCACACCGGAGCTGCGGCGGGAGCTGGCCCACACGCTGTGGATACTGAACCGGGTGGCGTCCGTCAAGGCCCTGGCCAAGCTGCTGAAGGACGACGAGTTTGCCTATGCCTTCGGGGACTGCGAGATCGTCATCGCGGCGGGAGACGGCCGGGAGAGCGACGAGGACGCGGCAACAGCGGCGGCCTATGACCGGGTGAAAACGGCCATCGCTACACATGAGCGGACCATCACCTTAAGCGTGGGGCAGCTCACCGTGGGCGTGACCATCCCGGAGTGGACCGGCGTGCTGATGCTCTGCAATCTGCAAAGCCCGGCGTCCTATATGCAGGCGGCGTTCCGGGCCCAGAATCCCTGCATCTTCACCAGCGGCGGCCAGCGGTTCCGAAAGCAGAACTCTTACGTTTTCGACTTCGACCCGGCGCGGACGCTCATCATCTTTGATGAGTTCGCCAACAACCTGTCCCCGGAGACCGCCTCCGGGCGGGGCACTGGGGAGGACCGGGAGAAGAACATCCGGAGGCTCCTGAACTTCTTCCCCGTCCTGGGCGAGGACGAGGAAGGCAAAATGGTGGAGCTGGACGCCAAGGCGGTGCTGTCCATACCCCGGCGGCTGAAAAGTCAGGAGGTGGTCCGCCACGGCTTCATGTCCAACTTCCTGTTCAAAAACATCACCAACATCTTCGGCGCGCCCGGCATCGTGCGCCAGATCGTGGAGAAGCTCACCCCCGCTCAGGAGGACCCGAAGAAGAACAAGAGGGATTCTCTGGACCACATGGGCGAAGTGCCTGTGAACGGCGAGGGCGAGGTGGAGATACCCGGCGCCATCGTCATCGGGCGGACCCAGGACGTGTTCGGACCCAAGGTTTACGAGGATATGCAGGCGGATATCCAGGACAGCCTGGACAGTCTCGGCGCGGCTGGACCGGACGATATAGGGAAGCGGCTGCAGGACATGGTGACGGCCGTGAAGACGGCGGTGAAACAGAAGACCGTGGAGCCGGCAGCGGACGCCTATGACGTGAAGCCGGGCGTGCGGACCCGCGTGGAAAAACAAGTGGAGCGGGAAGTGGACGCCAGCTTTCAGAAGCTGGAGGACGATTACCGCCAGCAGACCAATATCGCCAGGGTGGAGCTGGAGCGCAAACGCCAGTCCGCGGAGAGCGAGGCGGAGATACAGAAGGCCGAGGATGAGTACAGTGCCGCCATCGCGGACGCGCTGAAGGTCTTTACGGATTCCGCCATGCAGCAAGCCCAGAGGACCATCGAGGAGAAGCCCAAAGAGCTGGTCGAGCAGCTGGAAAAGCACAAGGCGGAGAGCGAGAAACGCACCATCGAGGAGGATGTCCGCGCCCACCTGCGGGGCTTTGCCCGCACCATCCCCAGCTTCATCATGGCCTACGGGGACGACGAGCTTACCCTGGCTAACTTCGACGACTACACGGAGGATAACGTTTTCCTGGACGTGACCGGTATCACCGAGGACGATTTCCGTTTCCTGCGGGACGGCGGGGACTATACGGACCCGGAGACTGGCGTAACGGAGCATTTCGCCGGGCACCTCTTCGACGAGGTGGTGTTCAACGACTCTATCCGGGAGTTTCTGAAAAAGAAGCGGGAACTGGCCGACTATTTCGACGAGAGCCGGGAGGAGGATATATTCGACTACATCCCGCCCCAGAAGACCAACCAGATCTTCACGCCCCGGTGGGTGGTGGTCAAGATGGTGGATGAGCTGGAGGCAGAGAATCCCGGCTGCTTCGATGACCCGGACAACACTTTCGCCGACCTCTATATGAAGTCCGGCCTCTACATCACCGAGATCGTCAAGCGGCTCTATCGGAGCGAGAAGATGCGCCAGCTCTTCCCAGACGACAGGGAGCGCATCCGCCACATCCTGGAAAGGCAGGTCTACGGCATGGCACCGACACGGATCATATACCTGATCGCCACAAACTACATACTGGGATTTGATGAGGATATGAAAAAAGCGACGACCCACTTCGCCCAGGCCGACGCCGCGGAGGCGGCCAAGAGCAGCACGCTGCAGGCGCTGGTGGATCAATGCTTTAAGGACCAATAATCATCCCTTTGAAACAAAGGGCGCACTTCTATACATGGTCTGACGACCATGTATGTGCGCTCTGCGAGGCAGCAGCCCGGACACACGAATGTCCGGGCTGTTTTTGCGTCGCTGTTGCTCCGGTCAAGGGGCGGCCCCCTTGCGACGCTTGCGCGTCTATCCCCCTGCTGCCTGCTGGCGGCAGGAATTATTGATTTAGGAGGAATTCTATGGAGAAAACCAGAGAGCAATTACTGGCTGAGCAAGAAAAAGACATCATCCGATTGGAACAATACCAGCATCGACTGGAACGGCTAGAGAACCGAGCAAAGTATCTGAGCAAGGCCGAGCGGACCGCACGGGCGCACCGGCTTATCACCCGCGGGGCCGCCGTGGAGAGCATCGTCCCGGAGATCAAGAGCATGGAGGAAGTGCCGTTTTACTCCCTCATGGAGCAGATACTTTCTCTGCCGGAAGCTCAGGCCGTTATCCATGGGACGCTGCACGGGGAGGATTTGTAAATGGCCCTTTACCATTTTCATGTCACCCAGATCAAGCGCAACGCCGGTCAGTCTGCCATCGCCTCCGCCGCCTACCGCGCCGGAGAGAAACTTTACAGCGAATACTACGGCGAGACCAGCGACTACAGTAAAAAGAAAGGCGTGATATGTTCCGAGATACTTCTCCCGCCAAATGCCCCGCCAGAATACGCGGACCGGCAGACGCTCTGGAACGCCTTGGAGCAGGTGGAGCGGAACAAAGACGCCCAGCTTGCATACAGCTTTGACATTGCCTTGCAGGACGAGTTTTCCCTAGAGGAGAACATCGCGCTTGCAAGGCAATTTGTATCGGAGCAGCTTGTCAGTCGGGGTATGATCGCGGACCTCGCCATCCATAAGCCGGACAAGGAGATACAAAATCCCCATTTCCATATTCTCTGTCCCATCCGGCCATTGAAGGAGAATGGGAAATGGGGATACAAGCAGCACCGCGTCTACCACTTGGACGAGAACGGCAACCGTATCCTTGACGAGAATGGCAAGGCGACCTTTGACGCTGTACCCACCACCGATTGGGGCAGCCCGGAGCGGCTGGAATCCTGGCGGGCGGCCTGGGCTGCGCTGTGCAACGCCAAGTTTGAGGAAAAAGGTTTGGATTGTAGGATCGACCACCGCTCTTATGCGCGCCAAGGGATCGACCAGATACCGACGGTCCACGAGGGTCCCGCCGTCCGGCAGATGGAGGCGAAGGGCATCCCTACCGACAAGGGCGATCTCAACCGCTGGATTCGCTCTACCAACGCGGCCATCCGCAGTCTGCGGAAGAAGATCGCCACGTTGCTGGACTGGCTGAAGGAGGTCAAGCAGGAGCTGTCCCAGCCCCAGCAGCCCAACCTGGGCCAGCTTCTGGGCGATTACATCGCCATACGAAACGCCGGAGCGTGGAGCCGGAAAGCGAAGCTCAACAACCTGAAGCAGTTTGTGGAAGCCCACAACTACATCATGGAGAACAGGCTGTTCACGGTGGAAGCGATGGAAGAACGTGTTGCCGAGCTCAACAGCCAAGTGTCTGGGCTGAAATCGGAAATGGACGCATCCAACAAGCGCCGGAAAGAGCTGAAGGACCTGCTCCAGCAGGCGGAGAACTACGCCCGCCTAAAGCCTATCTTCGACGAGATGACCGGCATCCGTTGGAAGGGCCAGCGGGAGAAGTACAGGCAGGAGCATGAAAGCGAGCTGCGGCAGTTTTATATGGCCCGGCGCAAGCTGACGGACGCTTTCACGCCGGACGGCAAGCTGCCCATCTCCGCTTGGCAACGGGAGATGGAAACGCTGACGCGGGAGCATGAGGCGGCCTATGCCAAGTACAAACCCCTGCGGGACGATCTCACGAAGCTGCTGCAGGTCCGGCACCACGTCAATGTGGCACTGGAACAGCGCGGTCAGCCGGTCACTACCCAGGAGAAGAAAGTTGAAAAAGGAGAGCGTTGAATGGTTGAAAATATCAAGGCAAAGAGGAAACCCACCATGTGCGCCAATGGTATAACACCCCATGACGACGAATATGAATGGGTAGACCTGAACACACCGTTCTGGGATTTTGAGAAG
>CANRKN010000093.1 GCA_947631215.1 uncultured Oscillospiraceae bacterium | reverse complement strand
ACATCGGACAAGAGCATATAGCAATAATAGATTTCGACTTTTTTGCAGGAAACCACCTTGACAAATCTCGTATCAAAAATCCATCCTGCAAAGGTACGCTCAGGAACAGCACTTCACGAACCTGGTTTTCTTTGTGGATGACGGATGGAGCGGAACGAGTTTCGAGCGACCCGGATTCCAGAAGATGCTGGAGGCGGTGGAGAATGACCAAGTAGGAATTGTTATCACAAAGGACCTGTCACGCTTTGGCCGAAACTCTGCTCTCACGGGAATGTACATCAACTTTGTTTTCGCCCAGCATGGGGTGCGGTACATCGCCATCAATGACAACTACGACACCATCGACCCTAACAGCGTGGACAATGACTTTGCTGGCATCCGAAACTGGTTCAACGAGTTTTATGCGAGGGACACCAGCAGGAAGGTTCGCGCAGTCAACAAGTCAAAAGGTGAGCGCGGCGAACACCTGGCAGTCAATCCCCCGTATGGGTACATCAAGGACCCGGAGAATCCAAAACAATGGGTCATCGACGAGGAAGCCGCCCAAGTGGTACGGCATATCTTTGACCTTTGCATGGAGGGACGCGGCCCGATGCAGATCGCAAATACCTTGATGGCCGAAAAAATACTCACGCCCTCAGCGTATAAGAATCGGGAAAGCCGTGGAGCCACCCCTCCGAAAAGCGAAGAACAATACGCTTGGAACACAAAGACTGTCGTTCACATTCTGGAGTTGAAGGAGTACACGGGCTGCACCGTCAACTTCAAGACGCACAGGAACTCTATATGGGACAAGAAAAAGCGTCAGACGCCAGAAGAAGATCAGGTCGTGTTCTACAACACCCAGCAAGCAATCATCACGGAGGAAGTGTTTGAGAAGGTCCAGCAGATACGCCAGCAGCGTCATCGCAAGACGAAAACGGGCAAGAGCAGCATGTTCTCCGGCCTGACGTTTTGCGCCGACTGCGGCGCGAAGATGCGTTACAGCACTACCAAGGACTTTGAGAAGCGGCAGGATTATTTTGTTTGTGCCAACTATCGCAACATTACAGACAAGTGTTCCGCGCATTATATCCGTGCGGTGGTGTTGGAGGACATGGTGCTGCGGCACATGCAGATGGTCATATCCTATGTGGCAAACCATGAAGCGCACTTCCGGGCGGTCATGGGCGACAAGCTGAAGCTGGCGTCCGACGAGGCCATCCGGGTGAGCAAAAAGAAGCTGGCCAAGGCGGAGAAGCGGCTGGGCGAGCTGGACCGCATCTTCATGCAGCTGTATGAGGACCGGGTGAATGGGACGATCTCCGGCGAGAGGTTCGCCTCCATGAGCAAGTCCTATGAGGACGAGCAGGCGCAGCTCAAACAGGAAGTGGAAACGCTCACAAAAGAGGTGGCCCAGCAGGAGCAGAAGGCCGATGATGTGGAACGCTTCATAGCCCAGGCGCACAAATATGTCGAGCTGGAAGAACTGACGCCCTACGCTCTGCATGAGCTGGTAAAGGCCATCTACATTGACGAGCCGAACAAGGGCGACGGCAAGCGGCGGCAGAGCATCCACATTTCCTACGACTTTGTGGGATTCATCCCTATCCAAGAGCTTATGCAAGAGGAAATGGCATGACCGAAGCCATGCCATTTCCGAAAAATGAGACACGATACTGTCTTATGACACCCCACCAAAGCCAGGCCCCTCATCGGTCAAGGCTCTTCTTCCTTTTTCCCACGGAACCCACTTCGTTGGGCTTCCGTGGGAATTTTATAGGAGGACAGTTCCTCGTCGGAGGGAGGCTTTATCTCTAATGGTGTTCCTCCTCCGCGTGGTGTTCCGTCCACACCACATCCCCATGGGCGGGGCAGGTCTCGATATACAACAGCTTGCCGTTGCCGTCCCTGTCGCAGTGGTCATAGTCCCGGACGGTGCGCACGTCGATGTCGCCCTCGCCGGCGAAATTGCGCATGGTGCCCTGGAACCGGCCGCCGGTCAGGCTCTCCCCGTTGGAGGTGAGCACGTCGGTTAACACCCGGATGGGCTGGCCGTCGTAGTACCAGCGGCCATCCTCGCAGGTGATGCCATAGGGGGCGTACTCCGCCGCGATGGAGGCCAGCAGTTCCTCGTCTATGATGCCGTTGACGGTGTAGCCGCCGGCCTCGTAGGTGGACATCTCCATGGCCGGGCCGTCCTCCATCTCCAGGTCGGAGACCGCCTCCTGGAACGTCTCTTCTGTGGCCGTTTCTGACACCATGTCCTCGGGAATGGGCGAGGGCTGGAGCAGCTCCACGGACAGGGCCATCCGCGGCGGGATAAGCTCTTCCTCCCGATGGCGGGACACATACAGCGCCAGGACAGCCACTACCAGCAAGCAGGCCACCTGTACCCAGGGCCACTTCTTCCGTGGCTTCTTCACCGAGGACGGCGTCTCCGGCTCCGGACCGCCCTCCGGCTCGGGCGGTTCCTCCGCCGGCGGGGGCGGCAGGGCGCCGCCGGTGTCCTGTGTGGGGGCCTCGTCTTTCAATAAGTAGTCCGTGGTGACGGCGAACAGCTCGCTCATCTTCAATATCTTGTCCAGCTCCGGCACGGCCTGGGCCATCTCCCACTTGGAGACGGACTGGCGGGACACGTCCAGCCTGTCCGCCAGGTCGATCTGGCTCCAGCCCTGCTTTTTCCGCAGCTCGATGATCTTATCGGCCAAAGGCATATGAAACGCCTCCTTTATTGGATTTGGGTGGTCCACCTGGCGTTCAGTATAGCCTACAGGCCCGGCAGCATCAACCGTTTCCCCTTGGAAATGTGTCAACTGGCAGTTGCACCGCCCTGTTTTCGGGAAAAAACGGGCATAAAAATGGCCTCCCCGAGGGGAGGCTTTTCATTCCTTATCGTCCGTCGTGTCGATATAGACATCCTCCGCCTCGTTCAAGGCCTTTTGCAGGATATCCCGCCCAGCGGCATTGGCCGGCTCGTCCGGCAGCTCATCCAATGCCTCCGACGCGGCGGCGCACAGGATATGATACATCGTCTTATAATCTGCCATATTCATCACCCCCGTCCTACAGAATACCACAGCCGGGCCGGGTAGTCAACAAAACTATACAGTTATTGATAATTACATATCACTTTCTGCATACTATCATTGACACGAGGTGAGCGTTATGCAGATCGGCGACCGTATACGACAGCTCCGGGAACGGGAGGGCATGAGTCAGTCGGCCCTGGCCGAGGCGCTTGGTGCCACACGAGCAGCAGTGAACGCCTGGGAGATGGGCGTCAGCAACCCCAGCATGCAGTCGCTGGTGGAACTGTCCCGGTATTTCCGCGTGTCGGTGGACCATCTGCTTGGACTGGAGGATGCCGACCGTATATCCCTGTCCGGACTGACGGCGGAGGAAAAGGCGCTGGTATTGAAAATGGTCCGGCACTTTGAGTGCGAACACAAGCAGTAAGACTGTTCTCATAGCCTCGCAGAGTTCGCGCCCGCAGGCGCGAAAAAAGTGGGATATGATTTCCGGGGGCGTGTACCTCGGAAATCATTCTTTTCGGCCCGCAAACGTGAACGCCCCCATCCGATGGATGGGGGCGCTTTGCGCTGCAGCGGGCCGCAGCCTTCTCGTTTGAAAGGATCCCCCTTTCAAACGAAATCATTTCGTTCCGAATATCCTGTCTCCCGCGTCGCCCAGGCCGGGGACAATGTAGCCGTGGTCGTTCAGGTGGTCGTCCAGGGCGGCGGCGAAGATGTCCACGTCCGGGTGGGTCTCCTGGACCGCCTTCACGCCCTCAGGGGCGGCGATGATGCACATGAACTTGATGTGCTTGACGCCCTCATCCTTCAAAAACTGGATGGCCGCCACGGCGCTGCCGCCGGTGGCCAGCATGGGGTCGACCACGATCACGTCCCGCTCGGTGATATCGGGGGGCATCTTGAAGTAGTACTTCACAGGGGCCAGGGTCTCCGGGTCACGGAACAGGCCCACATGGCCCACTTTGGCGCTGGGGATCAGGTCCACCATGCCGTCCACCATGCCGAGGCCCGCCCGCAAAATGGGCACCACGGCCAGCTTCTTCCCCGCCAGGCGCCGGCAGGTGGCCTCCGCCACGGGGGTCTTCACCTTGACCTCCTCCAAGGGCAGGTCCCGGGTGGCCTCGTAGCACATGAGCTTGGCGATCTCGCTGATGAGCTCCCGGAACTCCTTCACGGAGGTCGTCTCGTCCCGGAGGATAGACAGCTTGTGCTGGATGAGGGGATGGGAAAATACCATTAAATTGCTCATATCAAAATCTCCTTTGCGGAAAGATTATTTCTTTTCAAGCTTCGCGAGCCGCTCCCGCTCCGCCTGGCTCAGGCGCAGGTATGCCGCTGTCAGCTCTCCGGCGGGGACGGCGTCCTTCCCCATGGCGGCGAGGCCCACGCCCCGGGCGCTCTGGACGCGCAGGGGCTCCGGCGCCAGAAACACGGTCACCTGGCTCCGGTCCAGGGTGCTGAAGCACAGCTCTGCCCCGTCGCCCAAGAGGATCCAGGGCTCCTGCCGGGCGATGAGCTCGCTTTCAAGCTCCCCAATAGAGATAGCTCTGTCCTCCGTCAGGCGCACGGGCTTTCCGCCCTCCACGGTGAACAGGGCGTTATACACCTGGCCCCGGCGGGCGTCCATGGCGCAGCAGAGCATCTGCCCGTCCAGCACCGGCCCGCCCCAGGCCATGGCCTCCAATGTAGACACGCCTACCACGGGCTTATCCAGTGCCCAGCCCAGGCCCTTGGCCTCCGCAAGGCCTATGCGCAGGCCCGTGAAGGACCCGGGGCCCCGGCTCACGGCCACCCTATCGATGTCCTTAGGGCTCTTGCCCAGGTTCTTCAGCATGTCCTCCGCCATGGGCAGGAGGGTACGGCTGTGGGTGAGGCCGGCGTTCTGAATGGAGAAAGCCAGCATCTTTTCGTCCTCAAATACCGCCGCCGAGGCGGCCTTGGCGGAGCTCTCCAGCGCCAGTGTCAGCATAGGGGGCCTCCCTCTATCGTTATTTTCCTATCGTTGTCCCCGGTCTTTTCAAAGCGGACGGCGATCTCGTCACCCTCGAAGGCTCCGGGTACGTTCTCGCTCCACTCCACGGCGCACACGCCGCCCCGGGCGAGATAGTCCTCCCAGCCGATGTCAAAAAGCTCGTCGGCGCTTCCAAGCCGGTACATATCGAAGTGGAACAGGGGCCGGGGGCCGTCGTACTCGTTCACGATGGTGAAGGTGGGGCTGGTGACGGCGCAGTCGATGCCCATGCCCCGGGCCATGCCCCGGACGAAGGCGGTCTTGCCGCAGCCCAGGTCCCCGTACAGGGCGATCACCGCCCCCGCCGGGAGCTGCGCGGCGAACCGCGCCCCCAGGTCCTCGGTCTCCGATTCAGAATGAGTGATATAGGTCATTTTACAATTCCATCGTAGCATACGCGTTCAAATCGCTGCCCGCCGTGTGCCCCGCCTGATACTCGTAGTACGCCTGGGCGCCGATCATGGCGCCGTTGTCGCCGCACAGGCGCAGGGGCGGCACATAGAGGATCTTCCCCGCCGCCTTGCAGGCGGATTCAAAATCCGCCCGGATGCGGGAGTTGGCGGCCACGCCCCCGGCCACGGCCACATGGTCGTAGCCCAGGGCCTCCGCCGCGGCCATGGTGCGGCTCACCAGGGACTCTGACACCGCCCGGCACAGGCTGGCGGCCAGCCCCGCCTTGTCAAGAGATTCGCCCGTTTGCTCCGCGTGATGGACGATGTTCACCACCGCCGTTTTGAGGCCGGAAAAGCTCATGTCGTAGGGGTTGCCGTCGTTCACGGCGGGCCGGGGCAGGTCGTAGGCCCGGTCGTCCCCCTTTTTGCTGAGGTCGTCGATGGGCTTGCCGCCGGGGTAGCCCAGGCCCATGACCCGCGCGGATTTATCGAAGCATTCCCCAGCCGCGTCGTCCCTTGTCCGGCCCAGCACGCGCATGTCCGTGTAGCTTCTCACGTCCACCAGCATGGTGTTGCCCCCGGAGATGGCGAGGCACAAAAAGGGCGGCTCCAGGTCCGGGAAGGCCAGGTAGTTGGCGGCGATGTGGCCCCGGATGTGGTGCACCGGGATGAGGGGCACGCCCAGGGCCAATGCCGCGCTCTTGGCGAAGTTCACCCCCACCAGCACCGCGCCGATGAGCCCCGGCGCGTAGGTGCAGGCCACGGCGTCTATATCGCCGCGGCTTATGCCCGCCTTTTGCAGGGCCCGGTCCGCCAGCAGGGAGATGACCTCCAGGTGGCTGCGGGCCGCGATCTCCGGCACCACGCCGCCGTATATCTCGTGCAGGGCCACCTGGGAGAATATCTCGTCCGCCAGGACATGCCGCCCGTCCTGGACCACCGCCGCGGCGGTCTCGTCGCAGGAGGATTCAAATGCCAGTATCTTCATCACAGCACCAACGTCATCAACATGGCGTCCTCTCTGGGGTTTTCATAGTAATTGGTCCGCCGGCCCACCGGCACAAAGCCGTGCTTGCCGTACAGGGCGATGGCGGCGGTATTGGTCTCGCGGACCTCCAGGGTGATAAAGGCCAGCTCCTTTTCCCGGGCCCTGCGCACCATCTCGGCCATGAGGGCGTCCGCGATGCCATGGCGGCGGCAGGCCGGGTCCACGGCCAGGCTGTCCAGACTCCCCTCGTCCAGGACGCTGGAGAGGGCCGCGTAGCCCAAAAGCCGGCCGTCCTCCTCCGCCGCCAGCAGCTTGTCCAGCCGCCGGGCGATGAAATCCTCCGGCCAAGGGTCGGAAAAGCACGCCCGCTCCAGCGCCCCGATGGCAGGGATATCTTCGGTTGTCGCGTTGCGGATGATCATATCAGTGTGCTGAGGCCCAGCTCTGGCCGATCTTCGCGTCGGCGGTGAGGGGGACGGAATACTGCACGGTATTCTCCATCTCCTCCTTCAATATGGCCGCCGCCCGCTCCCCCAGGGCCGCCGGGCACTCCACGATGAGCTCGTCATGGACCTGCAGCAGCAGCTTCGCCTCGGGCAGCTCCCGGGCGAGCCTATTATACACCCGTATCATGGCCAGCTTGATGACGTCCGCCGCGGTGCCCTGGATGGGCATGTTCCGGGCCACCCGCTCGCCGAAGGAGCGGAGGTTGAAGTTGGAGGCATGCAGCTCCGGGATGGGCCGCCGCCGGCCAAAGAGGGTGGAGACGTAGCCCCGCTCCCTGGCCTGGGCGATGGTGCTCTCCATGTACTCCCGCACGCCGTGATACTTCTCCAGATACGTGTCGATATAGAGCTTGGCCTCCGGCTGGCTCACGCCGATGTCCTGACTCAGGGAGAAGGCGCTGATGCCATAGACGATGCCGAAGTTCACCGCCTTAGCCCGGCTCCGCAGCTCATGGGTGACCTGGGAAAGGGGCAGGCCGAAGACCTGGCTGGCCGTGACGGCGTGGATGTCCTCGCCGGAGAGGAACGCTTCCCGCATCGTCTCGTCCCCGGACATATGGGCCAGGAGCCGCAGCTCGATCTGGCTGTAGTCCGCGTCCACCAGCACATTCCCCGGCCCGGCCACGAACATGCGCCGGATGCCGGCGCCCAGCTTCCGCCGCACGGGGATATTTTGAAGGTTCGGGTCCCGGGAGGACAGGCGCCCCGTGTCCGTCACGGTCATCTGGAAGGTGGTGTGGATGCGCCCGTCGGGGCCGATGGCCTTTTGCAGGCCGTC
>CANRKN010000092.1 GCA_947631215.1 uncultured Oscillospiraceae bacterium | reverse complement strand
CTCGCGGTCCATGAGGGCGGACGTTCTTTACGGCATTGTTTAGATCCATATAATTCAACGAAGAGATAGGTTTATTCCTGAGAAAGGGCGAATACTCCACGAGTTTAGCGAGCTTGTTGTCGTAATCTCTCATGGTGGTCTCTATCCATTTCCGTTTTTCGGATATATCATGCTTATACTTGTGCCAATAGTCTGGCAGGGAAAGGATTCCGTCATCCATGGTTAGGGCCTCCTATACTTGTGGTATATAATGCGCGGATACATCTACGCCGGTATTTGAAAGGATCTGCATCACAAAGTGATCATCACCTTTTTGAGAGTCCGGGGGAGGGGTTGGACATTGAATTTTTGCGAACAGAGAACAACGACTTCCGAAATTAGGGAGAAAGGTCATCGAACCCTTTTTATAATTATATGTTTTGTATGTTAACTGACCGCTGTATGGACTCGCGGGAAATAGAGGGATGAGAGAATCAAGCCACCGATCTTCATATGCGCCCAGCTTGTTCAAGACGGCTTCGTTGCCGACATCACAATAGTATAGCGATGCAACAGAGGACGGCTGTACGCCGCGGTAATACTTGATCTCGTCCTCCTCCAGCCCGGAGAAGGTGAGATTTTGAATGACCGTGTTATATAGCAGTTTGCCTGCCTTTGCGCTGGTGCTGCAGTCAAGACGCCCCTGGAAAAGCGCTTGCATGATTTTTTGGACCCAAGCTCCAAATGACTTCGGAGACAGATACCGGTCAGTGTTATTAGCGTGATGTATCAGCGGCGAGTCATCGGCTGCTTTTGCTTGGATCAAACTGAACATATCACCTGTACCATTTGGGCTGATAAGCGTTAAATATGCCTTGAGGATGAGGGCAGGAAGAGGAAGATCCCGTATCCGATATGTATCGATGAGCTGTACACGACGATAGTTTTTGTTGCCGCTTGGGAGGATATATTCGTGGGTGATATGTACTTTGAGCCTGCGGATATAGTATGTAAGCAATGAGAAACTGCTGAACTGCAAAGCGCACACTTCGCTGTAAGTCAGCGGAATCGTGGACATCAGCATCAGTCCGAAGTACAGGTGTCCATCCTTTGTTGAAAGGTTATTGAAGCATGTCTGCAGGAGTTCTCTCAATTGGGCGTTAGAAAGAGATGTTGCCTCAATGTACTCCTTTCGGAGGGAAGCGGGAGAGCGTTTTGTTTTTCCTATTTTGTCTTGATAACCTTCCCATTCCGCATGTACCTTGTGCCCATAAGCAGACTCAAAGCGATATAGTGCCCTGAGTGCGCGGGCCATTGAATTGACTTGGCGCGAGGACATCTTGCGAAATTTCTCGCTGCAATATGATGGGGTCAGCATAGCGAGGTCATGATCTCCCCAAAGATCGATCAGCTTGGCAAAGGATGATGCATATTCCTTAGAGGTGCTTTGGCTCCATTTGTTTTGTTCGCGCATGCCATCCTGGTCTATTATCCAGAGGGCGGCTAAGGGCAGTTCCCGTATCTGACGGATGTTTTTTCCGCTGCTCAGAAGTTTTGTGTCCAGCCTTTTTAGAAATAGGGGGATAAGAGCACGGATGACCTCTTGGTCCGACGCTTCTTGACCCTTTGGAACACGGATGATCACTTCCTGCCTCGACGCCTCGTCGTGCCGCGTTGAGGGCTTGGCAAGATGAAAAATTGCGGTAGGGTGCAGTTCTTCTGTTCTGTATTCGATTCTGTACTGGACATCAAGCCCGTAGAAGGAGATGGAGCTGCTCATTGTTATTACCTGGGAATATGGTTCGGGAGGAGCGATTGCAAACTGTATATTCTAATTTTACACGATGTTCTGGATTTCTGTCAAATTTTGAGATTTTGATTGTGTGTTATCTAAGAAAAAGCAATTTGTCTATGCCGCTGTGATTGACAATTGGACACGCCGATGATAATATAAATATGGATTTTGCGGATAATTAAACGGTTTTTGCCACATAAAAGGAGGAAATCGCGTTGAAACGTGCGCTTATTGATGACTTGCTGTGGTGGAAGGAGAAGAAAAACCGCAAGCCGCTGATACTGAAGGGCGTGCGGCAATGCGGGAAAACATACCTGCTCAAGGAATTCGGGCGGACATATTACGCCGACTGCGCGTATTTCAACTTTGAGGAAAACGAAGCGCTGAAAAAGGTATTTGACCAGGACTATGACACGGGCCGGATCCTGTTTGAACTGGGTCTGGCCGCGGGGAAGACGATACAGCCGGAGCAGACGCTGGTCATCCTCGACGAGGTACAGGAGTGCGGGCGGGCCATCACGGCGATGAAATACTTCTGTGAGAACGCGCCATCGTACCACATCGTATGCGCCGGCTCTCTGCTGGGCATAGCGCTCCATCGGCAGCTGTCCTTCCCGGTGGGGAAGGTGGACTTCCTGACGCTGTATCCCATGAGCTTCACGGAATACCTCTATGCCTGCGCGCCGGAGAATCTTGCCGGCTACCTGGCCAATGTCCGCAGAGGCGGCATCATCCCGCAGGTGGCGGCGGAGAAGCTTGCCTACCTGCTCAAGCAGTATTACGTGACAGGAGGGATGCCGGAGGTCGTGGAGGTTTGGCGGAACACTCACAGCATCGAGGAGGCGGAGGCGGTCCAGCAGAGCATCCTCAACAGCTACGAGCTGGATTTTGCCAAGCACGCGCCGAGCAAGGATTTCCCAAAGCTCAGCGCCATCTGGCGCTCCATACCGGAACAGCTGGCGAAGGAGAACACCAAGTTCATCTTTTCCCATGTGAGGAAGGGATGGCGGGGCAAGGACTTAGAGGACGCGCTGGAGTGGCTGATCGGCGCGGGACTGGTATATAAGGTACGGAGGATCGAAAGGCCCTTTATGCCGCTGTCCTCCTATGCGGATGACGCAGCCTTCAAGCTCTATATGGCGGACGTGGGCATCCTGCGGAAACTGTCCAGGCTCCCCTATGAGATCGTCCTGGACGCCACGCCAACCTATCGGGAATTCAAAGGAGCAATGACGGGGAACTTCGTCCTTGGGGAGATCATAAAAAGCGGTACAGCGTCGGAGGACGACGTGTACTATTGGTCCAGCGGTAATACGGCGGAGGTGGACTTTGTCCTGCAGTGCGGGGCGGATATCGTCCCGATAGAGGTCAAGTCGGAGAAGAATGTGAAGGCCCGGTCCCTGGCGGAGTACCGAAAGAAGTATGGGCCGCGCGTGTCCGTGAAGACCTCCATGAAAAGTGACGTGGGAGGTGGGGAGGTCCTTGACATCCCCCTGTATCTTATCGGTTCTTTGAGGGCCCTGTGTTAGAACGGCTGGAGGGGCCACACCGGTCCATTCTATCAAGAAATACGAAATCCTGTCTGCTTGACATGAAAGCTCGGTCGGCAAAACTTTGTGTTTTCCCTTATTCTTTTGTTACACAAAGGAGGGAAAACATGTGGAAAAACAAAACCATCTGTCAGACAATCTGAAAGCATACCAGCATGCCCGGGGTCAGTCCCTGGCGGAATTCTCGACAGAGCTTGGTATCGCTAAATCTACCGTTCAGTCCATCATGTCGGACGGAAACACGACCCTGGATACGCTCATCCGAATGGCCTGTGCAATGCACGTGTCGCTGGATGAGCTGGTATTCGGTGATAAACAGCTCTATGAAGTTCGCTTTTTTCTGGACCAGCTCGGCTGGTTCTCTGAACTTCCTGAAGAGAAACAGGAAAAAGTCCTGTTCTACCTGGTTGAGATGCTCAAGCTGCTGGAACATGATGAATAACGATCCTCCTCTGAACGCGGGCATGGTCCGGGTATATGACCTGCTGTATCGCCTTGGCGTCACCTCCAGATATACCGGTTTCTTCTACACTTCCTTTGCCGTTTATCTTGCCGCACAGGAGCCGGAATGTCTGCTGCTGGTCACAAAGCTTCTCTATCCGGAAGTCGCCCGCCGCTATAACACCAACTGGCGCTGTGTTGAACGAAACATCCGCACGGTCTCCGAGCTTGCATGGCGAGAGAATCGGGCGAGCCTTGAAGATATGGCACGGCGCCCACTTCCGCGAAGGCCGTCAGCAACGGAATTTCTTGCTATCCTTGTCGCCAACATGGATCCTCATGATCCCTAGCAAACGTAATGGCATAAGTCGGTGACGGGTTGACTGGGTAGGCGGCCTTCTCTTTGAGAAAGTAAATAGCCAAAATGCCCTTCGTTTTGTGTAGAATGGAAGCACTACACGAAATGGAGGGCATTTTTTATGCGTACCATCACAGAGAGACAGATCGAGGGTTTCACTTGCTATTTGACGGAAGAAGAGCGGGCGCCGGCCACGGTGAAGATGTATGTGCGGATCATAGAGGAGTTTGTGGCCTGGCTGGGCAGGCGTGAGGTGGCGAAGGAGACCGCTGTGGCCTGGAAGGAGCATCTTATTGAGCAGAACTATGCTCCGTGCACGGTGAACGTGAAGCTGGCGGCGGTGAATGCCTTCTTCAAGTTCTGCGGTTGGCATGACTGCTGCGTCAAAGCCCTGAGGCTTCAGCGGCGGGCCTTCCGTGACCCGGGAAGGGAGCTGACCAAGGCGGAGTATGAAGAGTTGGTGGCAGCGGCCAGGGACAGCGGAAGAGAGCGTCTCGCCCTGCTCATGGAGACCATATGCGGCACCGGCATCCGCGTGTCCGAGGTGCGGTACATAACGGTAGAAGCGGCGCAGGCCGGTAGGGCGGAGATAGCGTTAAAGGGGAAAATACGGACCATCATGCTGCCGGGGAAGCTGTGCCGGAAGCTCTTGAAGTATGCCCGGAAAAACAAAATCGCCTCCGGTGAGATATTTCTCACCAGAAGCGGTAAAAGCCTGAGCCGCAGGCAAATATGGGCGGAGATGAAAGCGGTGTGTGCGCTGGCTGATGTGGAGCCTTCCAAGGTGTTTCCTCACAACCTGCGGCACCTGTTTGCCACCACGTTCTACCGTGCCTGCCGCGATATCGTGAAGCTGGCGGATGTGCTTGGGCACTCGTCCATCAACACGACGAGGATATACCTCATCACCACCGGCGCAGAGCATGCCAGGACCATGGAGCGGCTGGGGCTTGTCAGTTAGCAGGGTATCAACAAAATTGTACTATCGTTACACTTGGCAGATGTTTGATCCCTCCGAAATGAAAAAACCATCCTGCATGTGGACCATACAGGATGGGAAAATGAGAAGTAATAGGCATAGAAAAGCAGGCCGTTGAAGAATGTCGTTTCAACGGTCTTGATGCTCATGCCAATATTGTTTGATTTGGATAATTTTAACTGCTGATAGCAGAGCGTACCACTTGATTAATATGTAGGAATGTGTTAATATTCTCTCGACTACTTGTATTGATTATCGCATAAGTACAATTCTGACCTATCCTTCCGCCGGCGAAGAGAGGAGACCCGAGAAGATGTGGACGTTGGGCGCGGATATCACCCGGGAAGAGTATCTGCATCTTCTGGACACGGCAAAGAGATTAAACGATGAGCGCGCGTACCTGCTGGTGAAGGTGATGGCCACCACCGGTGTGTCCATACTGGGACTGCCGGAGCTGACCGTAGAAGCCGTCCGGGCAGGTAAGCTGAAAGTAGAACATGACGTGGTGCCGCTGGCAACAGGCCTGCGGGAGGAACTGGCGGCCTATGCCGCGGGGAAGAGCGTCCAGTCCGGACCGGTGTTCATCACGCGAAGCGGACGGCCTTACAACTCGACACAGGTATCTAGGTTTTTGCATAACCTGTGCAGTTTGGCGGAACTGGAGGAAGAGAAGTGCCGCCCCAGCGCGCTGCGGAAGCTGTACCACGCTACGAAGGCGGATGCGGAGGCTCGTGCCCCCCACATGGTGGAACAGCTCATGGCTCAGCAGGCAGACGCGGAGGGCCAGGCCGCCGGCATGGCGGAACAGCTCCTAGATCGGCAGGCGGACGCGAAGGCCCGAGCACCCGGCATAGTGGAACAGATCATGAATCGGCAGGCAGACGCGGAGGCGCGGGCCGTCGATATGGCGGTACAGATTATGGATCGGCAGACAAATGTGGAGCGTTTGCCTGCTTCTCCAAAGTTACACGAGAAACCGCTCTCGGCGCAAAAACCTGCCGGAACGAAAGTCGCGGCGGAAAAGAGCAGCGCTCTATGGCCGTCCTCTGATGAGCCCGGCATCCTGATGACCGGTGATGGCATCAATGAGTATATGGCTGCCCTGCGCGCCAGAGGGCGCACAGCGGCTGATCAGCAGTACAGAGTTATTTTGCGGCAACTCTACGAAGACTTGCCTGCGGATAAGCATATCCGCAGGGGCACTTTGGTTCGTTGGGTCGAATTGCTGCGGGAAAAGGGCTATGCCCCCAACACGATCAACAGCTATGCCATCGTGGCCAATGGGTTTCTGGATTATCTGGGCCACCGGGAGTATCAGCTCTCCAACCTGCCAAAACAGGAGGATAACCCGCAGCCAGAGTTGACCCGGAACGAATACCTGCAGCTGCTGCAGGCGGCGAAACGGCTGGACAGGGAGAGAGAATACCTGCTGGTGAAGCTGTTCGCCTCCTGCGATCTGCCGGTGCAGCAGTTGGGCAAGGTGACGGTGGAGGCGGCAAAGGCTGGCAGCCTGACGGTGGAATCCAGCGGCACGCGCAGCGTGCTGCATCTGACCGGATGCCTTTGCCGGGAGCTGCTGACCTATGCGGAGCGGCAGTTCATCGACGTAGGACCAATATTTGTGTCGAACCGGGACAGGCCCATGTGCCGCGCCAGCATCGTGCAGTCTATCGCGAGGCTGAGCGACGAGGCCGGGGTGCCCAGCGAGAAGTGCAATCCCCAGTGCCTGCGGCGGCTGTATAAGACAACGAAGGCGGCGGTGGAGGCAAGCTTCGCGCTGCTGGTGGAGCAGACGATGGACAGGCAGGCGGAGCAGGAAAGTATCATAGCGGGCTGGGAGCCTACGAATAAAAAGTCAAGCCCCAAATGAAGAAAAAGTGCAGCCGAGGAAAGGGCACGACAAAAAGGCTGGCAAGAGCCAGCCGGGGCGGCAGATATAACAGGTAAGTATTACGGAAGGATGGTAGTTTCTGCTAACTCAAGGACATATGGTTCCTTGACTTTCCTGCTCGGCTAGGTATTCCTTGGCCCTTGCGTAATAGAGGCGCAGGAACTTATTGGCCCGGCAGTCATGTAGACGTAGAAGGGTTTTCCCTCTGAGCGTTTTTTGTTCAGGAACTGGTAGACGGGCTCGTTCTCCGGCGCCAGGCGCAGATATATGGACATGACCTGAAATAGCGTCTTTCTCAAATGAGGTGAGCCGCGTTTGGTGGAGGGGTTGCTCTTGGTCTGCTTCTTCCCGGACTGGTCTACTTCAGGATCAATGCCCGCGAAGGCAATGAGAGAGCTTCTGCGGGGAAAGTTTCTCACGTCTCCGATCTCGGCCATGAGCTGGGCGGCGGTGACCTCGCCAACGCCGTACATGGCATTCACCACGGGATATTCCGGCAGTTGCTTTGCCAGGCGGATCATCTCCCGCCGCACACCGGCAAGCAGTTCACCGGCGGAAGTAAGCTCCCTGGCGGCAGTCTGGATCAGCAGCTTGGTGTTGTCGTTCTTCGGGAGCGTGGTGACACAGTCCAGCGCGGCGGAGTAGACATTGGCGGCCTTGCTGTCAGAAAAATTGTAGCCATGCCGCTTGCACCACTTGCGGTAACGCTCGGTGAAAGCGTTTCTGCTCACACCGGCCACACATGCGGAATGCCAGAAGGTGGTGACAAAATCTACCCACTTCAGATGTCCGTCCGCCCGTTCCGGGCTGGAGAACAGTTCGTTCACGCCGGGAAAGACCTTGTCACAGAGGGAGATGAGGT
>CANRKN010000091.1 GCA_947631215.1 uncultured Oscillospiraceae bacterium | reverse complement strand
TCCATATCGATCTCCGGCGCTGCCTCTGCTCTCCTTTTTCGTGCCCTTTTGCTACACTTTCCTTTTGACAAACACACCGTGATCGCCAAGAAATCCAAAAAGGCGTTTAATGGCATTCCAAATCATTTTAAGGAAAGCCGACACAAATCTCTGCCTCCCTTCAACTAAACACGAGACGACTGGATGGATCGCTCATAAAACCATCAAAGTCTCCGTCCCACGGCAGGCATATCCCGCTGGAGGCAAGAGCATCCATAAGCAGGCCGCTCAATTCCTCTTCGGAGGTCGCCTGACCTATTTTCGCCGCGATCAAACGAAACTGCAAACACTGCGCCGAAAAGGCATCCATATCGTATCCCTCGATCTCAGCCGCCATATTCTCAAATGCCTTTGAGGTTTCCTGTATGGTGTGTTCAACGGTGGCATACTGATTCATTTTCCCAATGAGGGCATTTACCAGCTTGCTGCGATCCAGCAGGATCAGCATGGTGCAGGACAGTAGGCCGCTGACGAGAACAGATACAAACCTTGTCACTATGGGGCCAGCCTCAGGGGCAGATGCGATGGGCGTATTGGAAAGCAGCTCCCCGACATAGGTTCCAGCAATGACTGAAGCGCCAGTGCCGAGAATAATCGTTGTCATTTTCAGTTGATCGCCAAGCAACAGATCATCCGGGTTAATCAACAGAACATTTCCAGCCTGAACCACAGCAGCGTATCCCTGACGGATATACCTGATCATGTTCTTTTCAGTGGTAAAGAAAACGTTGCAAAGCGTAGTCGTAAGGCTGGCAAGCGCTCCCGCCCCAAAGCCCTGTGCAAACTGAGACATCAGGTCCTTATAGCGAAGCCGCGCATTATCGAGGCCTTTTGGTATGCCTTGGCAGATGGCTTCCAAGCACTCTTTAAAACCGCTCCCGGGCGGCACCGCTCCTAGCTCCTCTTTGCAGGCATAGTAGATCTCCAGAAAAACAAATCCCAGCGTCTGACGAGCACCCATCTCCAGTCCGCGCCTTCCGGCCGCGGCAACAGCGTCTGCGTAAAACTGAGGGCTGGTATAGTAGGATTTGGCAATCCTGGCCTCGTAGTGCTCCCGCGCCCGTGCATCTTCCTCTCTAAGGCGTTGCTTCACCTCTTCGGGCAATGGAGCACCTTTTTCACCGTTCCAGTTGACTTTGTCCGGGTGCTCATCACACCATACGATGAACTCGTCAATCGTCATATCAGACATTTTTGCATTCAAAGAAATGCTGGTATACCGAAGATTCTCCGGGTCATTTGCAAGCGAAATGCCATCCAGATCTGTAAGCATTCTGACAGGATCGTCATGAACTTCATGCGCAGAAATGATATGATCCAAAGACGCTCTACGCCAAGGACCCTCCGCTTTGTTGAAAATCAAGAGATTCCCGGGGGCATATACATCTTCTATCGGAGCGCCAGTTTCATTGAACTGCCGTCGTGCCTCAGCGGTAACCGCCATGTATGAATCGTCGCTATGATAATCGTGCGTGGAATACTTACCACGCGCCTCATACTTTTGTGCGTAGGTAGAATTCTTAAACGTCCCTGTCTCTCGAACTCCCTGAACAGTATCAACATCACCGCCACGTTGATCGTGGACGAGGAAATCCAGCCCGAAAGAAGTGACAAGGCTGTGAAGGATTACTCGCTCGTACTCACCCCAAATGTCAGAAAATATATTGTTGCTTGGATTCGGAGCAATGCCGCTATTCAATTCGGAAAGATAATTGCTCATTCTTCTCAATGGCTCTTTGGTTATTATCTTTTATACTTCGGCCACATATTGACTCAAAGAGTCTGCCTCTTTGACCGGCTGCGCCTGACCTGCAGTCAAAAACACCTCTCCGGATGCGGACTGCCAAGCCACCATATCGTCAATGTTTAGTTCCTCTACTACATAAAGACTCCGCGGAACAGAGGGGTTCATTTCCCATAGATGTTGCGTAACAGCAACAACATCCAGCCGGGGGGAGGTGCCCAGGCCGGTAAATTCATGCCCATTGGCAGAGGCGATCCCAAACGCCGTAAGGTATTCACGGTATTCATCCGCAAAATGTACGCCCAACGCTTGTTCCGCCTGCTGCACATCCTCCGCAGACACGCCTTTCCCACTACGAAAATACCCAAGAGTTTGAATGTTCTTCACAAAGTCTGCCATTATTAGATAGCCTCCTCTACAAGAAGTTTAGCTGCACTCTTCCAGAAAGACTGTCTTTGCGCAGCAAAGGCAACTCGGTCAATTTGCGATTCGCCCTCCCACAGATGCCAGATCAGGTTGTTGCCGCCCTGCATGTGTTCTGCCTCTGTGAGAATTGCCAGTGTGGAATCCTGTCTCTGTCCAATATGGTGCAATTGGTAGGAAAGTCCAGTTTTGGGGTCGAGGGCAGCCATTCCTTGCTGCATCCGTTCCAGGTTTGTTCGGCCGAGTTCATCCGTAAAGTTGAGGTCAATATTACGCACCAGCGCCGCTTTCCCGTCAACCATGTGCGTCGCAAGACCGGCATCTTTACATATTTGATACTGGTCCATGCTGGCAAATCCTTTAATAACATCCAGGGGGTACTGGCTTTCTTTTTGAATGGTGGCAGCCTCATTCATCGTCAGGCCGTTGAGCGTAGCCCCCTTCAAGCCAATGGCTTCAGTCGCGCCACCGCCTACTGCACCCGAAATGGCACCCCACTTGAAGCCCTCGCTCCCGGCAAGAGCGCCTGCCTTGATAGCTTCATCGAAATCTCCAGTCTGAAAGCCTTTGACCACGCCAGCAGATACGCCACCGAGGCCGCCGGAAGACAATGCAAACGCTGCACCAGTTTTCGCCGATGCCGCAAATATCATGCTGACCGCCGGAGCGCTTCCTGCTGTCACAACAGATACGGTCACGCACAGCAGGATGACGCCTGTCCCTACAGCCACATTTTTGATAACACGCTCGTATGTATCGTCATAGGCCTCAAGAGGTTCCACACCCGTTCCGCCGTCTTCAGACAGGGTGAATACATACCGTGTCCCTTGGAACTGTTCATCCAGTTCCTCCAGTGTATAGCCGAAGAAGATATTGGATTGCGAATTGAACGCCAGTTCCTCCAGGTATTCTTTAGAAACGTATACCGCGCTCACGTTCTCCACAAAGTATTCATCGCTGTCCAGCGAGTCTACAAGCTCGTCATAAACGTCATCCTGTACATATCGGAGCAACGTCGGGTCATCCAGGCCCTGAAAGTCTGGGATATCGCTTTCTCCCTCATTGGCAAACGCCTGTAACGGAGCGCATCCCAACATCAGCGTACATACAAGGACAAATGACAAAATCTTTTTCATCCCACTCTTACCCCCTCGGCAATCTGTTTATTCCAGTCGTCCACACTTAAGCCGGACTTTGCCAACGCCGTCATAGCTTCACTACCACCTACATAGATGGTTTTTACTGTGGACTCTCCGGTATAAAGATTATTGACTCTAAAGGTATACATGCCCTCATCGGTATAAGTCTCGCCATCCATTGCGGGTCCATTGGCCCGCACATCTTTGTTGATCGTCCCGTCCGAGGCCATTTTCAGCGAGGCTCGCTCCACGTCGATGGTCAGATAACGGGACCTTGCCATATCCAGCCGGAAACCATTAGGAGTGACCGCATTGTTGGCCAACTCCGCTCCCGTCTCCAAATCAAAGGGATATACCATGCAGTTTCCATTTCGGATGGAGAACTCAAAGTCAATCTTATAATTCGTATAGGTAGGGACTATGTCCTTACCCTTGACGCTCAACCGACTGTTTTTGATTTCATAATCCAGAGACACCTCATAATCACCCTCCTCAAAGAGGATGACCTTGGTATCTGCCCCTGTTTTCGTGTTGGCAGCCAGGAAATCCGTATAGATAACAGGATCATCCGCAACGCCCTGCTCATTGGTATAACGGACGATCAGGGTCCCCCGTTTGAAGTTCGTCTGTGGGACCTCCATGTTTCTATCGTAGCCGTTCCCATCTTCTGAAATAGAAAGGTCACTGTTGCCATTCAGGCAGTTGATATCCTGGTCCAGTCGGAACCAAAGCGTCACTTTGTCACCGACATTTTTCAAAAATACCGGGCGATCTCCGTCGCTCGTCTCGCGGGTATACCCATTGACAGCAAAGGTGCCGATGTCCCATCCGTAATGAGGATCGTCCAGGTCGATATCCTTCTGCCCGGAATATCCGTTATCTTTTCCGGTGTTGATCTTCTTGCCCAGCTCTTTACGGGGCGTATCGGTGGGCGATAGGGCTGTCTCCCCGGTCGTCTCATCCACGATATAGAACGTGTAGACTTCGGTGTATCTCTTGTACTCCTTATCGTCCACGCTTATGACCTTCGCCACTTTATGGCTGCCGGTCGTTCTCTCCATCTCGTAAGCTACGATCAGTCTGAAATAACACCCATTCTGCTGCTGTACATATTTTGTGGTGTAGAGATTCTCCAGCGAAGACTGGCCGCCCGCAAAAATATTGGTCTTGACCCATTCCTCCGTCCAGTTCTCGCCATCTAGCGATGTCTGCAGGATCATAGCGCCCTTACCGATGTCGTCATCCAACTTCATATTGCCGATCGTCTTGGTGCCATCCTTGACGAGATGCCACTCTTCCTCGGTCCCTTCCAGACTGTCGGCGTCATAGGAATAACTAAAGACAGCACTCCCGCTCCCCATCATATATTCACCGGTGTCTTCCCCTTCGCTCAGGTCTCCGGCAATAGAGAGCTCGCCTATCAGTTCCGCGTCTTCATCGGCGGTTTCCGAAGTGATAGCATATGCTGTATCTTCGCCCTCCACCACATAGGCCGCGCCGGGAACAGTGCATTTCTTCTCCTGCGCATGCGCCATCACCGTCGGTGCGCTCCCCAGCATGACCGCTGCCGCCATTACCATTGCAAAAAGGCGCAAGCCACGCTTTGCCGCCATCACATTGCTCATTTTCATTTCCCGCTCCCCCTGTTTTTGTTGGATACCTTCTCTGCAAGATCGTCCGGCGACAGCACCTGTACCGCCTCGCCCTGGCTCCTCAGCCACATCTCTATGCCGGTCCCAAAGACCTCCGCACGGATCTCATACACGCCGTCGTGCTTGCTTATGACCTCCGCTGTTGGCAGCCGGTCCAGTACCGCTTCAACTGAGAGTCCGGAGTATGTGAACCGCACCGTCTGGAGCCGGCCCCCATACATGAACTGCACCCGCTTGCGAAACTCGCCTTCTTGGAATCGGTCCTTATAGGGGACGCTGAAAGTCTCCTTCGTCACCTCATAGCGTCTGATACGGTCGAGCCGGTATATCGTGGGAAACAAGTCATCTGGGTTATCAAAGGAGGACTTGTCATCCAAAAATGCCGTCAGATAGAAGTAATACTCGGAGAACATGATGCCGACAGGTTTTACCCGCCGCCGCACCAGTTTTGGGTCCTTCATCCGCTCATACACGATTTCAATGACCTGATGCTTCTGGATAGCCTGTCCCAACTCCCACAGGCCCGGAAGGATTTTCTGACCGTGGTGCGGTTCTATGTAATGATGCTTCTCGTTCGCCACCAACTCCATCACGGCCTGTTTGCTCTCTTCGGGGACGCAGCATGCCAGCAGCTTGTCCAATATAGGAAGCATCTCTTCCTTGCACATGGACCGACTCTCCAGCAGAATCTTGCACACCGCCAGTGTTTCGCTGTTGCTGAGTGTGACCGGGCGGTGGTTTATCAGACGGAACCCACCCTGCTTGCGATCATACACCACGTCCTGATCCGTGTGTTGATCGGCAAGGAAAGCCCGCAGAGCATCGATATCCCGCTGAATGCTCCGTTCTGTTACGCCGTAGAAGGCCGCCTCATCCGCTTTGATGACGGTTTTCCCGTCCAGTAGCTTTGTATAGATGCCGAGTATTCGCTCTGCCATCCTCTGTTCTCCTTTCGACGCCCATTATACGGACCGTCGATGACAAAATGTGTCATTGGGTCTTACTTCTTGTCAACCATCTCCATTATATACTCCATTTCTGCATTGTAAAGGAGGGAGGTTCTTTATGTTGCACAATTTGAGATTACGGCTACAGTCGGTCGTTTAACGATACCGCGGCTGTTTAACGAATCCCCGGTAATTTAACGAATCGCGGTCGTTTAACGGTAGCAGCCCGCCAGAGCCTGTGCTTTCACCCCGAGAGCCCCTCTCAAAACCGCGCCATACAGGCATTACAACTCATAAAATGCAACACGCCAGGGCGGAAAGCCTTGGCGTGTTGGCACAATATAACGATAACGCAGTCGATACCATTGTATCAAACTGCGTTATCAGTTATGGTGGGGGAAGGTGGATTCGAACCACCGAAGGCATTGCCAGCAGATTTACAGTCTGTCCCCTTTGGCCACTCGGGAATTCCCCCATATTCATTTTTGCGTCCTCTCCCCCGTTACTCAAATCGGAGCCCAGCGCAGCGGGTCCGACCCTCGTTCTCAAATCGAAACCCAACGAAGTGGTTTCGATTTGAAAAAGGAAGAGGCGGGGCGCGGACGTGCAGCTTTCGGCTGCGCCGGAAGCGGAACGGAGCAAGCCGCCTCTGACGATGGAGCTGGTAGACGGACTCGAACCCCCGACCTGCTGATTACAAATCAGCTGCTCTACCAACTGAGCTATACCAGCTGATCTTCCCAGCCGTTGCACTATAGCATAAATCTCTCCCCTTGTCAACGGGTAAAATAAGAAAAACCGCCTGTCCCCCGGGGCATAGGACATCTCGCCCGGCGCATAGGATGCTGAAAAACGCATCCATGTGGGAGGGACCTATGACCGAGCATCCCTATATCCGCCGGGCCTACGCCGCGGCGGCCGGCCGCGACCCCGGCCAGACATCCTTCCTCCAGACCCTGGAACTGCTCTACGAGAGCGTCGGCCCCTGTCTGGAGGAGCAGCCCATCTACGCCGCCCGGGCCCTGCCGGAACGGCTGGCCGAACCGGAGCAGACCTGTCTCTTCCCGGTGGTATGGACCGACGACCGGGGCCGGGAGCAGCTGACCCGGGGCATATACATCCGCTGGAGCACCGTCCTGGGCCCGGGGCGGTGCGCCCTGTTGCTGCGGGCGGGGCTGGACCTTTCCGGGGCCAAGGCCATGGCTCTGGAGCTGACCCTGGGCCGGGCGCTGGCGGGGCTCGCCTGGGGCGGGGCCCTGGCGGGGGCGGACGTCTCCCCCGCGGACCTGTCGGACGGCGAGAGCCGCCGGTTCTGCCGGGCCTTCATGGAGGGGCTCTATCCCCACCTGGGGCCCGGCTTCCGGCCCGGGGACTGGGAGGGGCAGGTACCCGCCCGGGAGCTGACCCTATTGGCTGGGCAGCATCAGCGCCTGGCGGCTCTCACCGGCGGCGCCATTCATGGACGGGGCCTGCCTGCCATGGGCCGGGCCAAGGCTATCGGCCACGGCCTGTGCCACTTCGCCCGGGCGGCCCTGCACGCCTGCGCCGGGGAGCGGCTGGAGGACATGACCGTGCTTTTGGCGGGCTGCGGGGCCTCCGCCGCCTGGGCGGGGGAGATGGCGGTGCGGGCCGGAGCACGGGTGGTGGCCGCGGGGGACGAGACCGGCTGCCTCTGCGCGGAGGAGGGCCTGCCCCTGCCGCTGCTGCGGGACATGGCGGAAAAGCCGGGGCTGCCCCTGCTGCTCTGGGCCATCCGCCGGCCCGGGGTGGAGTACCGGCCCGGGCCGGTGCTGGGGGACATCCCGGCGGACGTGGTGATATTGGGCGATGGCGGCGCAAGACTGGGCTCCGCCGGTGCCCGGCGGCTCATGGCCCACCGGCCCCTGGGGGTGTTCGAGACAGCGCCCCTGGTCACCACGGCCCTGGCCGGGCGCATCCTCGCCGGCGCGGCGGTCTACGCCCCCGGCATTCTCGCCGGCGCCGGGGCGGAGCTCATGGCCGGGGAGCCCAAGACGGGCCCCTGGGAGGCGGATAAGCGGCTGCGGGCGGCCATGGAGGCGCTGCTGCGCCAGGTATGGGACCCCGCTCAGGGCAATGACCTGGCCCGCGCCGCCCGGGCCCTGGCCTTCCGCCGCCTGGCCGACGCCATGCTGGCCCAGGGCCTATAAAAACCCCGCCGGGGAGCTCCCCGGCGGGTCGTTTTGTTGTGGGTGTCTTACACCGCCTGCAGGTCCGCGTCGCGGCCCTCCAGGCGCTGGGCGATGAAGTCCCGGACGCTGTCCCGGGTGATGCCCAGGGCCACGGCCAGCTCCCCATAGAGCA
>CANRKN010000090.1 GCA_947631215.1 uncultured Oscillospiraceae bacterium | reverse complement strand
ATAGCTCTCCTATGGCGTTTCCTTCTGTTGTTTCCGTGATTCACCCTCTTGACTTAATACCATTGGACTTATTTGATAACCAGTTCGGTCTCCCCGTCAAAGACATAGACGTTTTCCACGGGGACAGAGAACGTGATCTTCTCGTCGATGGCCGGCGTGTCATGGGGGTCGACCTTCAAAATGGCCTTCTCCTCGCCGGCGGTGATGTAGATATTGGTGTTGTCGCCCAGCATCTCGGTGAGCTCCACCATGGCCTCCATCTGGTAGGCGCCGTCCACCTTGCCCAGCTCGATGGACTCGGGCCGGAAGCCAAAGACCACTTCCTTGCCCTCGTACTGGGCTGTCTTGTCCCCCAGCTTCATTTTGAGGTCCAGGGCGTTGCCGCCGAAGTCCAGCTTGCCGCCCTTCACGGTGCCCTTGACGAAGTTCATGGGCGGCTCGCCGATGAACCCGGCCACGAACACGTTGGCGGGCTGGAAGTACAGCTCATAGGGCGTGCCGATCTGCTGGACATAGCCCTCCTTCATGACCACGATGCGGTCCGCCAGGGTCATGGCCTCGGTCTGGTCATGGGTGACGTAGATGGTGGTGGCGCCGGTCTCCCGGTGGATCTGGGCGATCTCGGAGCGCATGGTGACGCGCTGCTTGGCGTCCAGGTTGGAAAGAGGCTCGTCCATCAGGAACACGCCCACCTTGCGGATGATGGCCCGGCCAATGGCCACACGCTGGCGCTGGCCGCCGGACAGGGCCCGGGGCAGCCGGTCCAGATAGTCCGTCAGGCCCAGGATGCGGGCGGTGTTCTTCACCTTCTGCTCGATAACGTCCTCGTCTACGCCCTGCAGCGTCAGGCCGAAGGCGATGTTGTCATAGACGGTCATCTGGGGATACAGCGCGTAGCTCTGGAAGACCATGGCGATCTCCCGCTCCCGGGGCCCCAGCTCATTGGCGCGCTTGCCGTTGATGAGAAACTCGCCGTTGGAGATGTCCTCCAGGCCCGCGATCATGCGCAGCGTGGTGGACTTTCCGCAGCCCGACGGGCCCACGAAGACGATGAACTCGCCCTTTTCGATCTCCATGTTGAAGTTGTGGACCGCGTGGTAGCCGTTGGGGTAGATCTTATTGATGTCCTTCAGCGTCAAGTACGACATAGTCTTGTCTCCTTACTCATTGGATTTGCGGCTGTGGCTTATGCCTTCGCGCTGTATATCCTCATTATCCATATGGACAAAACCGACGGATTTTGATAAAGTAATAAAAAAGAAAACCTTGGAAAGGAGCCGTGAAGCGCGTGTACTCCATCGTCTACGCGGGGCGCCATCCGCTCACCACCGGCGTGTCCCGCCATATGCACACCACCTGGGAGCTCATTTTCTGCACCTCCGGCAGCGGTTCGCTGGTCTTTGACGACAGGACGCTCACCTACGCCGAGAACGACGTGGCCGTCATCCCGCCCCATATCCCCCACTCCAACCGGAGCGACGAGGGCTTCACCAACGTGCATTTAAATATCTCAGATATGCCCCTGGCCTATACGGAGCCGGTGATCGTCAAGGCGGACCCTAACGGTTCCCTGAAAGACGCCTTCACCGCGGCCTATTATTACTACACCAGCCCCGGTGACGCGGGGGCGCTGCTCCTGCCCCTCTACGGCCAGCTCATCGCCGCGCACTTAAAAACCAGCCAGCCGGCGGATATGCGCAGCAGCGTGGTGCTGGAGATAGAAAACGACATTTTGCAGCACTTCTCCGACTGCAATTACGATCTCCATGCCTTTCTCCAGAGCCTGCCCTTCAGCCCGGAGTACCTGACGCGCCTCTTCAAACGTGAGACGGGCATGACCCCGGCACAGTACCTCAAAAACCGCCGGCTGGAAAACGCCGCCAGCATCCTGGCCGTCATGTACGGTCGGGGGAACGTGTCGGAGACCGCCCGGATGTGCGGCTTTAACGACCCCCTCTACTTCTCCCGGCAGTTCCGTCAGAAGTACGGCGTCTCCCCCCGGGACTTCAAGGCCGGGAAGGTCACCGACGGGGATAGTATGAAGACTATGCTGTGAGCCGCTTTACCTCCGTGTAGGCCAGCACGAAGGGCGCCACGCCCTTGGCGTCGTTGGCCACCACCGGCTCGGAGATGTAGTACTCATAGGACCCGTCCCGCCGCCGGTTGTTCTCCGGCCCCAGGCCCGCCACCAGGCAAATGCCGCCCAGGTCCAGGCCCGTGTCCGTGAAGGTAAGATACTTATCCATGATGCCGTCAAAGGTCTTTTGGCCTTGGGCGGCATAGCTTTTGTCCAGAAGGCCCAGCCGGGCGCCCTTCAGCATGGCGTAGGCCATCATGGCGCTGCCGCTGGTCTCCAGGTAGTTGCCCTTCCTGCCGCCCTGGTCCGGCACCTGCCAGTACATACCCGTGGCCGGGTCGGCATAGCGGGCAACGGCCAGCATCAGCTCCGCGAATATCCCGGCCAGCTCCTGCCGCTCCTCCCCCTCCGGGAGGATGTCGCACAGGTCCGCCAGGGCCACGGCGAACCAGCCCAGGGACCGGAGCCAGAAGTTTTTAGAGCAGCCCGTCTCCTTGTCCGCCCAGAAGGCGGTCCTGGAGGCGTCGTAGCCGTGGTAGTATAGGCCCTTGTCCTTATTCAGCATGCGGTCATGGACCGTGCGTATCTGCTTTACGATGTCGGAATAGTCGCCCTGGCCGAAGTGTTTTTCATGGAGCGCCCGGAAGGGCTGGGCCATATAGAGGCCGTCCAGCCAGACCTGATTGGGATAGATGGCCTTGTGCCAGAAGTTCCCCTCGTGTGTCCTGGGCTGGGCCGCGAGCTGCTTTATGAGCCCATCCGCCGCCAGGCGGTATTTCTCCTTGCCCGTGCGGTCGTATATCTCGAAGAGGACGCGCCCCTCGTTGATGTCGTCCAGGTTGTGGTCATCGGGCTTGAACCTGCGGATGGAGCCGTCCTCCTGGACAAAGAAATCCACACACTGCTCCGCAAAGGCGGCATAGCGCTCATCGCCGGTGATGCGGGTCATCTCCATGAGGGCGGTGAGCATGCAGCCGTCTATGTAGTTCCAGGAGGCCTTCTTCCCCTCCCGGATCTTCTCCATGTTCCAGGCGGTGCGCTCCGGGGTGGAATCTGCCACAAGCTGGAGCACATAGGCGTCTATCCTGCCGTAGTCCATCAGTCCACCTCAAAACCTTTCTTGTCTATGTGCTCATAGTGGTCCGCGATGAGACCTTCCCCATCCGCGCCGGTCACATGCACATTATCAATATGAATGTTCCGCACATTATCAAGATACAATCCCAGCTTACAGCGCTTCTCGGCGAAGTTCTGCATGGCAGGCACGCCGGGCTTGGCGTCAGCGGCAAAGGCCACGCTGATGTTTTCCAGTGTCACCTCGTCGATGGGGCTCTCCGTGAGGCCGTCTATGTAGCAGGCGGCAACCTCCGCGTCGGCGCAGACCATGTTACGGAAGGAGAACGTGCCCATATGGGGCGTGCGCTCGTCTATGGGGAGCTTCTCCCGGCTCCAGACGTACTCCGTATACCGGTCCGGGTCGCAGCAGTTGTACCACAGGTTTATAACGATGGGCGTCAGCACCTTGTCCATGCGGATGTTGTCGAAGGACACGTCTGTAATAATACTGTCCTTGCCCCGGCCACGGCGGGACTTGATGCGAAGGCCCCGGTCCGTGGCCCGGAAATAACACTGGCTCACGTTAAGATTCTTGATCCCCGCCGCCAGCTCGCTGCCCAAGGTCACCGCCCCGTGGCCGAACTGCATGAGGCAGTTGCGGATGGTGTGGCGGTCGGCGGGCTGCAGGTACTTCTTCCCCATGTCGATCTTGCCGGACTTGATGGCGATGCAGTCGTCGCCCACCGAGAACCGGCAGCCGATGATGTTCACCCCGTCGCAGCTCTCCGGGTCGATGGCGTCGGTGTTGGGGCTGTCCTTGGGCGCCGTGACGAAACAGTCGTAAAGGGACACGCCCTTGGAAAAGAAGGGATGGATGTGCCAAGCCGGGCCGTTGGCGATGGTGACGCCGTGGAGCGTCACGTTCTCGCAGCGGTTTAAGAAGATGACCCGGGGCCGGGCCGCCGGGAAGCTCTTGAAATCCCCCCACCAGTCGCCGTTTTGGCCGTTGCCGTCGATGGTCCCCTGGCCCACGATGGCGATATTCTTAGCGTAGGAGCCATGGATGAGGGACTGGTAGCAGTCCATCTCAATGCCCTCGAAAGCGCCCTGGGGCACCTCCTTCCCCGTCATCGGGTCCAGGGCCACGCCCTTTATGATGGGGTACCGCGCCCTGTCCGTAGAGCCCAGGATAGTGGCACCCTTTTCCAGGTCCAGGGTAATGTGGCTGCGCAGGGACAGGGGAAGCGTCAGATACATCCCCGCCGGGAACAGGAGCCGTCCCCCCTCCGGCAGGAAGTTGATGGCCGCCTGGATAGCGGCGGTGTCCTCATGGACGCCGTCACCCGCCGCGCCGAAGTCCTTCACGCTGACGCAGCAGGTCTCGCCTGCCGTGGTGAAAGACACCGTCTCCTCCGCCCCAGAGGCGAAGCGCACCGCGGCGGTATAAGCGGTATCCGGCTTAAGGCCGTACAGGGAGAACACGTTGGCCTCCCCCTTTACGACCTCCGCCCCGTCCAGCAGGACGGTATAGGTCTCAGGGGAATAGTAGGGGCTGTTGTTAGATAGCTCAAAGCAGGCGGAACTGCTGCCATTATAGAGAACACGTATCATAAGCCGCCTCCGCTCAACGCTTTTGGAAAAGCCCCTTGATAAGATGCTTGATCTTTATAAGCAGCACGTCGAAACCCATGCAGAACACGCCGAACAATATGGGCTCCACGCCCAGTGGCACGGTGTCCACCGCGCCGGTGAAATGGATGATGGTAAGGTTGATGACGTTGTAGAGGATGAACACCAGAAACAGGATCACGTAGCTGTACAGGATATTCAGCGGAAAGCTTATCCATCCCTTCTGGGGGAACATCATCCACTTGTCATAGCCGCCCTGGGTCTTGGAGATGAAGCGCAGGACGTTGTTCGTGAGAATATCCGTGACGATGCCCAGGGCCGTGCCGGTGACGAAGAGCATATCCAGCTGGTCCGCCAGGTAATTTCCCAGCCCCCACATGAAGAAGAAGCACACCGCTCCGGCAAACCAAGCCTTGATGAACACGATCTTCACCCAGTCGGCGATCTTCAGCTTGGGCCCGGACTTATAGGAGCGCAGCTCCGCCTCGGACACCTTGGGAGAGTTTGCCTCGTTTGCGCTCACCAGGTCGTCCACGGCCTTGGTATTGAGTTTATAGTAGTCTGTCTGGCGGTCGATATCCGGCTGTTTGCTGCCCTTGGACGCGCGCTTGCTCATAGGATATCAGGCGTCGTCGCCGGAGATATCGATCTCGCCCATGGCGCCGTTGTCCGTGACCTCCACGGAGGTCCTGATCTTCCGGATCCACTTGGAGTACACCGGCAGCAGGACGATCAGCACGATGGCCACGCACAGGATGATGATGTGCATGCGCACATACCACTGGGCGTAGGCGATGTAAAGGGTAGACGCCGTGATGGTGATGGGGTTGTCGGCACGGTTGAGCGCCGCGCTGATGCGCCCAAGATAGTATACGTCCGCGAAGATGACCACGCCCAGCATGACGAACATCAGCACCAGCATGGGGACGTTCACCTTTTTCCGGTAGGGGAAGGCGTTCATGAAGCACACCATGCTCAGCATGGAGAACAGCATAGTGGCAAAGCCGGCCAGGCCCATACCGGCGCCCTGGATCTTGGCGGTGGTGTCGGACACGTGCATCAGGTTCAGGGAGTACACCAGGAAGGCAACGACCAGCACCACCAAGGGTATCATCTGGGGCCGGCGCTTGATGGCCACGAGGAACTTCCGCCAGGCCTCCTTCAGCCCCGCGGCGAACCGCTGCCCAAAGGGCTTTTTCTCGCTCTTATTCGCCATGCTCACTCACCCTTCCTTATGGCGTTGGTGGTCTCCTTGTCGAAGAAGTGCTTGCGCTTGAAGGAGAATGTGACCGTGTCGCCGGTCTTGTAGTCGCACCAGCCCTTGAGCTTTGCGGATATCTTGGCGCTGGCGGCCTTGGAGTCGCCGATATGGCCGTGGACCAGCGTATTCATGCCCAGGTTTTCGTTGGTGGACACGGTGACGGGCACGTCGGGCCCCTCCCCCACGTCCTCGGGCCGCACGCCCAGGACGATGGTCTTGCCGGCGTAGGCCTTGAGGGTATCCTGCTCCTCGGGGGTGAGGGACACCTTGAAGCCCTCGCCGGTGAGAACGCCATTGCCAACGGTCACATCGTAGAAGTTCATGGGCGGCAAGCCGATGAAGCCGGCCACGAAGATGTTGGCCGGGGAGTCGTACAGCTCCAGGGGCGTGCCCACCTGCTGGACATAGCCCATGGACATGCACACGATGCGGTCGGCCAGGGTCAGAGCCTCGGTCTGGTCGTGGGTCACGTACAGCATAGTGGCGCCCAGGCGCTTGTGGAGCAGCAGTATCTCCCTGCGGGTGGCGCCGCGGAGCTTTGCGTCCAGGTTGGAAAGAGGCTCGTCGAAGAGGAAGACCTTGGGATTGCGGACGATGGACCGGCCCATGGCCACGCGCTGACGCTGGCCGCCGGACAGCTGCGCCGGCTTCTTGTTCAGCTGGTTGGTAAGGCCCAGGATCTCCGCCGCCGCCA
The DNA here is from genome assembly GCA_947631215.1 of uncultured Oscillospiraceae bacterium. The sequence goes on along the minus strand of CANRKN010000090.1, from coordinate 1,816 downwards.
AGACCTTCTTATGTATGACGTTGGGGTTCTCCTTGCGCATGGTCAGGGAGAAGGCCATGTTCTCATAGACCGTCATATGGCCGTAAAGGGCGTAGTTCTGGAACACCATCGCCATGTCCCGGTCCTTGGCGGGGGTGGTGGTGATATCCTTGCCGTCCAGGTAGAGCCTGCCGGCGGAGATGTCCTCCAGGCCGGCCACCATGCGGAGCGTGGTGGATTTGCCGCAGCCGGAGGGACCCACCAGCACGATCAGCTCTCCGTCCTTCACGTCCAGGTTGAAGTCAAAGACAGCCTGAACATTATTGTCGTATATCTTATCGATATGCTGTAAGCTCAATGTAGCCATGTCTCTGCCTCCTTATGTACCCGTGCTGGGTGGCGGGACCGTCTTCATGTGCTCGGCAAGCTCATGACAGCGGATGAAGTTCACCGCGGCCGACGCCAGCAGGCACACCGCCGACAGCACCAGCAGTATCACCACATAGAGGAACGTCTTGTCCCCCATGACGGGCACGCTCTCGCCGTTCACCAGGGTTGTGGCGGCATGGGCCCGGGCGGGGATGATGAAGATGCGCACGATCTGGCCGATGCCGATCGCGGCCAATAGCCAGGTATACCCGGCCTTATAGTTCTTCACGCCCTCGGAGGCCAAAAACACCGCCAGAAGGAACACCAGGTTGTACACGATGGATATGCCGATCAGGATCGTGTAGTAGTAGGTGCCCACGTCGGACTGGTATATCTTGACGAAATAGAGCACATCGAACAGGATCCCCAGGATCGCCAGGTTGGCGGCCAGGGAATTCTTTATGTATCTCATCCGGTCACGTTTGACCGTGCGTTCTTCCATCGTCATGCCTCAGCCCCCCTTCCCTGGGCAACGAGCTTCGCTTCCTGCTTCATGAGGCTGGCCTTCCAGATGGCGTTGGCGACCAGCAGCACGCTCACCAGGAGCACCAGGCAGAACACGCCGTAGTGCGCGTCGAACCAGAACGTGGATTCGGTGTAGAGCGTGCCCCACATCTCGGCGTGTTCTTTCAGCGCCGCAAAATCCACCTGCAGGAACTGGGCCTTGAAGACCTCGATATAGCTGTGGGCAAATACCGACAGCGCCACGCCCGCCACGGCATAGGCCGCGGTGGCGAAGTAGTTGCCGATATAGTAGCGCCGCCGGGTATGGGTGTTGGTGATGAACAGCAGCACCGCCAGCAGTATGAGGCCAATGGAGCAGACCAGGAACACGCGGTTGAACTCCTGCATGTTATAGTACACGATCGACCCTGGCACGCTCGTCTGGAACAGATCGTTGGGATTGCGCATGGTGCTGTACAGGCTGTCGTAGAGATCGGTCATGATCCCCAGCGAATAGAGGAACACGAGGGCGCTCACGAATATGGCCGCGAGGCACAGGACCTTCTGCGCGATCATCTGTTTTTTATACATGACAACCTCCTTCCGGGGGAAGCGCCTTCCCTGGGGCCGGGGCGCGAAAGCGCCCCGGCCCTTCCGGGCGGTTATTTTCCGGCCACCCGTGCCCCGGCGAGGCCGGAGCACGGATGACCCTGCGTTAGGTCAGATGCTTGGGGTAAGGGATATCTCAGCCAATGGTGGCGTAGTAATCGAGAGCGCGCTGCCAGGCGTCCTGCTTCAGAGCCAGATACTGCTGGCCCATATAGTTCTTCGCCACATACTGGGCGGAAGTCGCAGCGTCGGGCATGCTGGCGTCGGTGTAGCCGGACACGATCTCGTTGACCAGGATGTTCTCGCCGTCCTTGTTCTGGTTGAACTTGTTGGTCAGCTCGGTGAAGCCGGAGAT
>CANRKN010000089.1 GCA_947631215.1 uncultured Oscillospiraceae bacterium | reverse complement strand
TTGCCGATATCGCAGAGCATATTGACGCCGCGAAAATCCCTCAGCTTATCCGTTACAGCGGAAAAGCCCTGCGGATATATCTCCGCGCCCGCAAAATCAACGTGATAGTCTACTCCCCGAAAAGAGAAGTCCACGCTGTCTTTTTGGAGAAGATAGGTCTTAAAGCTGTCCTTCTGTCCGCTGACCCAGGTGAGGGGGAGGCCCGCAGCAAGGCAGACGCGGGCTGACGTGAGATCACGGAAGCGCAGCTCCACCGCGACGGCGGCCAGGGTCAGGATGTAATAATCCTGATCCTGCGACTTGTCCGCCGTAAATTCCTTGTGATCGTCCCCGATGATATAATAGCGGCCATCATAGACAAGAAGATTGCTTTTGAAGGTCGGCTCCTGGTCATAGTCGGTCACGCCGGTCTTAAAGCAGGAGTGGGCCGTCTTGATATTGCCAAAGCCGTGGTCGATCCCGATAACGACAGGACGGGCCGTGCTGCTGGTATTGATAAAACTCATATAGATTCCTTTCTGCCGCGGTGCGGCGGGTAAAGTGTGCAGCGAAAAGCGGCCCGTGATCTCTCACGAGCCGCCGCTGCGGTGTCTATGATTTATTGGGGCTGTTATTGGCTGGCCTTGCCGGGCAGCTGGATTTTGAACATCCGGGCATAGTCCTTTTGAGCTTCCAGTTCGCACTCTGCGATCAAACGGATAAACGCCTCGTCGGAGGGGTTCTCGCTCCTTTGTGCAAGCTGCAGCGCGGCGATATAATCGTGCCGGAGAATGGGCGGGATGGAAACTACACAATAACCCTGCCGGATCAGGAGCAGATTCATCAGCAGCCGCGCCGTCCGCCCGTTGCCATCCTGAAATGGGTGGATGTCAACGAGCCGCCGATGGGCATAGGCGGCATATTCCACAGGATGGAGCGCAGTCTGTTTCTGCTTCAAATCCTGTATCAGCCCGGCCATTTGGGCTGGTACGTCCGCTGCAGTCGGCGGAACATATTCCGTGCCGGAAATGAACACCTGCCCTTTGCGGTACTGTCCGGCTTCCTCGGCATCTATGCCGCTGTAGAACAGAAAATGCAGCCGCTTTATAATGTCCTCCGTAAGCTGAAAATTCTTGCTTCTGGCCAGCGAGACCATGTGATCATACGCTCTCCCGTGGCCCGCCGCCTCGTAACAGTCGCGCAGAGGCTTTCCGCCTACGGTAATACCGTCCTCCAGAAGCACTTTCGTCTCAGAGAGAGTAAGAGAGTTTCCCTCCAGGGCGTTGGAGCTGTACGTCGTCCCTATCTTATAGTAGGCGTCCAGCTGCTTGATCTCCGCCTCGGAAAGCGGACGGTGTTCCCGGATATAAGCGGCATTCCGGTCGATCCGATCCAGCAATTCACGATTCGTCATACTGCCGCAGCCTCCTTTTGCCTTTTCCGCAGGGCGCAGCGGCGGGATTTCTCCCGGTTGTACGCCCTGCGCTGCCTGTCCTTTTCCATCTTCTCCAGCTCCTCCGCCGTGGGTTCGGGCCGGGGAATGTCGAATTTGCCGATAAACTTCAGATAGATGTCCACTTCCTGGACCCGCTCCCCGGTAGAGCGGTCCGGCGCGTGGACGACGATCTTGTCCACGAACTCGTAGATCATGGGCGTCGTCAGTTCGGTGAAGTCCGTGTATTTCCGCGCCAGCGCCAAAAACTGCTCCGCCCGGTCGGTGTCGCTGTCATAGACGGCCAGTTTCTTTTCGCCCTCTGCGATGGACGACTCCAGCTCCGCCTGTTCCCGTTCATAATCGGCGGACAGCATCTCATACCGCTTCTCTGGCATTTTCCCGGTGGCGTATGCCTCATACAGCTTCTTGATGAGGCCGTCCAGTTCGGCACAGCGCCGCTTTGACTGAGACACCTGCCGCTTCTGATCGCGGGCCGCCTCCTTCTGCCGTATCTCGGAGGCCTCCCGCACCTGGCGGATGAACGCTTCCCGGTCAGAGAGGGCATAGACGCTCACCTCGCGGATGGCGTCCAATACCAGCGCCCGGAGCGCACGGGTCGTGATATAGTGGCTGGAACACTTTCTTTCCGTGTGGGTGATGGTCCGCGAATAGGTGGCACAGTCGTAGTGGTCGTAAGGGTAGAGGCCCGTCACCGGGTCCAGTCCGCGCTTTTCCCTGTCCGCCCGTGAGCGGTTCCGATGGTTGAACATCTTCGCGCCGCACTCCGCGCAGTACACAAGGCCGGTCAGAGGATTGGCGACCTCCACATTGTCCGTGCGCTTTCTCGTTTTGCGTATCTGCTGGGCCAGCTTCCACGTTTCCTCGTCTACAATGGCCTCGTGGGCATTTTCAAAGATCAGCCATTCCTCCGGCGGACGCTTGATCGCGTGCTTGTCCTTGTAGGATTCCTTATAGGAACGGAAGTTTACCGTATGGCCCAGGTACTCCATCCGGGAAATGATCTCGGCGACCGTATTGCTCGCCCAGTCATAGGGGCGGGCGGCGTCCAGATTCTTCTGGTGCGTACCGCACCCGCGCTTTGCCAGATAGTAAGAGGGCCGCTCTACCTTGTCGTCCCGCAGGATACGGGCGATGTCGCCTGTACCGTGCCCTTCCATCGCCAGACGAAAGATGCGCCGGACAACGGCGGCGGCTTCCTCATCCACGAGCCAGTGATGCTTGTCCTCCGGGTCCTTGCGGTAGCCGTATGGCGGGTTGCTGGTGTTCGGTATCCCGGCCCTGCCCCGTATCTGAAATGCGGCGACCTGCTTCCGGCTGCAATCCCGCAGATACCACTCGTTCATGATGTTGAGGAACGGCGTGAACTCGCCGCTGGCCTTGTCCGCGCTGTCCACGCCGTTGGCGATGGCGATGAAGCGCACGCCCTTTTCCCGGAACAGCACCTCCGTATAAAAGCCGGTCTGTAGATAATCACGGCCTATACGGGACATGTCCTTTGCCAGCACCGTCCCCACTTTCCCGGCGTCGATATCCGCTAGCAGCCGTTTCCAGCTGGGGCGGTCAAAGGTGCCGCCAGAGTAACCGTCATCCGTGTAGTGGACGCAGTTGGTGAAACCGTGCTGGGTGGCGTAGTCCTCCAGCATCTGTTTTTGCCCTATGATGGAGTTGCTGTCTCCCATGAGTTCATCGTCACGGGACAGCCGCTCATACAGGGCTGTAATGGTCTTGTCCGTCTGCCTGCTGTTCATCGCTGAACTCCTTTCAGGCTGGACGGCTCATCTGTGGCGTATCCATTGTACCATGTCACGCGGTTTCGCGCAAGCGGGAGCGTGACTGGTATTTTTCTGGTACAACAGCGCGCAGCGTCTGTTGTACCACACTTTGACTCGTTTGTGTCAGCTTCATTGCGGATCAGGCGCAAAATTTTGTCCTCCATGGTCTCTGTGGCATCACTGCTGAAATGCACCTTTACCTTAAAGGTGGTGTTGCCGATGCGCCGGGTGATAGGGTTATAGGTCCTGCAGGTCAGTTCCTTGCTCAAATTTGATACTCCTTTCCGCGCACAATGCGCTCTGTGATTAAATACCATTGATCTGTTTCATTTGAACTTCCTCCATATGTAGTGGTGTCGTATCACTGGGGTCCTGCCACCAAAAAGTGATAGCAGTTATTTAATTACTGTTTTTACAGATGGACGGTCTTATAGGCAAAAGAAAGCGCCCCGTCGCTGACTGTTTCAGCAAGCGACGGAGCGCGTCCAATTATTCATCTGTTTTGATTTGGATGATTTTTGAGTCCTCTGTCTTCTCAGCATAGGGCGCGGTGGAAATGTAAATCTCTTCCGCCTCCAGCAACACCCTCTGCAGCTGCTGCGCATATGGCGCGGCAAGCGGTATACGTTCCAGCGGATCTATTACATCATCTATCGCCTTGCATAGAAGGTAATACATTTTTCTATAGTCTGCCATGGCGTACCCTCCGGCTCAAATACCCGTATTCGGGTAATTCGATTTTAACGCCAAAAAGCCGCGCAAGTCAACCCGTATTCGGGTTAATGCGTCCGATTCTCTTGTTATCATCAGGTTAACCCACAAACGGGTAACAAGAGGAGGCTGCCATGGAGTATTCCGATCTGTACGTCCGCCGCATCCGTCAGCTTTGCAAGGAACGGGGTATCGCCATCAACAAGCTGGCCACGATGAGCGGTATCAATCAGTCCACCATTGATAATATCGTCCGCGGCCTTACCAAGAATCCCAGGGTCATGACGCTCCATAAGATCGCCATTGCTTTCAACATGACGGTCTCGGAGTTTCTGGATTTCAAAGAGCTGAATGATTACTCCTTTGACGACCAGAACGAGGAGTGACACGGGCAGGACCGCAGAGCGGGCACGTTTTAGCAAAAGAGTCGGACGATCGGCTCTTTTTTCTTGAGCCTTTTTAAAAGTGATAGCAGTTATCTTATTTTGAAAGAAGGTGAAGACAGCTTATGAAATTGCAGCAGTACAGTATCCTGCAGATCTCCGCACGGACGATCCTGAACTGTCGGCAAAAGACGGAGGGCGGCTGGCGCTTCTGCTTTGATACCAATGACGAGACGAGCCGGTCTGCCATCCGTAAAACCATGCAGGACGACTGCGCCATGTTTCATCAGCTGCTGCACCTTACCGCCGATGATCCCGGTCCCGTGACGGCGGACCCAGAGGACAGGCTGATGGGCTCCCTGGTCTATCTGGACTTCACCGGGATCTTCGACCGCCGTGCCGTTGGGCAGGTGAAGCAACTGCAAGATCTGGCAGAATGGCTGTTTCGTCCGGAGGGTATAGAGCTCACCTTTACCCGCGGCCCAGTGCACTTCCGCGCTTTTGAGCGCTCCGCCAGCATGAGCCGAAACAACAGGCTCTCCTTTGTCCGCGCCGATCTCTATGACGCGCTATGGGAGGCCATGACGCTGGGGATGACCATCGGGAACTGTCAGCTTTCCAAGCTCTATGCATACAACGGCCTCATGTTCACCAGCGGACAGGTCATCGGCGAAGACTATTATGCCATGTCGTGCGGTTCCGGCGTTAGCCGGGAGCACGACCGGTATCCGTTGGGAATAACAGCGCGCAGCGTCTGTTATTCCCTGGACGCCGATCATATCATCGTAGTGGACAACCCCCGGAGCATTATAAAGGACGTTCCCGTCATCACCGTGGAGGATGACGGCACCGACGGGCCGGTACGCCGCTATACCCGCGTGGAAAAGCGGATGGACGTGGAGGTGCTGGAATTTGACGGCGAGGGGCTGATCTCCCAGGAGCTTGCCCTCCGGCTTGATCCCTTCGGCTATGAAAAGCACGACCACCATTCCTTTCAGATACGTCTGCCGTACATCAAGGGCGTTGTGCACGAAGTGGACATCAAATCTCTGTTCGCGGAGCTGGGCGTGGACGAGATCGAGGATATTGAGGGTCTCCGCCATCCTGTCTCAAAGGTGGACATGATCCTCACGAAGAGCATGTGCAAGGGCTGGGGCTGGATGCGGGAAAACGGCCTGCGCTGGAAGGAGTACCTGGAGCGCTGCCGGAGGTACGGACACAAGCTGTTTGTTTCCAACATGGACCGCCGCAGCCGGGACGGACTGACGGAGCTGAACTTCCAGCTCCTCAATACTGCGGCTATCACCGCCGAGGAATACCGGCCCCACTGCCTCCCGCTGGGCTGGGAGACCTCTCCCGCGGACCAAGACGGGACCTGGTTCACAAAGGCGACGGAGATCGCCTACTATAACGCCGCTGCCAACGAAGACTGGCAGCTCGCCTATTTCGCCGCGGATAAAGATGACCCGGAACTGGACTACGGCGACGGGCGCAAGCTGCGGGCGGAGCTGCTCAGCAAGAACCCTGCCTTTCTGCGGGAGAAAGTCTTTCAAAAGGAACTGGCGGACAAGGCCAAACAGATTTTGGAGAAATACGGCATGGGCAAGCTGCAGGTCAGCGGGGACACCCGATACCTATCCGACGACCTGATGCGCCTGCTGGCAAACATTGTGCGGCCCACTTCGCCGGAGGCGAGCCGAGTTCTGGAAAAGGAATGTTTGACGGGAGCGCAGGTCTATGCGCCGCAGCCTGCGTATGCGCAGAAGGGACTTCTCACGATCCTCCGCAATCCGCATATCTCCCGGAACGAGGAGGCGCTGGTCACGCCGATCTCTCCTGTGGGGCCGCTGCGGGAAAAGTATCTGTCCCACCTATACTATGTGGCTATGGTGGATTCCCGGTCCCTGATCCCGGATCGGCTGGGCGGCGCGGATTATGACGGGGATACCGTCCACCTGTACGCGGAGCCCATGCTGTGCCGCAGTATCCTCCGCAATTATGCCGGAGGTATTGAAAATGACAGCAATTTGCCTTTGCTGAAGATACCGTCCGCCGAGGCACTGATCGCGAACGCCAGCGACTGGCGCGCCCGGTTTTTGACCGTGAAGAGCACCTTTTCCTCCCGCATCGGGCAGATATCCAACGCCGCCCTGCGCCGGAGCATCCTTGCCTATGATGAGGCGGCCCCGGAGGAGCTGCGGGAACAGTGCCGAAAAGAGACGGAGATCCTGACCATCCTCACGGGCCTGGAGATCGACTCGGCCAAGAGCGGCATTAAGCCGGACCTGTCCGAATACCTGGGCCATCAGGCCAGAGTCCGAAGTCTCTTCCTTCGTTACAAGGAGATCGCCGGGGAGCCGGACGACCATGCGTGGTACGATCCAACCCGGAACCAGAAGCTCAGGGCCTTCTTCAACGGGGTCGATTGGGATGAGATCACGGCCAACCTGGAGCGCACGCCGTTCTATGCCCGCGAGCTGGGGAGAAAAACGAAAATACCGAAGGCAGAACCGGCGGACAGCGGGGAGCTTTTCACCTTTGCCATAGATTTGGACTGGAAAGAAAAGCTCGACCCACACGCCCTGGAACGTATGCGTTCGATCATCGCGGACTACGAAGAGGCCAAACGGCGCTGCGAGGCATACCGGCACATCACGTCCTCCGGCAACTACCGGAAGGACATACAGCGTATCCTATTTTCCCAGGACCGGGAGAATGAGATATCCGTGGACGCACTGTATGACACTTTCTCCTATATGTCCCCCTATGACGTGCATACGACGCTGTCCAACCTGCGGGAATCCAGCTGGCAGTTTACCCCCAAAGAGGATCGGCTTTTGATGCTCTACACGGTATTCACCGGTCGGCTGCCGTCCTGCCGGGACATCCTCTGCGACTTCCGGTGCGGCGGCTACCGGATGCTGGGGGACATTCTGATGGACCTGGATGACCAGCACCGGGACATGGAGGTAAAGAGACACAAAGGCGTCCGGCAGACCGACACGGAGCAGATGAAGAGGATGATGCGCGGCGCTGCGGACAGCCAGGACTACCGCCAGAGGCTGATCCGTAACTGCCGGGACGTGATCCGCCCCAATGTCCGGCCCGGACCGGGAGAGGTGTTGGAGCGGCTGGACTGGGACGAGGCCGTGATGTGTGCGGAGGCTCTGGGCAAGCGGGCGTTCATTCTGGAGGTGCTGCCGGCAGCGGCGCTGGAGCTGGCCGTTGACCGGAGCGCGTCTCGGAGGAGGGGCTGGATAAGGAGGCTGAGAAAACATGCTGAATGAATGGGAGGAGTTTTCGGCCTACACAGAGTTTCCCGAATACAAGGCGGAGGGCAAGGGCGGCACCGCCTACATGGGGCGCTTCACCTTTCCCATGCTGATGGACTTCAAGGGTTTTCGCCATGTTCTGACGATCCTGGCCCGCGGCTATCTCTTCCGGGAGGACGGCAGCGGTTATGATAGGATCGACTGTGCCCGCCGGGCGCTGCTGGCCTGGTGCAGCCTTTCCGGGGAGAAAACAAAAAAGGCCCCGGATCTGGACGATCCGAGGCGCAGGGTGAATTATGGGGAATATGCGCAGGAATTTCCGGAGCTGGTGACCCCTGATGGGGAGGGCTGGCTGATCCGGCATGTGGAGAATATCATCGCCTTTGTGGAAACGAATCCCAGTGCCGTTCGCAAGGGTGTTTTGGATAAGGTCCTGGCACTCAAAAAAGGCTTTCGCGGCCAATGGGCGAATAAGCTCCGGCAGATGCTCGTTCCGGCCTTTGCCTCCAATACAAAAGGCGCGTGGGTGCTTCGTTTTGACGATATCCTCGCCGACGCGCTTGAACTGGGGCCGCTACGGGATAAGGATTTTGAACTGCCGGAAAGGGTCGTCCAACGCCTAGCCGAGCTGACGCCGGGCAGCGTCCCCGTGGAGGCGAGCATTTTGCTGTGCAAATACTATATCGCCAACAAGGAGGAAGGCCGCGAGTACGTTCTGCTCCCGCAGCAGAACTTCAACGCATATTTCGGCAATACGAATTTCAGCCAAAAATGGACGGCGGCTTTGACCAAAACGCTGATCGAGAAAAAAGTGCTTGACGGTGTGTGCAAGTATAAGCTCCGGGACGGCGTCGGCGATCTTGCCAAATGCGTGTTTTGAGGTTATAGTACTCTCAGTCGTAGACCAGTTCCTGAAGGACGATCTCTTCCGCGCGATTCTTGATGCTGTTCATTCTGCGGACCCATTCCATTTGGTCGGTTGCTTTGAGCTGCTCTGTGACGCCCTCCTGCTTGGCCATGGCGGGGATCAGGACCTCCAGCCGTTCGCGGCAGGCGGCGTCGATGTCCGCAACGTGCTT